>CBDTZS010000069.1:0-16153 GCA_965364955.1 uncultured Tenacibaculum sp. | reverse complement strand
TCTTTTCTTAGATATTAATATGCCTAAGTTATCGGGAATTAGCCTTCCTAAGTTTTTAGAAAAACCGCCACTTATTATTTTTACAACAGCCTATTCAGAATATGCTTTAGAAAGTTATGAGCTTAAAGCGGTGGACTATCTATTAAAACCTATTACGTTTGATCGACTACTTCAAGCAGTAATGAAAGTAAAACAAGTACTTAGTCAAAATAAGGAAGGAGATACAACCAGTGCTGAAATTTCTAATGATGTATCTGAGCAAACCATTTTTATCAAAAGTGGTTCGGAATTTCATCAGTTACCTATTAAATATATTAAATATATAGAAAGTGATGGTAATTATGTGACATTCCACACTACCAGGCGTTCCATTTTAGCACGTTATAAAATATCTGAAGTAAAAGAATTACTATCTAAGCAGTTTTTTATAAGAATACATCGCTCTTATATTATAGCAATAAAACACATAGAAACTGTTAAAAAACATTGTGTGGTCATTGATGGAAATGAGATTCCTATAAGTGCTAATTATAGGGAAGGTTTTTTGACTATTATTGATGCTCTAAGTAAAAAGAGAGGTTATTAAATATAGATAAAACTAATTTGACAACGGTTTTTTCTATAGAACTCGTTATAATGATTTATATTCAATAGTAGCGAGTTTACCGAAAAACGAGCAAAGAATAAAGCCAAAAAAAAAAGCAACCTCAAATGAGATTGCTTTTATAGTATTAAGATTGCTTCAATTTTAAGAAAAGTTAGGCAATAATTTTTTAAGCATTTAAAGGTTTTCCATCCCAAGCAGCTTTTGCAGCTTCTTTAATAGCTTCTGAATATGTTGGATGACCATGACATATTCTTGCTAAATCTTCAGCAGAAGCTCTGTATTCCATTGCAACGGCAGCTTCCATAATTAAATCGGCTACACGAGCACCTACCATATGAACCCCTAAAATTTCATCGGTATTCTTATCAGCTAATACCTTTACAAATCCGTCAAGATCTCCACTAGCACGAGAACGTCCTAAAGCACGCATAGAAAATTTACCAGCTTTATAATCAACGCCAGCATCTTTTAATTCTTGTTCAGTTTTACCAACTGCAGCAACTTCTGGCCATGTATACACAATACCAGGAATCAAATTATAATCTATATGAGGTTTTTGTCCTGCTAAAAATTCAGCAACAACAACCCCTTCTTCTTCTGCTTTATGTGCTAACATTGCTCCACGAACAACATCACCAATTGCAAAAATATTAGAAACACTAGTTTGTAAATGGTCGTTTACTTCAACCATTCCTCTATCAGAAATTTTTACACCAGCTTTTTCTAAACCTAAACCTTCAGTATAAGGTTTACGACCTACAGCAACTAAACAATAATCTCCTGTAAATTCAACTTCAACACCTTTTTTGTTGGTTGCTTTTACAACAACGTTATCTCCTTTTCTTTCAACAGAAGTTACACCGTGATTCACGTTAAACTTCATTCCTTGCTTCTTTAAAACTTTTTGAAGTTCTTTAGAAATATCAGCATCCATCGTTGGTGTGATTTTCGGAGCATATTCAATTACTGTTACATCTGCACCTAAACGTTTGTAAACAGATCCTAATTCTAATCCGATAACTCCACCACCAATAACTAATAAATGCTTTGGTACTTCTTTTAACTTTAACGCTTCAGTCGAAGTAATAACACGCTCTTTATCTAAAGAGATAAAAGGTAAAGTAGAAGGTTTAGAACCTGTAGCTATAATAATATTTGTACCTTCAATTAATTCTGAAGTTCCGTCATTTTTAGAAACTTTTACATGTGTAGCGTCTTCAAAAGAACCTAACCCTTCATGAACAGTAATATTATTCTTGTCCATTAAGTATTTGATTCCACCAGTGGTAGTTTCTACAACTTTATCTTTACGGTCAACCATTTTTTCAAAATCAAACGATGTTTTTTCAACAGAAATTCCGTGAGATTCAAAATGATGAACAGCATCATAATAATGATGTGAAGAGTCTAATAATGCTTTTGAAGGAATACATCCAACATTAGTACAGGTACCACCTAGTGTTGAATATTTTTCAATAATAGCAACTTTAGAACCTAACTGAGCGGCTCTAATAGCAGCAATATACCCTCCAGGACCTGAACCAATAACGATTAAATCGTACTTCATTATAATTGAGTTTTATTTTAAAAATAATTACTACAAAAATAAGATATAATAGTTGATTTCTTATGAATTGACTTTAATTATTTTAACTTTGAAACCATTATGGAACAAGTGTTAATTATCGGTTATGTTTGGGTTGAACCCAATTCTTCTGCTGCAGGAAGTAGAATGTTGCAGTTAATTGAATTATTATTAAAGAACAATTATAAAGTAACATTTGCTTCTCCCGCTCAAAAAAGTAAAAAAGCAATTGATTTTTCTAAATTAAATGTAGATGAAATTTCAATTGAATTAAATTCGGCTTCTTTTGATGATTTTATAAAACACTTACAGCCAAATATTGTAATGTTTGATCGTTTTATGATGGAAGAGCAATTTGGTTGGCGTGTTGCAGAGAACTGTCCGAATGCTTTACGTATTTTAGATACAGAAGATTTACATTTCTTACGCAAAACTCGTCATCAACAATTAAAAAGAGGAGAAGAATTTTCTAATGAAGCTTTACTAAAGTCAGACGATGCTAAACGAGAAATAGCATCAATATTACGATGCGATTTAAGTTTAATTATTTCTACTCATGAAATGAAATTACTTAAAGAAGTCTTTAAAATTGATGAGTCTTTATTATACCATCTTCCTTTTCTATTGGATAAAATTGATGAAAATGTGGTTAATGAATGGAAGCCTTTTAATCAACGAGCGCATTTTGTGTTTATAGGGAATTTTTTTCATGCCCCGAATGTAGATGCTGTTTTACAGCTTAAAAAGCATATTTGGAAATTGATTCGTAAAGAATTACCTAAAGCAGAATTGCATGTTTACGGAGCATATGCAACCCAACAAATAAATCAATTACATAATAAAAAAGAGGGGTTTATAGTAAAAGGTTTTGTCGAAGATGCGATGGAGGTTGTACGAAATGCAAGAGTTGTTTTAGCTCCGATACGTTTTGGCGCAGGAATTAAAGGGAAATTAACCGAGGCTATGATTTGTGGAACACCAAGTGTTACAACATCTATTGGAGCAGAAGGAATGTGCTATCGTTTTCCTTGGTGTGGTTTTGTAGAAGATGATTTTGATGATTTTGCGTTTTTAGCCGCAGAGGTGTATCGGAATAAAAATTCATGGAAACATCATCAAGAAACGGGGAAAGAAATAATCAATTATGTCTATGATAAAGAAAAAATTGGACAACCTTTTATTGATAAAATTATAGAACTTCAACAGGACTTAGAAACACATCGAACTCAGAATTTTTTAGGGAATTTATTACAATATCAAACACTACAGTCCACTAAATATATGAGTAAATGGATTGAAGAAAAGAATAAGAGTTAGTTTTTTGGAATCTGATAATCTAAAGGGAGCATATTAGCAAAAGATTCAAAGCCCCAATACCCTTCATTAAAAACAGCATTAGGATTTAATAAAATACCTGAATTATCGATGACCTCTTTTCCGTTTAACAAAACAATATTAGAAGTTTGAACACCAGATGCTTTTTTACGTTTACCAAAGATACCTATGAGGTAATTATCTTCTTCAGGCTCTTTGGTATAAATAATCATTAAGTAGTTTTCAAAATCTAAAAAAGGACTATTATCTTTAAATGAAATCATTTCTTTATAAGGAACATTTTGCTTATATAAATAATCTTGATATTTAGGTAATCTAGCTTTTTTAATTACAAATAAAGCACTGTCTAAAGGAGTTTTTGGGTTTATAATTTCTTTGGCGAAATCAATAGTGTTTCCATATAAAGAAATCAGTTCTTTAGCCATTTTTATTTTTTTATTAGAAGGACGCTCGATATTTAAAACTCGTTTAAATTGATTTATTACAAAGCCTTCCGATTTTGATTTTTGAGAAATTAAGCTTCGTAAGAAATGCATTTTAGAACCATTATACGCTTCTAATCTATTTTTTTTCCATTTCTTTCGAATAGATTTTTTTAGATTTCTGTATTGTGCATACCCGCTAAAAAACAAATGTTTGTCTTTTAGTGTAAAATCTACTAAATCATAGCTAATTAGATAACCTAATCCGCTGTGTTTTATTTGTAGTGGTTTTTTCGCTGTAGCGCTGAGTGTATTGTTCTTAGAGTTATATGTGAAATGTAAATCTTTCTCATTTAAAATAGTACATTCTTTAGCTAATTTACTTCTGCCTAAAAAGCCTTGTTTAAAACGTGATAAATTGTATTTCCAATCATCATCGTATTTTGTTTTTTGAATAAGTACTTCATCTAAGAGGGTGGTATCTTCTTTAAGTTTAATATCTAAAAAGCCTTGTTCTTTTGAAGTATTAATAGCTATTTGTTTAGTTTTATAGCCTAAAAAAGAAATTACTAAAGTATAATTTCCTTTGTTAGCATTTAATTTAAATTCACCTTTGCTATTGGTAACAGTACCTATAGTTGTGTTGTTAAAATATACAGAGACATCTTCTAAATTCTCGTTATTGAGAGCGGTAACTCGTCCAGTAATTTTAAATTGTGAAAAACTGTTAATAGAAATAAAAGCAAATAGAGAGAAAGCAATAAGTCCCTTTTTCATGAAATATTTTTCATAAAAATAAGGACTTATTTTATTATTTAATAAAAAGAAAAGTTAATTATTGTTTAATTAATCCAGCACGTTTTAAAAGCGCATCAGGTTTTGGTTCTTTACCTCGGAAACTTTTATAAAGGTCCATAGGTTTTTCAGTTCCACCTTTAGATAAAACATTGTCTTTAAATTTATCGGCAATTTCTTTATTGAAAATCCCTTTTTCTAAGAAATATTCAAAAGCATCAGCATCTAATACTTCTGCCCATTTATAAGAATAATATCCAGCAGAATATCCTCCTTGAAAAATATGAGAAAAAGCAGTGCTCATACAGTTTTCAGCAACATCAGGATATAATTGTGTTTCACTAAAAGCATCACTTTCAAATCCTTTAACAGAAGTGATTTTTTCTGGTGAATCTCCACCATGCCATTGCATATCTAATAGACCAAAACTTAACTGACGAAGTGTTTGCATTCCTTCATGAAAGCTAGCAGATTCTTTTATTTTTTCAACATATTCCATCGGAATTGTTTCACCAGTTTCATAGTGCTTTGCAAACAATTCTAACGCTTCTTTCTCGTAGCACCAGTTTTCTAAAACTTGACTAGGGAGCTCAACAAAATCCCAAGAAACTGAAGTTCCTGATAAGCTATTGTAAGTTGTGTTTGCTAACATTCCATGTAATGCATGACCAAACTCGTGAAATAAGGTAGTAACCTCATTAAAGGTTAATAATGATGGTTTTGTTTCGGTTGGTTTCGTGAAATTACACACAATCGAAACTTGTGGGCGTTCATTTACTCCGTTTTTAATTTGCTGTGATTTATAAGAAGTCATCCACGCGCCATTTCTTTTCCCTGGTCTTGGATGAAAATCGGCGTAGAAATGCGAAATAAAGTTTCCTTTTTTATCAGTAACGGAATATGTTTTTACATCTTCGTGATACTTGTCTATTGAATTAATTTCTTCAAATTGTAAATCAAATAATCTATTTGCAATTTCAAAAACGCCATCAATTACATTTTCTAATTTAAAATACGGTTTTAGTAATTCTTGATCTAAAGAGAATAATTCCTTTTTTAGTTTTTCAGAATAATAAGCTCCGTCCCATTTTTGAAGCTGGTCTATACCGTCTAGTTTTTTAGCATAGTTTTCTAAATCGGTAAATTCGCGTTTTGCAGCCGGTTTTGCTTTTGCTAATAAATCGTTAGAGAAAGAGATGACTTTCTCTGGGGTTTCAGCCATTCTTTCTTCTAAAACAAAATGAGCATGGGTTTTATAACCTAATAGATTTGCTCTTTTATAACGAAGATTAACAATGTTTAAAACAATTTGTTCGTTGTTGTATTTATTATCTTGAAATGCTTTTTTACCTGCAGCAATCGCTAATTTTTTACGTAATTCTCTATTGTCAGCATAGGTCATAAAAGGAATATAACTTGGGTAATCTAACGTAAAAATCCAACCTTCTTTTTCTTTTGATTTAGCAACTTCTTCCGCAGCCTCTTTTACACTTTCGGGCAATCCTGATAGATCATTTTTATCAGTTAAATGCATTTCATAAGCATTGGTTTCAGCTAATACATTCTCTCCAAATTGTAAAGACAGTTTAGATAATTCTGCATCAATTTTACGTAATTCTGTTTTATCGATGTCATTTAAATTAGCACCATTTCTAGCAAATCCTTTATATTGTTTCTCTAACAACATGGTTTGTTCTGGCGTTAACTCTAAATTGTCTTTGGTATCATAAACTGTTTTCACTCTATTAAACAGTCTTTCGTTTAAGGTTATGTCGTTTGCAAACTCACTTAACATAGGCGAAACTTCTTTTGCTATTTCCTGAATCTCATCATTAGTTTCTGCGGAGTTTAAATTGAAGAAAATTGATGTAATTTTATTCAGTTTTTCTCCTGTAAAATCTAAAGCAACGGTTGTGTTTTCAAAAGTTGGAATTTCTGAGCTATTAGCAATAGCATTAATTTCTACTTTTGCCATTTTTATTCCTTCTTCAATAGCAGGTTTATAATCTGCATTTGTAATTTTAGAAAAAGGAGGCGTATTAAAGTCTTGTAATAATGGATTC
The DNA here is from genome assembly GCA_965364955.1 of uncultured Tenacibaculum sp. Taxonomy (GTDB): domain Bacteria; phylum Bacteroidota; class Bacteroidia; order Flavobacteriales; family Flavobacteriaceae; genus Polaribacter. Next base: position 9,346 of record CBDTZS010000069.1, on the reverse strand, counting down.
TTAGTCATGAAAATTCAATTTAAAATTAAGGAAACCTCACAGATAAGTTACCTGTGAGGTTTCCACTAAATTATAGCAATAATATACTTACTTTCTTACTCTTTCAGAAGCTTTCTCAACTTTCAGCTTTAAACCTTCTTTATAAGCAATAATTTTATCTAAAACACATTTGTCAGAAGCTCCAATAATTTGAGCAGCCAAAATACCTGCATTTTTTGCACCATCTAAAGCTACAGTTGCAACAGGAACTCCACCTGGCATTTGTAAAATTGACAATATAGAATCCCACCCATCAATAGAATTCCTGCTTTTTACAGGAACTCCAATTATTGGTAACGGACTCATACTTGCTACCATTCCAGGTAAATGAGCAGCGCCACCAGCACCAGCAATAATTACTTTTATTCCGCGTTTGTGTGCGTTTTTAGAATAATCGAATAATTTTTCTGGAGTTCTATGAGCAGAAACGATATCTACTTCTATTTGAATATCAAAACCTTCTAAAATATCGATTGCTTCTTGCATGATTGGAAGATCTGAATCGCTTCCCATTATAATTCCTACCATAATTTTATGTTGTCATCTCGAGCGGAGCCGAGAGGTTATTTATTTGATGAGAAACTGAAATGAATTCAGCTTGACGTTTTTATGCTTTCTTGTCATTGCATGGGGTTTATTACGAAGTAATCTGTTTTTGTATTATGAGACTACTTTGTTTACACTCTTAACAACATGTCATTTGCTAATTACTTTAATCGTTTCTTTTACTTGTTGAGCGATTTTTCTAGCCTCGTTTATATCTTTATTGACGATGGTTACATGCCCCATTTTACGAAAAGGTTTTGTTACCTTTTTACCATAAATATGTGGAGTAACTCCGTCAATTTTTAAAATGTCTTTCATGTTTTTGTAAACAACGTCTCCAGTATGCCCTTCTTCACCTACTAAGTTTACCATGATTCCGGCAACTTTACTTTCAGTATTTCCTAAAGGAAGGTTTAAAATACTTCGTAAATGTTGTTCAAACTGATTGGTGTAACTAGCTTCTATTGAGTAATGGCCCGAGTTGTGAGCTCTAGGAGCGACTTCGTTTACTAAAATGTCATCGTCTTCTGTTTGAAACATTTCAACTGCAAGTAAGCCTACAAAATCTAACGTGTTTGCTATTTTTAAAGCTGTTTCTCGTGCTTTTTGAGCAACAGATTCTTCAATTCTAGCAGGGCAAATTACATATTCTACTTGGTTTGCTTCTGGATGAAATTCCATTTCGACTACCGGATATGTTTTTATTTCTCCGTTAGAATTTCTGGCAACAATTACAGCTAATTCATTTTTAAAGGGAATTAATTTTTCTGCAATACATTCTCCTTCTGGTAACGATTGTAAATCTTCATAATTACGAACTACTTTTACACCATTTCCATCGTAACCAAATTGCGCTGACTTCCATACAAAAGGAAACTCAATAATATTGTTTTCATACGAGTGTTTTAATTCTTGAATAAAAGCATAATGAGAAAAACCTGCAGTAGGAATTTGATGGTCTTTGTAAAATGATTTCTGATGCGCTTTGTTTTGAATTATTCTTAAATTAGAGGGCTTCGGAAAAATAGTTAAACCTTCAGATGCTAGTTTATCAAGCGCGTCAATGTTTACATTCTCTATTTCGATGGTTAATACATCTACTTTTTTTCCAAAGTTGTAAACAGTATTAAAATCTAATAAATCTCCTTGATGAAATTCGTTGCATATTTGCGCACAAGGAGCTTCAGCATTTCCATCTAATATTACAGTATAAATATCAAATTTTTGAGTTTCGGTAAGTAGCATTCTACCTAATTGTCCGCCACCGAGAACGCCCAATTTAAAGTCAGAAGAAAAATAGTTTTTCAAGATAAATATTTTAGTGTGTTGTTGTTATCGCAAAAATAAGAATCTAAATTATAGTATAAATACAATTAACGAGATATTCTTAATTGTGAACTGCTAATTTTAGTTACAAGGTACATTAAAGCGGAGCAACCTTCATTATCAATCGGTGCTCCATTGGCTAAATAATTATATTTTTTATCATCACAAGGACATTTGATTTGAATTCCATCAAAGGTCATTAAAGAATTACAAGTAGCTTCAGGGCATTGTCTGTCAAAAGCTTTATAGCCAGTGTTTCCTGTTCTGAAAAGATACACATTTCGCCCTTGAATAGTGTTTTGAGAACTGCCGCTAGGAACTAGTAACCCCTGAAATTCAGGTAATGTTAAGTCGATAATAGCATTCATGTTTATTCCGTTAAAACAGTTGTTAATAGGAGTATTATCAGTACAGCTTAACATAATAGCTAAAATAAATAGATAAAATATTTTTCTCATTATTTTAAAATAGAGTTATATATGTAACGCAACGAATTTACAAATATTTTGTACATTTGTAGTACAATCTCATTCCTATCGGTGTGAGATTTTTAAATTTATATAATTATGAGTGATATTTCATATTATTCGGCTGAAGGACTTAAAAAGTTAAAGGACGAGTTAGTTCAATTAGAACAGGTAGAAAGACCTAGAGTGACACAAGAAATTGCGGATGCAAGAGATAAAGGAGATTTAAGTGAAAATGCAGAATATCATGCTGCAAAAGAAGAACAATCTCATTTAGAGTTTAAAATAGCAAAACTAAAGAATGTAATTGGTAGTGCACGTATTATTGATGAAAGTCAATTAGATACGTCTAAAGTATTAATTCATTCTGTTATTAAAATAAAAAACACCACTAATAAGATGGAGTTTTCTTATACGTTAGTTGCAGATTCTGAAACAGATGTTAGAAATGGTAAATTATCGGTAAATTCACCTATAGGAAAAGGATTGTTAGGTAAAGAAGTAGGAGATTTAGCCGAAATTCAAGTACCTAATGGGATTATGAAATTTGAAATTATGGAGATTTCTAGATAATATATTTAAAATATTTTTTGAAAAAAGCGTTACATCTGTAACGCTTTTTTTATTTTTACTAAATCCTAAAACAAAAAGACATGGCAAGTATTTTTACTAAAATAATCTCAGGTGAAATTCCTTCATACAAAATTGCAGAAGATAAAAATTATCTTGCTTTTCTAGATATCAATCCGAATGTAAAAGGACATACATTGGTTGTTCCTAAACGAGAAGAAAACAAGCTTTTCGATTTATCGAAAGAAGAATATGATGGATTAATGTCTTTCTCTTATCGAGTAGCAAAAGCGATAGAAAAAACAATTCCTTGTAAACGTGTAGGAATGAGTGTGATTGGGCTAGAAGTACCGCATGTACATGTACATTTAATTCCTTTAAATAAAATGGCGGATATTCAGTTTGTAGAGAAAGTGAAGTTGTCTAATGATGAGTTTATTGAGCTAACTAAAGAGGTTTCTAGTAACTTTGAATAACCAAAATTCATGAAAAAATGGATTAAAACAGGTTTAAGTTGGGGATTAACAATGTTTTTTGCAATGAATTTTATTTACCCTTTTTTTGCTAAAGAAAGTTTAGTTATCCAGAAAATTTTAATAGCATTTCCTTTCTGGGTAATTGGAGGTTTATTTTTTGGTTATACTCAAAAGAAAAGATTAGAAAAAGAAAGTTAAACTTTATTCAATTGAATTTCAAAAGTTGTTCCTTTTCCTAAATCAGATTTTTTTACAAATATTTTTCCACTGTGGTAATCTTCAATAATGCGTTTAGAGAGTGATAAGCCTAATCCCCAACCACGTTTTTTTGTTGTAAATCCAGGTTTAAAAATTTGTTTAAACTGAGGTTTTTGAATTCCTTTACCAGAATCAGTTACTATAATTTTCACAAGTTTAGGAGTTTCTTTAATTTCAAGTGAAATACGGCCTTTACCTTGCATGGCATCAATGGCATTTTTCATTAAATTTTCAATCACCCAACCATATAATTCCATGTTTAACTGCGTTAAAAACTCTTCTTTATCAGAAGAGAATGAAAAATTAATTTGTTTTGAACTTCTTGATTGTAAGTAATTAAAAGTAGTCTTGGTTACTGCAACTACATTGTGCTTTTTTAGTTTAGGTAAGGACCCTATTTTCGAAAATCGATTTGCTATGGTACTTAATCGGTCAACATCTTTTTCTATTTCGATAATATATTCTTCATTTACATTTTCTGATCTTAAAATAGCTACCCAGCCTAATAAAGAAGATAAAGGTGTACCTATTTGATGTGCCGTTTCTTTAGCCATACCTGTCCAAAGTTTATTTTGTTCGGCAACTTTACTAGATTTGTAAACCATGTATACAATGGTTAAAAACAGTGCAAAGATTAATAATAAAGCTAACGGATAATATTTTAACTTGTATAGTAAGTCTGAGTTTCGATAATAAACATACTGTTTTTCAAGGTTTTTATAACTTATTTCTATAGGAGTGTTTTGGCTCTTCATTAGATTTAATTGCTCCTTTAGGTAATTAGGGTCTAATGATTTTATACTGTCTAAATTTTTTATTTCTTGAATTTCTCCTTTTACATTGGTTAATATTAAAGGTATGTTTTTAATATTCTCAATGACCTTTACTTCAATGTTAAAAGGATCATTTAGGTTTTCATTGTTGTCAAATTCCTTTAAAGCAGCAGCAAAAAGCTCCATTTTCCCGCGTTCTTCTTCTTTAAATTTTTGAAAAAATATATACGTATTCCATAAAATAAATGAAACGATTAATATAGATATGAAAACAGTAATCCGTTTTATCCAGTAAGTATTATTGAAAAATGTCATTAGTCAAATATAAACTATTATGTACAATAACTTAATTTGTAAAACCGTAGTATATTTACACTAAAAAATAATTCAGCATGTTATCACTTGACCCTAAAGAATTACCTACAGGAAAATTACATAGTTATTTATTAGGCGCTATAGCACCAAGGCCTATTGCTTTTGCAAGTACTATTGATAAAGATGGAAATCCGAATTTATCACCGTTTAGTTTTTTTAACGTATTTGGAGCAAATCCACCAATGATGATTTTCTCTCCAGCACGAAGTGTAAGAGATAATAAAACGAAACATACTTTAGATAATGTGGAGGAAACCAAAGAAGTCGTAATTAATGTAGTGAATTACGATATAGTACAGCAAATGTCACTAAGTAGTACGATGTATCCTAAAGGAGTAAATGAGTTTGAAAAGGCAGGTTTTACCATGTTACCTTCTGATAAAGTGAAGCCTTTTAGAGTCGCTGAATCACCAGTACAGTTTGAATGTAAAGTAACTGATATTATTTACACAGGAACCGAAGGAGGTGCAGGAAACTTAATTGTATGCGAAGTTGTTAAACTACATATAAATGAAGATGTTTTAGCTGAAGATGGAAGTATTGATCAGCATAAAATAGATTTAGTTGCTAGAGCAGGAGGTAGTTATTATACACGTGCAAGAGAGGGTTTCTTTGAGATCCCTAAACCAATTTCAACATTAGGAATAGGGGTAGACCAAATTCCTACAGAGATTAGAAATAGTGCTATTTTAACAGGTAATAATTTAGGTATGCTAGGTAATGTAGAACAATTACCAAATGAAGAAACTGTTAATAACTTTGCTAAAGAACACCAAGAATATGTTTCGCTTTCAACTGAAAAAAAACATACATTTGCACAAGAATATTTAAAGAGTAATGATGTAGAAAGTGCTTGGAAAGTGCTTTTAATTAAATAGATAAGAATATGGAAGTTATAGGGAAAATTAAATTAATTAACGAAGCACAAACATTTGGAGCTAGCGGATTTAGAAAGCGTGAATTAGTTGTAACTACTGATGAACAATATCCACAAATGATTATGATTGAGTTTGTACAGGATAAATGTGATATTTTAAATAGTTATGCTGTTGGTCAAGATGTAAAAGTGTCTATTAATTTAAGAGGTAGAGAATGGATTAATCCAGAAGGAGTTGCAAAATACTTTAACTCTGTTCAAGGATGGAGAATTGAGAATTTAGCACAAGCAGCACCTCAAAACATACCTCCTGTAGATCAATTTGAACCAGCTCCAGATTTATCTGCTAACGAACCAGACGATTTACCTTTTTAATAAGGACGTTTATATAAAACAAAAAAGAGAGCTAAATGCTCTCTTTTTTGTTTTTGCGGAAACCCACACTTTTTTTTGCGGTAATCCCGTTTTTTAATCTAACTGTTCAGTATATATTTGTGGCATCATCAACCAGTTATTTACTGGAAGAGGAATTTAAGGGGAAAAATTAAACCTTCTGATTTATCAGAAGGTTTTTTATTGTAATCTATTTTGCAGGTTCTGCTTTTTTCTTAGGAGGCATTGGGCCTCTTAAATGGATAACCAATCCATTTAAAAAATTTCTAAGAATTTGATCTCCACATTCCATATATTTAGGGTGTTCTTCATTTCTGAAAAGTGCACCTAATTCTCCTTTAGAAACTTTAAAGTCTACTAAAGCACAAATTTCAACAATATCTGTATCACGTAACTTGTGTGCTACTCTTAATTTTTTAAAAATATCGTTATTTGATAAGCCTCCCATAAATTTGTGTTTAATATTATTGATTTAATTAACGATGCTGAAGATAGCCAAAGCATAGATGGCAAAACGTAAAAAACGGAATAGCCCAAAAATAACTACGTTTTTAAACGGATACTTAATCATACCAGCTGTTAAACAACTGATAGCAAAAGGTAACGGTAATAATGCACCAACTAAAATTAAAATACCACCCCACTTACTTGTGTTTTTAAGATTTTTAGCCATTTTAACCTCTAAATAGTTTTTTATTGACTTAATTTTTAAGGAAGCTCTTCCTATAAAATAAGCTGTTAAACCACCTAAATAAGATAAGGTTGCTAAAATTGATAAATTTAAAACTGGATTGATCGTTTTTTTTGCCCAAGCAATAAAAATCTCTGGAGGTATTAAACCTAATATCGTTTCAGAAACAAAAAAAGTAATTAAAATACCAAGTATAGAAAAGGTTTCAGTAACTACCTGTAAAGCATCATTGAGGTTGTATACATATTTGTTAAAGATAAATACAGCTACAACCGCTATTAATATTGGTAAAAAAGCTTTTTTTAAACTTTCCCAAATAAACATATAAAAACCAGTACGTTGATAGTAGTTATGTAAACGTTTTACATGCGGTTTATTCTTTTTTTTGTTTCTTTTTTTATCCACTTTTATTAACTTGATTCTCCACCTTCTTTTAGAGAAGACAAAAATACAAGGTAATTACAGATAAATCAAAGAAATATCGTTAATTATAAGTTAGCAACTACAGCTTCAGCACAGCGTTCACCATCCATTGCCGCAGAGACAATTCCCCCAGCATAACCACCGCCTTCTCCACAAGGAAACAAGCCTTCAATTTGTGGGTGCTCTAAGTTTTCTTTTCTAGGAATATTTACAGGCGATGAGGTACGAGACTCTACACCAATAATATTAGCTTCCGCAGTATAAAATCCATGCATTTTTTTACCAAAAGCATCAAACCCTCTTCGCAACCTGCTTCCTATAAATTTAGGTAACAGTGAATGTAACGGAGATGAATTTAATCCTGGTTGATAAGAAGTTTCGTTTAAAGAAGAAGATAATTTACCTTCAACGAAATCAGTTAAGCGTTGAGCAGGTGCAACCTGACTTCTTCCGCCTGCGTTAAAAGCTATTTTTTCTAAATCTTTTTGATATTCTAAACCTTTTAAAACGCCAAATTTTTCATATTTAGGAAGGTCTTTATCAATATTAATCTCAACTACAATTCCTGAATTAGCAAACTTATTATTTCTACGAGAAGGAGACATTCCGTTAACAACAACTTCACCATTTGCGGTTGCTGCAGGTACTATAAATCCGCCAGGACACATACAGAATGAATACACACCACGGTTATTTACTTGTTGTACTAAGCTATAAGCAGCAGCAGGTAATAACTCGTCTCTTTGACCAGAGCAGTTATATTGAATCTGATCAATAATTTCTTGAGGATGCTCAACTCGAACCCCCATTGCAAATGATTTTGCTTTTAATAAAATATCTTTTCTGTGTAGTAGTTCATAAATATCTCTAGCTGAATGACCCGTTGCTAAAATTACTGAGTTAACGGTCATTTCAGTTCCGTTTTGTAATTGTATGGCTTGTATTTTATTATTTTTTATAACAAAATCGGTAACACGAGTATCAAAATGAATCTCGCCACCATATTTTAAAATATTCTCACGAATGTTTTGAATAATTTTAGGCAGTTTGTTGGTTCCTATATGCGGATGCGCATCAATTAGAATATCTTCAGCAGCACCATGGTATACTAAATTTTCAAATATTCTACGAACATCCCCACGTTTTAAACTACGGGTATATAATTTTCCGTCAGAATAGGTTCCTGCGCCACCTTCACCAAAACAATAATTAGAATCTTCGTTTACAAAATGTTCTTGATTAATAGCACGTAAATCTCTACGACGATCTTGTACATTTTTACCACGTTCTAAAACGATTGGTTTATAACCTAATTCAATACAACGAAGGGCAGCATACATTCCTGCTGGTCCAAAACCAATAATGTGAACTTCTTTCGCATTAGATACATCTTTATATTCAAAAATATAATCAGGTGTATCAGGTAAAGGTTCGTTAATATATACGGCTACTTTATAATTGAAAACAACTTCTTTTTTACGAGCATCAATAGATTTACGCAACACTTTTACAGTCGTTATCGTAGAAATAGCGATGTCTAATTTTCTAGAAGCTTTCTTTTTTAGAATATCTTCTTTCTTTTCTTCTATTAAATTAACGCGTAGTTGAAGTTCTTTTACCATGTTGCAAAATTATGGAAATTTGAATTGATACGTTTTTATTTTAGTAAGAATTATAAAAATGAAATGAACGTTACTGTTTTATCAATTATACTGATAAGAACTATACTATATTTGTAAGCTTTATTATTGTATTCATATGATTTGGTTACCTGAAGAAATTGTATTTCCACCTCACGAATTTGCAAATGAGGACGGTGTTTTGGCTTTTGGCGGAGATTTATCGGCAGAACGTTTGGTATATGCCTATAAAAACGGAATTTTCCCTTGGTTTAATGAAGGCGAACCTATTGTTTGGTATTCGCCACCAGAACGTATGGTATTGTTTCCTGATGAGTTAAGAGTATCAAAATCGATGCGACAAGTATTGCGCAAAAATAATTTTACTATAACAGAAAATAAGGCTTTTAAAGAGGTGATTTTTAATTGTCGCCATATAGATAGAAACGATCAGTTGGGTACTTGGATTACCGACGACATGGAAGATGCCTACATTAACTTACACGAAAAGGG
>CBDTZS010000068.1:0-16255 GCA_965364955.1 uncultured Tenacibaculum sp. | reverse complement strand
CCCTGTCTCGAATAGGGTTAACCCTATTTATGTTAACATTTCTTTAACATAAATAATGGGAAAATGATTTAATGCCTAAAAAAAATAATTTTTTTAGGTGGGGTCTAATTTTATTTGAAAGAGAGTTTTTTGAGTTCTTTCTTTAAAAACTTAGCGGTATAACTCGTTTTATGTTTAGCGACTTTTTCAGGCGAACCAGTAACAAGTACATTTCCTCCGTTTTTACCACCTTCCATTCCAATATCAATAACATGGTCGGCAAGTTTAATTACATCCATATTATGTTCAATAATTAATACGGTGTTTCCTTTATCAGATAATTTATTTAAAACATCCATCAGCACACGAATGTCTTCAAAATGCAAACCTGTAGTGGGTTCATCTAAAATATAAAAAGTATTCCCTGTGTCTCTTTTTGATAACTCTGAAGCTAACTTTATACGCTGCGCTTCTCCACCAGAAAGCGTAGTAGATTGTTGACCTAATGTAATATATCCCAAACCAACATCTTGAATCGTTTTTAACTTACGATATATTTTCGGAATCAATTCAAAGAAGTTTGTTGCTTCATTAATAGTCATGTCTAATATATCGGAAATTGACTTTCCTTTATAACGAATTTCTAATGTTTCTCTATTAAAACGTTTTCCTTGACATGTTTCACACTCTACATGAACATCAGGTAAAAAGTTCATTTCAATTACTCGAACTCCACCACCTTGGCACGTTTCACAACGACCTCCTTTTACATTAAAACTGAAACGACCAGGTTTGTAGCCTCTAATTGCTGCTTCAGGAGTTTTAGCAAATAAACTTCGAATCTCGCCAAAGGTACCTGTATATGTAGCCGGATTTGACCGTGGTGTTCTTCCGATAGGAGATTGATCAATATCAATAACTTTATCAATATGTTCTAAGCCTTCAATTTTTTTGTAAGGCATTGGTTTTTTAACGCCACGATAAATATGAGCATTTAAAATAGGATATAAGGTTTCGTTTATCAAGGTAGATTTTCCGCTACCAGAAACCCCTGTAACGCAAATCATTTGACCTAAAGGAAACTTTACAGAAACGTTTTTTAAGTTGTTCCCTGTTGCACCAGAAAGTTTAATAAACTTCCCGTTACCTTCTCTTCTTTCTTTTGGTATGCTAATTTCTTTTCTTCCGGTTAAATAATCAGCTGTTAAGGTGTCGTGTGATTTTAAATCTTCAAAAGTTCCTTCGCTTACGATTTCACCTCCATGTTTTCCTGCCCCTGGACCAATATCTAATACAAAATCAGCTTGCTCAATCATATCCTTATCATGCTCGACAACTAAAACAGAATTACCAACATCACGAAGTTTAATAAGTGATTTAATTAATTTTTCATTGTCACGTTGATGTAAGCCAATACTAGGTTCATCTAAGATATATAATACACCAACTAATTGTGAGCCAATTTGAGTTGCCAATCGAATTCGTTGTGCTTCACCACCAGAAAGCGATTTTGAAGTTCGATCTAGCGCTAAGTAATCTAAGCCTACATCTAATAAAAATTGGATTCTAGTTCGTATTTCTTTTAATATTTCAGAAGCTATTATTAATTGTTTTTCTGAAAGACTGCTTTCAATATTTTTAAACCAAGCAGCTAATTCGGTAACATCCATTTGTGCTAAATCACTAATGCTTTTATTGACAAACTTAAAATGAAGTGCTTCTTTTTTTAATCTTTTACCTTCACAAACAGAGCATTTAACTTCATCCATAAAGTCTTTTGCCCAGCGTTTAATAGAAGTGCTTTCTGCATTTTTATACTGATTTTCTATAAAGGCAATAATTCCTTCAAAATCAATTTCATAATTTCGAGTAACTCCAAGGTCTTTAGAATTGATTTCAAATTTATCATTACCACCATGTAAAATAATATTCATAGCATCTGCTGGAATTTTATTTATAGGATCAGTAAGTTTAAAGTTATGTCTGTTAGCAATTGTTTGTAATTGCTTAAAAATCCAACTACCTTTTTGATCTCCTAAAGGGATTATTCCTCCATTTTTAATAGAAATGGTATAATCAGGAATTACTTTTTGCTCGTTAATTTCATTCGTAATCCCTAATCCGTTACAATGAGAACAAGCGCCTCTTGGTGAATTGAAAGAAAAGGTGCTTGGCTCAGGATTAGGATATGCTATTCCGGTAGTAGGGCACATCAATTCACGACTAAAGTATCGAGGTTTTTCATCATCAACATCAACAACCATTAAAATATTATTACCCGTATATAATGCGGTTTTAATAGTTTCTTCTAAACGTTTGTCTGATTTTTCACTTACAACTAAACGATCAATAACCACTTCAATGTCGTGGGTTTTGTATCGGTCTAGTTTCATTCCTTTCTCAATTTCTTTTATTTCTCCATCAATACGAACTCGAACAAAACCTTGTTTTGAAATTTGTTCAAAAAGTTCACGATAATGCCCTTTTCTAGATCTAATTAACGGAGCAAGAATAGCAATACGTTTTTCGTTAAAATCTTTTAAGATTAATTGTTTGATTTGTTCGTCAGAATAACTGACCATTTTTTCACCAGTATTAAACGAATAAGCATCTGAAGCTCTCGAAAATAATAAACGAAGAAAATCATAAATCTCCGTAATGGTTCCTACTGTTGAACGTGGACTTTTATTAGTTGTTTTTTGTTCGATAGAAATCACGGGCGATAAACCATCAATTTTATCAACATCTGGTCTTTCCAATCCACCTAAAAATTGACGTGCATACGCAGAGAAAGTTTCTATATATCTACGCTGGCCTTCGGCATAAATAGTGTCAAATGCTAACGATGATTTTCCGCTTCCGCTTAAGCCAGTAATAACGACTAGTTTTTCACGAGGGATTTTAACGTCAATATTTTTTAAATTATGAACCCTAGCTCCGTATACTTCTATGTACTCTTGTTCTTTCAAAGTGATATTTTTTATCAAAAAAGCAAAGTTACAGAAACCAAATTTATTTTAAAGCTGATGTTGTTAACAAATGATAGTAAATGGGTATCTTGCAATTAAAACAAGTTAATATGAAATTCATTCATTCTGTACGTCATTTTTTTGAACGACATGGTTTTGATGTGTCTTCTAGACTAGCAGATCGCTTGGGTATGCGAGCAACCAGCGTACGTTTATTCTTTGTTTACATTTCGTTTGTAACAATAGGTTTATCATTTGGAGTGTATTTAACATTAGCTTTTTTATTGCGCTTAAAAGATATGATTTATACCAAAAGAACTTCTGTTTTTGATTTATGATAAAGACCGTGTTTAAATCAAGATTATACAAAGCAATCTTCTTTTCAGTATTGATTTTATCAATAGGGGTAGGGGGGTATTTAATGTTGTTCGATTATTCTTTTATTGACGCATTATATATGACAATAATCACCATTACTACTATAGGCTTTGGTGAAGTACATCCGTTTGGTACAGGAGAGAAAATATTTACAATAGGTTTAATATTATCAAGCTTATTTATATTTGGATATGCAGTATCATCATTTTCTGAATATTTAATAAGCGGACAATTTTTTCATCAATTAAAAATAAAGAAAGTGCAAAAAAAAATAGAAAAACTAAAAGGGCACACTATAGTTTGCGGGTATGGTAGAAACGGTAAGCAAGCTATATCAAAACTAAATAGTTATAAAAAAGATTTTGTGATTGTCGAAAAACATGAAGATGTTATTAAACAGTTAGATGAAAAAGGAATGTTGAATATTGAAGGAGATGCAACAACTGATGAGGCTTTAATAAAAGCAGGAATTTTAAATGCCGATAATTTAATTACAGTTTTACCTTCTGATGCTGATAATTTATTCGTTGTATTAACAGCAAGTCAACTTAATAAAAATTGTAAGATAATAAGTAGGGCATCAAAAGAAACCTCTTATAGTAAGCTTAAAATTGCAGGAGCCGATAATGTAATTATGCCAGATAAGTTAGGTGGAGCACATATGGCGTCTTTAGTTGTTACACCTGATGTAATTGAGTTTGTTGATAGACTAACAATCGAAGGAGATACCACCGCTAATCTTGAAGAAATAGCAATTGATAACTTACCAGAGGAATATTTAAATAGAACTATTTTAGATTTAGATTTACGGAACAAAACAGGATGTACTGTTATTGGCTATCGTACTCCTGATAAAGAATATATTATAAACCCTGATGCATCTTTAGAGCTTAGAGCAGGAGCAAATTTGATTGTTTTAGGTCGTCCAGAGCAGATAATCAAATTAAGAGAATTGTTTTAATGAAAAAAGTAGTTGTTACAGGGAGTAATGGTTTGTTAGGGCAAACTTTAGTACGTTTATTATTAGAAGAAAAAGAAAATTATAAAGTAATAGGTTTCTCTCGTGGAGAAAATAGAAGTGGAAGAAACGATTTCGAATACACTTCTATTGATATTACTAATGAAGTTTTGCTTCGTGAAAAATTAACCCAATACAATCCAGATGTTATTATAAACACGGCAGCAATGACTAATGTTGATGCTTGTGAAACTAATAAAACAGCATGTGATAAATTAAATATTGATGTAGTTCAGTTTTTAAAAGAATATTCGGAAGAAAAAAACAGCCATTTAATTCATTTATCAACGGATTTTATATTTGATGGTAAAAGCGGGCCTTATAAAGAAATAGACAAACCAAATCCTTTAAATTATTATGGTTTATCTAAACTGAAATCAGAGAATATTTTAACAACATCTAAAATAGACTATACCATTCTTCGAACTATTTTAGTCTATGGAAAAGTTTTCGACATGACTCGCAGTAATATAGTGCTGTGGGTGAAGAAAACTTTAGAAGAGAAAAAAGAAATTACTATTGTTAATGATCAATACCGTATGCCGACTTATGTTGAAGATTTGGCATTAGCATGTAAGTTAGTTATTGATGAAAAGGCAATGGGTGTCTTCAATATATCATCGAACACCTTATTAAGCATTTATGAAATAGCACAACAAATAGCAGAAGTGTTTAAGTTGGATAAAAACTTGATTAAACCAATCTCTACAAAAACACTTAATCAAAAAGCAGTAAGACCTTATAAAACGGGATTTGATTTAAGTAAAACAAATGAAATTTTAAAGTTCTTTCCAAAATCATTTAAAGAAGATTTACAAAGATTTAAAGAAAACCTAACTTAAAAAATACATTTAACGATTAAAACTTGTTGAAAGTTCATTTTTTTAAGATATTGCGCATTACAAATTCAAAAACTAACATAACTATTATGAATAAAAGACTTATTACGTTGTTGTTGTTAATAACACCAATGTTAACATTTGCTCAAGAAAAAGGTTTAGCAGAAAAGATAAATGAAGGGTTTAAGCCTGTTGCAGATGCTTGGGGTAGTTTTGTTTTTTTTCCTATTAAATTAGGTGGAGGAGTAGAAATGCCTTTAGTGATTATAATGCTTTTATCAGCAGGATTAATATTCACAGTAGTATTTAAATTTGTAAATATTAGAATGTTTCCAACTTCTATAAACATTGTTAGAGGAAAATATGATGATATAGATCACGTAACTTCAGGGGTTATGGCTGGGGATCCAACTCCGGGTGGTGATGCGATAGAAACAATTAGAATAGAAGGAGCAGAAGGAGAAGTTTCGCATTTCCAAGCTTTAACAGCAGCTTTATCAGGTACTGTTGGTTTGGGTAATATTGCAGGTGTAGCGGTAGCTTTATCTTTAGGAGGCCCAGGGGCTACTTTTTGGATGGTCGTTGCAGGGATTATAGGAATGTCTTCAAAATTTGTTGAATGTACTTTAGGTGTAAAATATAGAGATGTAGGTGAAGATGGTACCATTTATGGTGGGCCAATGTATTATTTAAGAAAAGGTTTAGCCGATGTTGGTAAAAGTGGATTAGGTAAAGTATTAGCCGTTCTTTTTGCTATTATGGTAATAGGTGGATCTTTTGGAGGTGGTAATATGTTTCAAGCGAATCAAGCTGCGCAACAATTTGGAAGTATGATTGGGTCTAATGACCTATCAACTGCTTTAGTGTTTGGTGTTGTTATGTCTATATTAGTTGGAATTGTAATTATTGGAGGGATTAAAAGAATTGGAAATATTACAGAGAAAATTGTACCATTTATGGTAGGGATTTATGTTTTAGCTTCTGTTATTATTTTAGTGGTAAATTTTTCTCAAATTGGAGGTGCATTCGTTCAAATTTGGGACGGAGCATTTAATGCGAAAGGAATTTCAGGTGGTATATTAGGTGTATTGATTATTGGATTTCAAAGAGCAGCGTTTTCTAACGAAGCAGGTGTTGGTTCGGCAGCAATTGCCCATTCAGCAGTGAAAACAAAATACCCAGCATCAGAAGGGTTGGTAGCTTTACTAGAGCCATTTATTGATACAGTAGTGGTTTGTACTATGACCGCCTTAGTAATTATTATTACAAATGGAGATGGAAGTGTTATGACATACGGTGTAAAATCACCAGATGGAGTATTAGCTACATCAAAAGCATTTGGATCAGTATTACCTTGGTTCCCTTATATCTTAACGGTAGCGGTAGTGTTATTTGCTTTTTCAACAATGTTATCTTGGTCTTATTATGGTTTACAAGGATGGATGTTCTTATTCGGACGTTCTAAAGCTTCTGACTATACATATAAAGTCTTATTTTGTTTATTCGTAATTATTGGTTCAGCAGCAAGTTTAGGAGCTGTAACAGATTTTTCTGATGCGATGATTTTTGCAATGGCAGTACCGAATGTTATAGGGTTATTCTTCTTGTATCCTAAGGTAAGAGAGGAGTTGTCTAGATATTTAAAAGCTATTAAAGCTAAGAATGTATAAAGCATAAATAATGAAAATATTTAAATCCCATTTCTGGTATAACAAACGCCAAAGAAATGGGATTTTATTTTTGGTATTGATTATAGTTCTTCTTCAAGTTATTTATGTTTTCGTAGATTTCTCTTCAGATAAAATAATAGATACAGATTCAGTTGAACTACTCGCTTTTCAAAAGAAAATCGATAGTTTAAAAAAAGTAGCATTAGAAAATAGAAAGCCAAAAACATATCCTTTCAATCCAAATTATATTACTGATTTTAAAGGATATCAATTAGGAATGACTGTTCAGGAGATTGATAGATTACATAGCTATAGAAAGCAACGAAAATTTGTAAATTCAGTTAAAGAGTTTCAAAGAGTCACAAAAGTATCTGATAGCTTATTAACTAAAATTTCTTCACGTTTTAAATTTCCAGATTGGGTTGTTAAACGAAACAAGCTACAAGAGCAATATAATTCAAGTGCCACATCTAAAGATGTTAATTTTGCAGAGGAGTCCTTGCAGAAAGACTTAGAGATATCTACAGGTAAAATTAATCAAGCTACTCAGCAAGATTTTGAATTTATCAGCGGGGTGGGTGAAGTACTCTCTGAAAGGATTATAAAATACCGAAAAAAGTTACAAGGCTTTTCCTATAAGTCTCAGGTTTATGAAATTTGGGGTTTAGATAAAACTACAGCGAATAGAATTTTACAAACGTTTAAAATTAATGAAAAACCAATCATTGAAAAAATAAATGTAAATACAGCTACGTTTAAAGAAGTATTAAAGAATCCATATATCGGTTATGAGTTGTGTAAAAGTATTTTTGAATATAGAAACGAGGTAGCTGAACTTCAGAGTATCTCAGAAATAAAAAACATTGATAGTTTCCCAATTGACAAATACGATAGAATAGTTCTATATTTGGAGGCTAAATAAACAAACAACAAAAAGGAGATATAATTATGAACAGTATGTACTTTACTGAAGAGCACGACTTTTTTCGTCAAAGTTTTAAAGACTTTTTACAAAAAGAAGTGGTGCCTCATATAAATAAATGGGAAAAAGACGGGACAGTTGAACGTTTTATCTGGAAGAAATTTGGAGAAATGGGGTATTTCGGATTAAATCAACCAGAAGAATATGGTGGTTTAGGTTTAGATCTTTTTTATACCGTAATTTTTTTAGAAGAATTGCAGAAGGTAAATTCAGGTGGTTTTGCTGCAAATATGTGGGCACATGCTTATTTAGCAATGACTCATTTAAATAAAGAAGGCGACGATAGAATTAAAAAAGCATATTTAACCCCAAGTATTGATGGGGATAAGATAGGGTGTTTATGTATTTCAGAACCTTTTGGAGGTAGCGATGTTGCAGGTATGAGAACTACTGCACTTAAAAAAGGAGATACGTATGTAATTAATGGGTCTAAAACATTTATTACTAACGGAATTTATTCTGATTATTTAGTAGTTGCAGCAAAGACAAATGTTGAAGATAGGCATAAAGGAATGAGTATTTTTGTTATAGATAGAGATACTCCAGGTATTTCATCAACAAAATTAGATAAGTTAGGTTGGAGAGCTTCTGATACCGCAGAAATTGCTTTTGACAATGTGGTGATTCCTGCTGAAAACTTGATGGGAGATGAAGGAAAGGGGTTTCCATACATAATGCAGCACTTTTCGCTTGAACGTTTAATAATGGCAATCAATGCACATGCAAGAGCCGAATATGCAGTGGATTATGTATTGAAGTACATGAGTGAAAGAGAAGCCTTTGGTAAAACATTAGATAAGTTTCAAGCTTTACGTCATAAAGTGGCAGAAATGGCGTCGAAAGTTGATATGTGTAGAGAATATAACTATTCAATAACCAAAAGATTAAATGACGGTCAGTATGTTGTAAAAGAAGCAAGTATGAGTAAATTACTTTCTACTAAAATGGCAGATGAGGTTATTTACGACGCTTTACAATTATTAGGAGGATATGGTTATATGGAAGAATACCCATTAGCACGTTTACTACGCGATAGTCGTTTAGGACCAATCGGTGGAGGTACCTCTGAAATATTGAAAGAGATTATCGCAAAAATTATAATAGAGAAAAAAGAATATAAGCCAGCAACCTAGTTGTAGAGATATTCTTTAAATAAATAATTGTTAATTAAAAAAGACTCAGTACATTTGCAGTCCTAAAAATAAAAATTTAGAGACTAGAATGAAAGGAGGTGCTAACACATGTTAATTATTCCAATTAAAGAAGGAGAGAATATAGATAGAGCGTTAAAACGTTATAAACGAAAGTTTAGAGATGTAAAAATCTTAAGACAATTACGTGATAAGAAACAGTTCAATAAACCGTCTGTTGTTAAACGTGCTCAAATGAAGAAAGCCTCTTACGTTCAAGGATTAAGAACGAAAGAAGAAGTAAGCTAGTAATAGTTTATTAAGAGAATATGAAACCTGTATTGATTTATCAATACAGGTTTTTTTGTATATTTATTTCTGTAAAAAACAAGAACGATGCTTATAACTGCTTTTTTAGAATATTTAGAACACGAAAAAAACTATTCAAAAAATACAATTACTGCTTATAGGGTTGATATAATTGCATTTAAAGATTTTTATTTCACAGAATTTGATGATGAAAAGTTAGAAGAAGTTCATTATAATCAAATAAGAAATTGGATGGTAATTCTTATTAATAAAAAAGTCTCAAATAGAAGTGTGAATAGAAAAATGAGTTCTTTAAAAACTTTTTATAGTTTTTTACAAAAAATAGGAGAGGTAGAAATTAACCCGTTAGCAAAACATAAAGCACTAAAAGTTCAAAAGAAAATACAAACTCCTTTTGATGAAAAAGAGGTCGAGAAAGTGTTGAGTATTTTGAATGAGGGAGTAGATTTTGAATCGGTAAGAAATAGGTTGATTGTAGAGTTGTTATATTCTACAGGGATAAGGCGAATAGAGTTGATTAATATCAAAGAGAAAGATGTTGATTTTAGTAAGCAAGTAATTAAAATTTTAGGGAAAAGAAATAAAGAAAGATATGTAATATTACTGCCCTCCGTTTTAGAGACTGTTAATCAGTATTTAAGTTTAAAAAGAGAGTATGAGTTAGAAGAGGTAGGGGAGCTTTTGATAACTCAAAAGGGGGTTAAAATTTATGAAACTCTTGTTTACCGAATAATAAATTTGTACTTTAGTAAAGTGTCAACAAAAGCAAAAAAAAGCCCACATATATTAAGGCATGCTTTCGCTACACATTTACTTAACAACGGTGCGTCGTTAAATTCGGTTAAAGAATTGCTAGGGCATTCAAGTTTAGCCTCAACCCAAGTATACACGCATAATAGCTTGGAGCAGATAAAAAAAGTGTATAACAGCGCTCATCCTAGAGAGCCAAATAAAAGATTGGAAAAATTATGAAAGTATTCACGCAATCAGTAAACTTTACAGCAGATAAAAGTTTGATAGATTACATTGAGAAAAAAATAGAAGGCTTAGAAAAGTTTCATGATAAGATAGTTGATGTAGAGGTTTTTTTAAAAGTACAGAAAACTAGTGAGAAAGAAAATAAAATTACTGAGATTAAAATTAATATTCCTGGTAATGAATTAGTGGTTAAAAAGCAGAATAAAACCTTTGAAGAAGGGGTGAATATTGCGGTTGACTCATTAAAAAGAAGTTTGAAAAAATCGAAAGAAAAACTCAGAGATTCTTTAGTATCATAAAAAGATGAAAATTAATCTAAAAAAGTTTTAAAGTTCAATAATTACTTTATACATTTGCAGTCCGTTAGAAATAGCGGATTGTTTTTTTATGGCAATAAAAGCCGATGTAGCTCAGCTGGCTAGAGCAGCTGATTTGTAATCAGCAGGTCGTGGGTTCGAGTCCCTCCATCGGCTCTAAGTAAAGAAATGAGTTCTTTAACATACTATTAAAACCAAAGGGGAGATACCAAAGCGGCCAACTGGGACGGACTGTAACTCCGTTGTCTTACGACTTCGCAGGTTCGAATCCTGCTCTCCCCACTTTTTTAAAACTGATTAGTCAATATATCAAGCTTCAACTTTTGATTATTGATGAAAGGTTTTAAAAATACGCGAAAGTAGCTCAGTTGGTAGAGCGTCAGCCTTCCAAGCTGAATGTCGCCAGTTCGAACCTGGTCTTTCGCTCTAAAATTATCCACGCCGGTGTAGCTCAGTTGGTAGAGCGCATCCTTGGTAGGGATGAGGTCATCGGTTCAAATCCGATCATTGGCTCTTTTTTAGAGTTTTTTTAAAAAAGAATTTAAAGTAACACTAAATATATTTAACTAAGAATAAAAATTAATAATCATGGCAAAAGAAACTTACGATCGTTCGAAGCCCCACTTAAATGTTGGAACTATTGGTCACGTAGATCACGGTAAAACTACATTAACTGCTGCTATCACTAAAGTATTAGCTGATGCAGGATTCTCTGAAGCTAGAGATTTTGATCAAATCGATAATGCACCAGAAGAAAAAGAAAGAGGTATAACAATTAACTCTTCTCACGTTGAGTATGCAACAGCAAACCGTCATTACGCACACGTTGACTGTCCAGGTCACGCGGATTACGTAAAGAACATGGTAACTGGTGCTGCACAAATGGATGGAGCTATTTTAGTAGTAGCTGCAACAGATGGTCCAATGCCACAAACTCGTGAGCATATCTTATTAGGTCGTCAAGTAGGAATTCCACGTATGGTTGTTTTTATGAACAAAGTGGATATGGTTGATGATGAAGAATTGATCGAATTAGTAGAAATGGAAGTAAGAGAATTATTATCTTTCTATGAATATGATGGAGATAATGGTCCTGTAATTGCTGGTTCTGCTTTAGGAGCTTTAAATGGTGAACAAAAATGGGTTGATACAGTGCTAGAATTAATGGCTGCTGTTGATTCTTGGATTGAAGAGCCATTAAGAGAAACTGAAAAGCCTTTCTTAATGCCTATTGAAGATGTGTTTTCAATTACAGGTCGTGGTACAGTTGCTACTGGTCGTATTGAAACAGGTATCATCAATTCAGGAGAATCTGTAGATATTATTGGTATGGGTACTGAGAAGTTAACTTCTACAGTAACTGGTATTGAAATGTTCCGTCAAATCTTAGATAGAGGTGAGGCAGGAGATAACGCTGGTATCTTATTAAGAGGTATTGCAAAAGAAGATATTAAAAGAGGAATGGTAATCTGTAAGCCAGGTTCTGTTACTCCACACGCTAAGTTTAAGGCTGAGGTGTATGTATTGAAAAAAGAAGAAGGTGGACGTCACACTCCATTCCATAATAACTATCGCCCACAGTTTTACGTACGTACAACTGATGTAACGGGTAATATTTTCTTACCTGATGGAGTTGAAATGGTTATGCCTGGAGATAACTTAACTATTACAGTTGAATTAATCCAACCAATTGCATTAAACTTAGGTTTACAGTTTGCTATCCGTGAAGGTGGTAGAACAGTAGGTGCAGGTCAGGTAACTGAGATTTTAGATTAATTCTAGATCAAAAATAAAATAAAGGTATCCCTTTTTGGGGATGCCTTTATAAACAAACGGGCGTAGTTCAGCGGTAGAGCACTGGTCTCCAAAACCAGGTGTCGGGAGTTCGAATCTCTCCGTCCGTGCAAATTAAAAGACAATGAATAACTTTATACAATATATCAAAGGTTCTTTTGAAGAACTAAATACAAATATGACTTGGGCATCTCGTGAAGAAGCACAAAAGTCTACTGTAGTTGTTGCAGCATTTACAATTGTTTTTGCTTTAGTAGTAGCAGGCGTAGATAAAGTTTTTCAAACAGGGTTAGATAACTTCTTTAAAATGTTTTAATGATGGCTGACTCAGTAATGAAGTGGTATGTAGTTAGAGCAGTTGGAGGTCAAGAAAATAAGGTTAAAACTTATATTGAGACAGAGATTGATCGTTTTGGGTTATCAGACTATGTAAATAAAGTAATCGTTCCAACAGAAAAGGTTATTCAAATAAGAGACGGAAAGAAAGTTAACAGAGAAAGAGTCTACTTTCCAGGTTATGTAATGGTAGAAGCTAATTTGGCTGGAGAAGTACCTCACGTAATAAAATCGGTAACAGGCGTTATTGGTTTTTTAGGTGAAACTAAGGGTGGAGAACCTGTACCAATGCGTAAATCAGAAGTGAACAGAATGTTAGGTAAAGTTGATGAACTTTCTGTTAGAGATGAAAATATCGCAATTCCTTTTAATGCTGGTGAAACAGTAAAAGTAATTGATGGACCTTTTAACGGTTTCGACGGTACAGTTGAAAAAGTTAATGAGGAGAAGCGTAAGTTAGAAGTAATGGTTAAGATTTTTGGAAGAAAAACACCATTAGAATTAAACTATATGCAAGTAGAAAAAATATAATCGTTACACCTATATTTAGATATGTTTGAAGCTTCCATTTTAAACATATCGTTAAATCTTAAACAATGGCAAAAGAAATAAGTAAATTAGTTAAACTACAAGTTAGGGGAGGTGCTGCGAATCCGTCGCCACCAGTTGGACCCGCTTTAGGTGCTGCCGGTGTTAATATCATGGAGTTTTGTAAGCAGTTTAATGCTCGTACACAAGACAAACAGGGTAAAATATTACCTTGTGTGATTACCGTTTATAAAGACAAATCTTTCGAGTTTGTTGTAAAAACACCACCAGCTGCAGTACAATTGTTAGAAGCGGCCAAAATTAAGAAAGGTTCAGGAGAACCAAATAGGAAAAAAGTAGCAAGTGTTTCTTGGGATCAGATTCGTGTAATTGCAGAAGACAAAATGGTAGATATGAATGCCTTTAAAGTTGAATCTGCAATGAAAATGATAGCCGGAACTGCTCGTTCTATGGGATTAACAGTATCAGGTAATGCACCTGCTTAAACTTTAAAACATATTTAGAAATGGCAATTACTAGAAAGCAAAAAGAAGCTCGTTCTAAGGTAGATAGCTCTAAAGTTTACAGCTTAAAAGATGCATCAGCCTTGATCAAAGAAATTACAACTGTAAAATTTGACGCATCAGTTGATTTAGCAGTACGCTTAGGAGTAGATCCTCGTAAAGCAAATCAAATGGTACGTGGTGTTGTAACATTACCACACGGAACAGGTAAGGATGTAAAAGTATTAGCATTAGTTACTCCAGATAAAGAAGCAGAAGCTATAGCAGCTGGTGCAGATTATGTTGGATTAGATGAATACCTTCAAAAGATTAAAGGAGGTTGGACTGATGTTGATGTGATTATTACTATGCCAAGTGTTATGGGTAAATTAGGTCCATTAGGTCGTGTTTTAGGACCAAGAGGTTTAATGCCTAACCCAAAGACAGGTACAGTAACTATGAACGTTGCAAAAGCAGTACAAGAAGTTAAAGCTGGTAAAATCGACTTTAAAGTTGATAAAACTGGTATTGTACATGCTGCTATCGGAAAAGTATCATTTGATGCTCAGAAGATTCAGGAAAACGCAAATGAGTTATTACAAACGTTAATTAAATTAAAGCCAACAGCGGCTAAAGGAGATTATATAAAGAGTATTTTTATGTCTTCTACTATGAGTCCTAGTGTTGCTGTAGATGAAAAATCTGTATCATTATAGGCAGTTAAACTTTTAATTATGACAAGAGAAGACAAATTACAAGTAATACAAGAGTTAACAGCACGATTAGCAGATACAAGTACCATCTATTTAGCAGATGTTTCTGGTTTAGATGCAGTTACTACATCGAACCTACGTAGAGCTTGTTTTAAAGCAAATGTAGAATTGGCTGTTGTTAAGAATTCATTGCTTTCAAAAGCAATGGAAGCTTCTGATAAAGATTTCGGAAACTTACAAGATGTTTTAAAAGGTAGTACTTCAATGATGATTGCAGAGGTGTCTAATGCACCCGCAAAAGTTATTAAAGAGTTCAGAAAAAAATCAGATAGGCCTTTATTAAAAGGTGCTTTTGTTGAAGAGTCAGTTTATGTTGGAGATGACCAATTAGACGCTCTTGTAAACATTAAGTCTAGAGAAGAACTTATTGGAGATATTATCTCATTATTACAATCACCAGCTAAGAATGTTATTTCAGCATTACAATCGGGTGGTAACAAGCTTTCAGGTATTCTTACAACATTATCTGAAAGATAATTACGCGCACTAATAAACTAAATAATAAAATTTCAAAAAACAATTAAAATGGCAGATTTAAAAGATTTCGCAGAGCAATTAGTTAACTTAACAGTAAAAGAAGTTAATGAATTAGCTGATATTTTAAAAGATGAGTACGGTATTGAGCCAGCAGCAGCAGCAGTAGTAGCAGGTCCAGCAGCAGCAGGAGAAGCAGCAGATGAGCAAACTGAATTTGATGTTATCTTAAAAGCAGCAGGTGGTTCTAAATTAGCTGTAGTAAAGTTAGTTAAAGAATTAACTGGATTAGGATTAAAAGAAGCTAAAGGTATCGTTGATAGCGCACCAGCAGCAGTAAAAGAAGGAGTAACTAAAGATGAGGCTGAAGGTCTTGTAAAATCTTTAGAAGAAGCAGGAGCTGAAGCTGAGATTAAGTAATTTACACTCCCAGTTTACTGGGTAAAACAATTAAGGTTTAGGTACTAGAAACGCATGTTTTTAGTCCTAAACCATTTTGTGTATATATTCGTTCTTTATTTATTACAGTTTTAAAATTGTAATAATACGATTATAAAGAGCTGGTTTTAAAATCAGCAAAGCAATTAAAATTGCATTATTGAAACGAGAAAGTTTCAAAAAATAATATTTTTAATTTAAAAATAGCATCTCTTTTGGCAACGATAAATACTACTGAAAGAATTAACTTCGCATCATCGCAATTAGGAACTGACTATCCAGATTTTCTAGATATTCAGGTGAAATCTTTTCAAGATTTTTTCCAATTGCAAACTAAGGCTGATGAACGAGGTGAAGAAGGTTTGTATAAAACCTTTATGGATAACTTTCCGATTACTGATACCCGTAATCAATTTGTATTAGAATTTTTAGACTATTTTGTAGATCCACCAAGGTACAGTATTCAAGAATGTATTGAAAGAGGATTAACACATAGTGTACCTTTAAAAGCTAGATTAAAGCTTTATTGTACAGATCCTGAACATGAAGATTTTGAAACTATTGTTCAAGACGTATATTTAGGTACTATTCCTTATATGACTAATTCTGGAACTTTCATTATTAATGGAGCAGAAAGAGTTGTAGTGTCGCAATTACACCGTTCACCTGGTGTGTTTTTTGGGCAATCTTTCCATGCAAACGGAACCAAGTTATACTCTGCAAGAGTAATACCTTTTAAAGGGTCTTGGATAGAATTTGCAACTGATATCAATCAAGTAATGTATGCTTATATTGATAGAAAGAAAAAATTACCAGTAA
>CBDTZS010000067.1:0-17191 GCA_965364955.1 uncultured Tenacibaculum sp. | reverse complement strand
GTTTATTGTGCGTTCTGAATGTTAAGGTTACTTTGTCATTCGTACCTTATAATAATGAACTGTGTTGTTTTCTTAGAATGTTTTGATATTCCCCATTGTGAGAAAAACGAAGCAATCTTTTTAGTAAAAATTTATTCTCAAATAAGTATCTTCGTAAAACGAACACTATAAATGTTGAACCCCGATGAATAATTTACGATTGTTGCTTTTAGAAGATTTAGAAGAAGAAGCTACAGAAATCATTGATTTTTTAGAGGATAATAATTACGAAGTTATTCATGTTAAAAATGCTGTTGAAGCGGAAAAAGAGATAAAAAATCGTTTTTTTGATATCATTCTTCTCGATATTATGATTGACGGAAAACCAGAAGGTATTTCGTTAGCACATCGTTTAAATAAACAAAATATTGAGATTCCTTTTCTTTTTCTAACAAGTATGCAAAGTAAGCTTGTATTCGATGAAGCGAAGCTTACAAAGCCATACACTTACTTATTAAAGCCATTTAATAAATTAGAATTATTGTATTCTTTAGAGCTGGCCTTAGAGAAGTTTCACGAACAGTCAAGTAGTATTAGTTTAAGTGATAAAAACGCAATTATAAGTCCGTCGTTTTTATTTGTGAAAAAGAAACGAAGCATCATGAAAGTAGATACGGCTTCTATTATTTATGTTGAGGTTAAAGAAAAGTACTGTAGATTAGTTTGTGACGATGGCGATTATTTAATAAAACTTTCGCTAACAAAAGTTAAAGAACTACTAGGAGATACTGCTTTTACACAAACCCATAGAAACTACTTGGTAAATACCCAAAAAATTAAAGAAATTTATTTTGAAGATAATTTACTGATTCTGCAAAACAACCACAAAATATCATTTAGTGAACGTTTTAAAAATCAGTTTATAAAAAACAATACTATTTTCAGATAAAAAGCAGTAAAAAACATAACTCATTCCCCCCGAAACTAATTATGTTAAATACTGCTTTTAAAAATATATTAGCTAAAACTAATGAACTCTTCAGTCAATTATTTTTTAACAATTTCAAATGTATATCTATAAATTGTTTTTTATTGAAGGTTTTCTTTCTCTGAAAAGTATTTGAGCATTAGTGTATTTAAAAACGGTATGAGTGTCGTTTTTGTTTCTCTAAAAGTTATGTATATGTAAGAATTAAAGCAAACAAAAAAAGGTGACATAAAATATAAGCACCCCTTAATGGACTATATTTTAGATTCACCCTTTTTTGAACGTTTTGGTTAAAAATAGTATCCCCCAATATTATTTTTAACCTCTTTTTAGTTAGAATAATTCCCTTATTGTATTTTAACTGTTGTAAAGATAGTATGTAATTACTCCCTAAATTGATAAAAACCCTTTAGAGGCTTAAAATGAGTAAAAGCGCATTAAAAATTGGTATAAGCGTTTTGGGTGTAAAAAGTTTGTATTTTTAAAGAAAATAAGACAAATGAAAATTGTTGCAACTTGTATTGGTAAGCGTAAAGAGGTAGATTGGAAAGGGGAGAAGTTAACGACAGGAATTTTTAAATTACCTGTTCATGTTCCAATTTTTTTAGATAGGGAAGCAGTAAGAGGAGATGCTGTTTGCAATAACGAATTTCATGGAGGAATTGATCAGGCAGTATATGGGTATTCGTTAAAACACTATAAATATTGGAAAGAACGGTATCCTAATTTAGATTGGAATATGGGTATGTTTGGAGAGAACTTAACTATTGATGATTTAGAGGAAACTAAAATTCATGTAGGCGATACTTATAAAGTGGGTGAAGTGCTTTTAGAAGTAACAAAGCCTAGAGAGCCTTGTCATAAATTGGCAATGAAGTTTAAGTCTAGAAAAGTGGTGCGACAATTTTTAAGAGTGTCAAAAAGTGGAGTTTATTTTAAAGTATTACAAACAGGTTTTGTGAAAACAGGAGATGAATTTAAACAAATTAAATCATGCCCCGATAACTTAACCATTGCTGAGTTGTACCAAGAAAAATGTGCTGAAATATAAGTTCGTTCTTATTTGCCTTCCAACTCGAAAACCTTTTGAAGCATTTTATCATCAATCTGATTTACTTTATATAAACCTTCATCGCTAAAAAGTTCTCTAGCAATTAATGTTTTTAAATTTCTCTTCAATTGTTGTTTTGTTTTTTCCGAAAGCCTATAATCTTTAAGTTTTGATAAAAACTCATTTGAAATTTTATTGTTTTTGTCAAAGTTTTTAATGAAGTCATTAACAGTGGTGCTTGCCAATTTTTTGCGATTACTATCTACATATTTAAAAGCAAAGTTATTTAAAGGTCTAAAAAATATTGTAGGAATATAAGCAGAAGTATCAACAGCAACAAAATAATCAGGAATTATACCACCACCGCCATATACGGTTTTTCCTTTCGGTGTGGTAAATCTTAAGCTATCTATAGTTTTTATACTGTCTTTACTGAAAAGCTCACCATTACCATATCTTTTTTGAATGTCATCTGCATAAGTACCATCTTTCGTGTATGGTTTTTGTATTGAACGCCCTGTGGGAGTATAATATCTCGCAATAGTTAAACGAACCGCAGAACCATCACCTAAATCCATTTCTTGCTGTACTAGTCCTTTACCAAAAGAACGACGCCCTATAATAATACCTTTATCATTGTCTTGTAAAGCGCCAGCAACAATTTCTGAAGCTGAAGCTGAGTTTTCGTTAATTAACACGTATAGCCCGCCTTTTTCAAAATCACCTTTTTCGGTAGCAAACGATTTATTAATAGCTCCTTTATTATTTTTTGTAAAAACAATAAGTTTATCATCTTCTAAAAATTCATCTACAATACTATTCGCAATATCAATAAAGCCGCCACCGTTTCCGCGTAGGTCTAACACTAAATCTGTCATTCCGTTTTCTAAAAGATTGCTTAATGAAGACTTAAACTCTTTATACGTGTTACGAGCAAAACGATTTAGTTTTATATAACCTATGCTGTCATTTAACATGTAAGCAACGTCGACACTTTTAATATTTACTTTACCTCTGTTTATGCTTACATTGAAAAGACTGTCATTTGTTTTTCTGTAAATTTGTACAGCTACTTTCGTATCAGGATTGCCTTTTAGAGCTTTCATTATCTGAGCAGTCTGTAATTTTTTACCATATAGAGTATCATTATCCGCTAATAAAATTCTATCACCTGCTTTAATTCCTACTTTAATACTAGGTCCTCCTTTAATCGGAGAAATAACAGTAATAGTATCACCAATCATACGGAATTGAACTCCGATTCCTACAAAATTACCTTGCATGTTTTCGGTAACTAATTGAAGGTTTTCTTTTGGAATATAAACAGAGTGTGGATCTAATTTACCAAGCATTTCGGTAATAGCGCCATCTAGTAGTTCATCGGTATTTACGCTGTCAACATAATCGCTTTGTATGTAATCGATTAAACGTTTTATTTTCACCTCGTTAGATGAATTTTGTCCAATAAAATTAGATGAGTTTCCGTTACCAAAAAAAGTTCCGATAAGAATACCGAAAACAACAGCAATTGATAAGTATATAGGGAAATTATTTTTATTCATATGATAAATGCGTGAGTTCAACACCTGCTTTTTCTAAAAAATCTACTCCAGAAGAATCTTTGTATGCTTCAGCATATACAACACGTTTTATTCCTGCTTGGTGTATTAATTTACTACACTGTTGACAAGGAGAAAGTGTAATGTATAAAGTAGCTCCTTTACATGATTGTGTTGAAGCAGCAACTTTTAAAATTGCATTAGCTTCCGCATGTAAAACATACCATTTTGTATAACCTTCTTCGTCTTCACAATAATTTTCAAATCCTGACGGAGTTCCATTATATCCATCAGAAATAATCATGCGGTCTTTAACTATTATGGCGCCTACTTGTTTACGTTCGCAATGAGATAATTTACCCCATTCTTGTGCCATTTTTAAATAGGCTCTGTCGTATTTTACTTGTTTTTCGCTCAAAATTAAAAATTATGTGAGATGCTAAGATACTTGTATTTAAAAAGAGGTGCCGTTAATTTTTTACCAAAAAACACGATTTATCATCATTTGAAAAGCAAAACCTATTACGATAGAAGATATTATTAAAATCCAGTCGCGACGATTTACACCAAATATAGATTGCGCTAATGTTCCTATTAATAAAATTACTAAAACAATAATAACTTGAGCAAGTTCGATACCTAAAGAAAATTCTAATAAAGGGACTAGTTTTTCAGAAGCTTTTCCAATCATTATTTTAAAATAATTTGAAAAACCAAGCCCGTGAATTAAACCGAAGAATAATGCGAAAAATAAATTTTGATTTTCTTTTCCTACAGATGCTTTCCTTGCAGTTAATACATTCATTAATCCTGTAATAAAAATAGTTAGTGGAATTAAAAATTCAACCAAATTGCTATTAATATTTAAAATACCATAAGCAGAAAGAGCTAAGGTTATTGAATGCCCTATAGTAAATAAGGTAATAAGCCATAATACTTTTGTCCATTGTTTAAATTGATACACAACAGCGAGTACTATTAAAAATAAAATGTGGTCATAAGCTCTGATATCAAGTACATGAAATAAGCCCATTTTAAAGTAGAAAATGAAATCGTTCATTCGGGGTTTTTAAATTTTTATTTGTCGGTCTATTTGTTGGTCTAAAGATATAAAAGTTTCTGTTCTTGAAACCCCTTTTATGGTTTGAATATCTTTATTTAAGAGATGCATTAAATCTTCATTGTTTTTACATAGTATTTTAATGAAAACAGCGTAGTTACCAGTTGTATAATGACTTTCAACAACTTCAGGAATTTCTTTTAGTCTTTTTATTGCAGATGAATATAAGCTAGAAGAATCTAAGAAAACACCAACAAAAGCGGTAGTCGTGTATCCTAAAGCTTTGACGTTTAGTTTCATTCTATAGCCGTCTATTAAATCAGAATTATCTAATTTTCGTAAACGTTGGTGTATTGCAGCTCCTGAAATACCAACCTCACGAGCAATACTTAAAATAGGAGTACGAGCATCTTTTACCAATCGTTTGATAATGATTTTGTCAATTCCGTCAATCTTTAATTTCTTAATCATAGAGCAAAAATAAGAAAAGTTTAATTATCAATAAAAAATAATAAATTATTGTTTATCGATAATTTTATTATATTTGCAACATGAAATTTAATATCTAGTAAAATGAATTCACCTTTAAAAGAAGAAAGTAATTGGAATCTAGCTTCTAAAATAATATTAAAATTTACTTTTAGCTATTTACTTTTATTTATACTATTACTGTTTTTAGCTTTATTTATTGAAGTTCCTTTACGATGGTTTGCTGACAATATACTTAATTGGGGGGCAGGTTTTAGAATGGAAAGCAACGGGAGTGGAGATCGGTCATTTGATTATGTACGCTTTGGTTTAAATATGTTTTTAGCCTTGGTTATAGGAGTTCTTTGGGTTTTTTTAGGTAAAAGAAAAATAGCTTACAATAAATTGTTTTATTGGCTGCAAGTGGTAATAAGAATGTTTTTATTCTTTGGGATGACATTGTATGGTCTTGCTAAAATATTTAAAGGACAGTTTGCAGACCCTAGTTTAGAACTTCTTTTACAACCAGTAGGCGAAATGTCTCCAATGGGATTGGCATGGGTTTTTATGGGGCACTCTATGGCTTATAATATTTTTATTGGGTCGCTAGAAATATTAGGAGGCTTATTATTACTTAATCGTAAAACAGTAATGTTAGGGGCGATTATTGTCTTTGGAGTAATGGTAAATGTTGTAATGATGAATTTTACATACGATATTCCTGTCAAGCTTTTTTCTGTACATTTGGTATTGATGTCTTTGGTTTTGTTAATGGATGACAAACAAAGAATTATCAATTTTTTCATTAAAAATAAAAAAGTAGAAGAGAAACAATATTGGATTTATATTAAAAGTAAACCTCTTGTAAAAGTAATTTCATTTTTTAAAAAATCAGTATTAATTGTACTAATTATAGTAGTTCTGGCTCAATGTTTTATCCAGTTTAAAATTACCGAACAATTAAAAAGTAAGTCAGAACTTTATGGTATCTGGGAAACAGAATTATTTGTGAAGCAAAATGATACTTTGCTACCATTATTAACTGATACTTACCGATGGAGATATCTAATTATCAATTATAAAGGGAAAGCTGTTGTTAAAAAGATGAATGATTCCATAGACAGGTACATATTAAAAGAGAGTAGAGAATCTAAAGAGTTGTTTCTCTCTAAAAAATCAGATTCATTCCCTAATAAGTTTTCATATACGTTTATAGATGAAGATAAAATAAGGCTTTCAGGGGTTTTAAATGGTGATAAACTAAATATTCAGTTTAAGCGAATTCATGAGAATAATTTTCGACTTCGAAACAGAAAATTTCATTGGGTAAATGAAACCATTTACAAGTATTAATAAGAATAATATAGATTATGAAAAAAATAAAACTATTGTATGGGCTCTTAACACTGGTAAATGTTTTGTCAATTTTAATGATTAGTACTCAGCTAATATTGTTAGTAATACCAGATCTTTATCACTCTAAGGTATACGATAATTTTGTGCTTGGAAAATACAATCATTTAGTACTCTCAACTCTTCTTTCATTAATTGTTTATGGTTCATTTATAATACAACAAGGAATAAATGCTATTATAAAAAACGGTTTTTTTAATACTAAAAGTGAAATAAAATTCAGAAAAGCAGGTATGCTTCTTATTCTATTTACTTTTTTAAGAGTTTTATATATTTTGGTAATTAATAGTGAGTTTGCTTTAAGCGAGTTAATTAATAATTTGGTTTTAGCATTATTGGTATCAATAGTTGGAATAGGTTTGTTGATCTTCTCTGATTTCATTAAAGATGGAGAAATTTTACAACAAGAAAACGATTTAACAATATAAGTATGCCAATAATTGTAAACTTAGATGTAATGCTAGCAAAGCGCAAGATGAAAAGTAAAGACTTGGCTGGAATTGTAGGCATTACTACGGCGAATTTATCGATCTTAAAATCAGGAAAAGCAAAGGCTGTTCGCTTTTCAACTTTAGCGGCAATTTGTAAAGCATTAGAATGTCAACCAGCAGATATTTTAGAATTTGTAGAGGGTTAAAAATGAAAGTTAGCTACCTTTACAAACATGTATGCTCTTGTTGATTGTAATAGTTTTCATGCTTCTTGAGAAAAACTATTCAAGCCCGACTTATATAGTAAACTAATTGTGGGTTTGCTAAAGTTACTGTAATAGAACAAGAATGATTTAATTACTCAATTCTTAAGGTAGCATATATTTATTGTCATTTAATTCTCCATAAGTATTTACTACTTGAATTCCAACTTGGTTTAAGTTGTAATCGGTTGATGCATCTATAGGGATGAAATTTAATTCGTCCATTAAATCAAGAACTATTTTAGGTGGATTGTACTTTATGTTTATAGCAACTTCATATAAGTGTTTAAATATGTTTTCGCTTGATTTTCTCTTTTTAATGTTTTTATAAGCATTAAATACTTTTGAATTAATTTCAATGTTTTTAAGGCTTGAAATTTCTTTATTTTTTAAAGATAATTGAGAATCAGCTTTAGTTTTAAACTCAGCGTATTCCTTTTGTATAGAATTAAAGCTATGATTTATTTTACTGAAATCCGCATTTAATTTATTTAGTTTTTCATTGAGTTCGGTATTTAAGTTCATTAAATCTTCATTCTTTTTAAAATTTGATTTTAACTCATTTATTTCACCTTCAATTTTTGCATTTTCAAGTTGTTCTTTTAATTCACTCTTTTTGATGTCCAATTGATTTATTTTTCTAGCTTTTTTAATTCCTGATGAAGTTTTTTCTAAAAATAAGTTCAACAAAGGGATTGAATAATACAATACTAATGAAATTAATAAAGGACTCCATATATAGCTATAATGATATTGGCTTTCAGAAAACTCAAAAAGTCTATCTTCTATATTACATTTAGACCAAAATAAGACAGCAATATTTTTCCAATTCCAAGCTAGAAAGGTAAATAGATAGGTGCCGAAAAATTTATTATTTATTCTTTCTTTTGAGGCATCAATTAATGTTTTTGCAATGTTCTCCATATTTTTTTTTAGTAAATATATAGATATTATTAAAATTTAATAGTTTGAAATATTGTTTTTATTATTGTTTTTTTTTCTTTTAACAATCTTAGAGCCAGTTTGTTTTTGCTCTAATTTAGCAACATGTATGCTCTTGTTGACTGTATTAATTTTTATGCTTCTTGCAAGCAGGTCTTTAATTGGGATTTAGAGGGGAATCAGTTGCTGTTTTAAGTAATAACAATGGTTGTTGTAATGTTGCATAGCACCCGCAAAGGGGTAGTTTTTCCATATCTAACAGATTCAATATTAGCGATAAGTAAAAGAGCAGTGCATGCGGTAAGTACTATTTTAAAAAAGGAATTAAGTACAATAGAGCTGGAGTTATTGTTACAGGATTAGTACCGTCAGATAATTATCAAATAAATATGTTTGAAAGAGAAAACCCGAAGTATAAACCATTAATAGAAGTGATAGATAAATTAAATCAAACTTTTAAAGCAGATAAGTTTAAATTAGCAAGTCAAGATTTAAAACGTACTTGAAGAATGCGTCAAGAACGATTATCACCAAAGTTCACGACGAATATTAACGATATTATTACGGTAAAATAAATTATGAATACACCAGAAGCATTAACTTTTTTATCACCCAAAGAGACGAGTGGAAATGAAGGAGCATTTTTTATGGATATTGGTATTTCTGCCGGATTTCCATCGCCTGCTGCAGATTTTAGAGAAACACGTATTTCATTAGATGAAGAACTGATAAAAAACAAAGAAGCTACTTTTTTCGCGAAAGTTAGTGGGCAATCTATGATAGGTGCAGGATTAGATGATAATGATCTGTTGGTTATTGATAGAAGCATTCCTCCAGAAAACAATAAAATAGCTGTTTGTTTTTTAGATGGAGAGTTTACCGTAAAACGACTGAGAGTGGAAAAAGATGAAGTTTGGTTACAGCCTGAAAACCCAGAGTATCCGATAATTAAAATTACGGAAGAGAATAATTTTATTATTTGGGGAATTGTTACCAGTGTAATAAAAAAGGTGTAATAAAAAAATCCAGCAAATTTGCTGGATTTTTTTTATTATATAATGAATCGCCTATTCGCAAAATTCATCGTAAGCACCTGCTAAATTCTGAGCAATAGCTTGAGCTGAATGACCTTCAATATGATGACGTTCTAACATGTGAACTAAGTTACCATCTTTAAATAAAGCAATTGCAGGAGATGACGGAGGAAAAGGAACCATAAGTTCTCTTGCTCTTGATGTAGATTCTTTTTCTACACCTGCAAAAACAGTCGTTAAATTTGTAGGAGTTTTATCTGCTCCTAAAGAAGCAATAGCACCTGGTCTAGCAGTACCTGCAGCACAACCACAAACAGAGTTTACCATTACTAAAGTTGTTCCTTTTTTAGCTAAAGCTGTATCAACATCATCAGCTGTATATAAAGCGTCAAAACCAGCGTCAATTAATTGATCGCGCATTGGTTTTACTAATTCTTCTGGGTACATAATTTTTAATTAAATAATTTAGGCAAAGATACTTCATTTAAAAGCATGAATCAAGCCAAAACGATTGGGGCTTTTTTGTGAAGAGTTAATGGTATATTTACACCTTTAAAATTTTAAAAATGGGAAAATTTGCAAAATGGCTTGGAGCCGGAGCAGGATTTACAATGGGTGGTCCGATAGGGGCTATTATAGGATTTGCTGTAGGTAGTTTTATCGATGGAGTTTCTGTTGAAGATTTTACTGAAGAACAACGAGATTATCAAAGACAATCTCAACCACAAAAAAGAGGAAGAGCTACTTCTGGCGATTTTGAAATAACCTTACTAATATTAGCATCAGTAGTTATTAAAGCTGATGGCAAGGTGGATCAACGAGAATTAGATTACGTTCGTATGCATTTTGTTGAAATGTATGGGAAAGAGCGAGCAAATCATGCATTTAAGTTGTTTGGCGGAATTATAAAAAAGGAAATATCGACACGTCAAGTTTGTTTGCAAATTCGTCAACACATGTCGCATTCTTCGCGTTTGCAATTGCTACATTTTTTATTCGGAATAGCAAAAGCAGATGGACAGGTAACTTCACCAGAAGAAGAAGAAATAAGAAAAATAGCAGGTTATTTATATATTAATGACCATGATTATTTATCAATAAAAGCAATGTTTTATGATGAATCTGATAGTGCCTATAAAATTTTAGAGATAACAAAATTAGCGACCAACGATGAGTTGAAAAAAGGGTATAGAAAAATGGCTAAAAAATACCATCCAGATAAATTAGAAGGATTAGGAGATGAGCATAAAAATGGAGCGAAAGAAAAATTCCAGAGAATTCAAGCCGCTTACGAACAAATAAAAAAAGAAAGAGGACTTAATTAATTTTGATAAAAAGACAAAAAAAAGTATCTTTAGTTTAAATACTGTGTCTAATTACATAAAACACATCTTTCATATTATGTATAAAAGTATATTGTATCTCCTTATATTCATAAGTACAAGTTCAAGTTCTTTTGGGCAAAGAAAATCAATCGCTGATAAATATTTTAATGAATATGCGTATAAAAAATCTGCAGAGTTATACGAAAGCATGTTTAATAAAGGAGATGATTCATATGCCGTTTTAAGTCGTTTAGGAGATTCATATTATTATAATTCTAATTTTATTGCATCTGAAAAATGGTATAAAGAACTACTTAATAAATACATAAGTGTTGTTGATTCTGAGTATGTTTTTAAATACGCTCAATCTTTAAAAAGTAACGGAAAAACTAAAGAATCGGATAAATGGATCTTAAAAATAGATGTCGAAAATAAAGATGATAGTAGAGTAAAATCACTAAAACAAAATTTAGATTATTTTGTAGAGTATACAAAAAAAGAGAAAATATTTATAAATATAAATAACCTGTCAACGAATACAAAGTATTCCGATTTTGGAGGGTTTGTATTTAATGATGATTTTTACTTTGCATCAACCAAACCTGATGGTGTTAACGATAAGAGACTGTATAAGTGGAATAATCAGCCTCATTTAAATATTTATAGGGCAAAAGAAAACTTTAACATTAAAGAGAAAATCTTAGATATTGAAGATCAAGTTAAAATTGAATCAGTTAGCTCAAGATATCACGAATCAAGTGCAGTAATTACATCTGACGGTAGTACCATGTATTTTACTAGGACTAATTTAGATGGAGAAAAACTAAAAGGAGGGGAAGATAAAACGGCGAATCTTAAAATCTATAAAGCAGAAAAAGCTAAAGGAAAATGGAGTAATATTACAGAGCTTCCTTTTAATAATGACAATTATTCAATAGGGCATCCAGCTTTAAGTCCTGATGAAAAAACACTATACTTTACATCTGATATGCCAAATGGTTTTGGGTTAACAGATTTGTATCAAGTAAACATACTTGAGGAGAATGTGTTTAGTATTCCAGAAAATTTAGGTAAAAACATAAATACAGAGGGTAGAGAAATGTTTCCTTTTGTTGGTAGTGATAGTACTTTATATTTTGCGTCAGATGGTCATTTAGGATTGGGAGCTTTAGATGTTTTTGAAACAAAAAAACAAGGGAAAACTTACATGAAACCTTTGAATTTAGGAGCTCCTGTAAATAGCTCTTACGACGATTTTTCATTTGTAATAAATAATAAACGAAATAATGGTTTTTTCTCATCAAACAGAAAAAAAGGGAAAGGAGATGATGATATTTATAGCTTCATAATTTATAATTGTAAGGAAGATGTCTCTGGTTTGGTTTCTGAAGTTAAAACAAATAAACCGATACCTAATGCAACCGTAAGATTAATAGATGCGACAGGGAAGGTAATAGCAGAGAAAACAACAAATAAAGATGGAACTTACTTTTTTGAATTAGTTGAGTGCGAGAAAAATTTCACTATTACTGCATCAAAAAATGATTATAAAAATGATAAAAAAGAAACAAAAACACTTGATGTAAATAAGCAATTAATAACCTCTAATTTACAGCTAGAATCTTTGATTATAGAAGATCAAATAGTTATAAATCCTATTTATTTTGATTTTGATAAACATAATATTCGTGACGATGCAGCATATGAGTTAGAGCATATCGTTTCTGTAATGAAAAACCATCCAGAAATGGTTATTAAAATTGAATCACACACAGATAGTCGAGGAGAAAAAGAGTATAACAGATTACTGTCAGATAAAAGAGCAAAGTCAACTAGAGAATATATTCTCTCCAGAGGGATTTTATCAAATAGAATACAAAGCGCTATTGGTTTTGGAGAAGGACAATTATTAAATGATTGCGATAAAGGAAGTTTAAGTAAATGTTCGGAGGTAAAACACCAAGAAAACAGGCGGTCATATTTTTATATACTTAAGGGTAATAAAATAAAAAATAACTCACTAATTAAAGGAGAAGTAGGTAGAAAAGAAATTTCAAATAATTATAATGTAAATACGTTGTTTTATAAAA
This sequence comes from uncultured Tenacibaculum sp., assembly GCA_965364955.1. Taxonomy (GTDB): domain Bacteria; phylum Bacteroidota; class Bacteroidia; order Flavobacteriales; family Flavobacteriaceae; genus Polaribacter. The sequence continues at coordinate 4,588 of CBDTZS010000067.1, read as the reverse complement.
TACAAATTGGCGCTTCTAAAAAAGAAAACATTTCTTTTACTGGTCTTAAGAATGTTGAAGTTCTTTATATTGAAGGATATTTTAAATATTATTGTGGTGAAACTAATTCATACAGTAAAATTAGAGAGGAACAAAAGAGAGTGCTAAAGTTAGGATATAAAGATGCTTTTATAACCGCTTTTTTTAATGGAAAAAAAATAAGCATAAAAGAAGCTTTGAAAATCGCTAGATAAGATTTATAAAAAGTGAAAAATATTAATAAAAAAACATCTCATTAATGAGGTGTTTTTTTTATACGGCAAACCCTAGATTTACAAGAAAATACGTAATTTCGCTTATTCAATTAATATAATTACAAAATGAGTACGAAGTTTACTGAATACAAAGGGCTTAACTTGCCAAATGTTGCTGATGAAATCCTAAATTATTGGAAAGAAAACAACATTTTTGAAAAAAGTATAACTACCCGTGATGAAAGCAAACCATTTATCTTTTTCGAAGGTCCTCCTTCTGCAAATGGTTTACCAGGTATTCATCACGCAATGGGACGTACAATTAAAGATATTTTTTGCCGCTATAAAACCTTAAAAGGATTTCAAGTAAAGCGTAAAGCGGGTTGGGATACTCATGGTTTACCTGTTGAATTAGGGGTAGAAAAAGAATTAGGAATTACCAAAGAAGATATCGGAACAAAAATTACGATAGAAGACTACAATATTGCTTGTAAAAAAGCGGTAATGAAATACACTGATATTTGGAATACTCTTACCGAAAAAATGGGGTATTGGGTAGATATGGAAGATCCGTATGTTACTTATAAACCAAAGTATATGGAAACTGTTTGGTGGTTGTTAAAGCAAATCTATAATAAAGATTTGATGTACAAAGGGTATACAATTCAGCCATATTCACCTAAAGCAGGTACGGGTTTAAGTTCTCATGAGGTAAATCAACCAGGAGCTTATCAAGATGTTACCGATACAACAGTAGTGGCTCAGTTTAAAGCAATTACTGAAACTTTACCTAAGTTTTTGCAAAACAAGGGTGATATTCACCTATTAGCATGGACAACTACTCCTTGGACTTTGCCAAGTAATACCGCATTAACAGTAGGTGCTAAGATTGATTATGTGTTAGTAAAAACATTTAATCAATATACATTTGAACCTACACAAGTAATTTTAGGAAAGACTTTAGTAGGGAAGCAATTTGCAGGAAAGAAGTTTAAAGAAGTTGAAAATGAAGCAGATTTAGCTACTTATAGTGCAAATGATAAGCAAATACCATATTGTGTAATTGCAGAATGTAAAGGAGCTAATTTAGTAGGGACTAAATATGAGCAATTATTACCATATTGTTTACCATATGATAATCCAGCCGATGCTTTTAGAGTAATATCAGGAGATTTTGTTACGACAGAAGATGGTACAGGTATTGTACACACAGCACCAACTTTTGGAGCAGATGATGCAGTGGTTGCCAAACAAGCAACACCTGAAATACCACCAATGTTAGTTAAAGACATCGATGGTAATTTAGTTCCATTAGTAGATTTACAAGGTAAGTTTACTAAAGAAATGGGTGAATTTGCAGGTAAGTATGTTAAGAATGAATATTACAATGATGGTGAAGCACCAGAACGTTCGGTAGATGTTGAACTTGCGATTAAATTAAAAGAAGAAAATAAAGCCTTTAAGGTTGAGAAATACGTGCATAGTTACCCGCACTGTTGGAGAACAGATAAGCCTATTTTATATTATCCATTAGATTCTTGGTTTATAAAAGTGACAGACGTTAAAGAGCGCATGCATTCTTTAAACGAAGAAATTAACTGGAAACCAGAAGCTACCGGTACAGGTCGTTTTGGGAATTGGTTAAAAAATGCAAATGATTGGAATTTATCTCGATCTCGTTTTTGGGGAATTCCGTTGCCAGTTTGGAGAACAGAAGATGGTAAGGAAACCAAAATAATGGGTTCTGTTGCTGAATTGAAAGAAGAAATGGCACTTGCAGTTAAAGCAGGAGTTATGGCTGAAGATATTTTTGCTGATTTCGTTTCAGGAGATATGTCAGATGAAAATTACGACACAGTCGATTTACATAAAAATGTAGTTGATAAAATTACGTTGGTTTCAGCTTCTGGTGAACCAATGCAACGTGAATCAGATTTGATTGATGTTTGGTTTGATTCAGGTTCTATGCCCTATGCACAATGGCATTATCCGTTTGAAAATAAAGAACTGGTAGAGAATGGTTGGAAAACAGCTGATTTTATTGCAGAAGGAGTAGATCAAACACGTGGTTGGTTTTATACATTACATGCTATTGCAACGATGGTTTTTGATGATAAGGCCTATAAAAACGTAGTTTCTAACGGATTAGTTTTAGATAAAAACGGACAAAAAATGTCGAAACGTTTAGGTAATGGGGTAGATCCGTTTACAACGTTAGATAAATACGGGCCAGATGCTACACGTTGGTATATGATATCAAATGCAAACCCTTGGGATAATTTAAAGTTTGATTTAGATGGAATTAGCGAGGTAAGTAGGAAATTCTTTGGAACACTTTACAATACCTATTCGTTCTTTTGTCTATACGCAAATATTGATAATTTTTCATACAGTGAAGCTGAAATTCCGTTAAATGAAAGACCTGAAATAGACCGTTGGGTTTTATCAGAATTAAATACATTGGTTAAAAAAGTAGATGCATTCTATGCAGAATATGAACCAACAAAAGCAACTAGAGCAATTTCTGATTTCGTACAAGATCATTTAAGTAACTGGTACGTTCGTTTATGTAGAAGACGTTTTTGGAAAGGAGAGTATGCTCAAGATAAAATATCTGCATATCAAACTTTATACACCTGTATGCTTACTGTCGCTAAATTAGCTTCTCCAGTAGCACCTTTCTTTATGGATAGGTTGTATAAAGATTTAATAAGTACTACAAATGTTGAAGAATTCGAGAGTGTTCATTTATCAGAATTTCCGAAATTCAATGCTGATTTAATAGATAAATCATTAGAGCGTAAAATGGAGAACGCGCAGACAATATCTTCTTTAGTTTTATCGTTAAGAGCTAAAGAAAAGATTAAAGTACGTCAACCGTTACAAAAAATAATGATTCCGGTATTAGATGCTACTCAAAAAGAAGAAATTTTAGCAGTTGCTGATTTGATAAAATCTGAGGTAAATGTTAAGGAAATAGAGTTGTTAGATGATGCATCTGGTATTTTAGTAAAACAAATCAAACCAAATTTTAAAGCTCTTGGGCCAAAGTTTGGTAAAGATATGAAGTTGATAGCGAATGAGATACAGAAATTCACTCAAGATGATATTATAAAAATTGAAAAAGAAGGAAGTATTTCTGTCGAGGTTAATGATAAAATGATTAATTTAGAAACCGCTGATGTAGAAATTTCATCTAAAGATATTGAAGGTTGGTTAGTAGCAAATGCAGAAGGTTTAACCGTTGCTTTAGATGTTACAATAAACGAAGATTTACGTAAAGAAGGAGTTGCTAGAGAGTTGATAAATAGAATTCAAAACGCACGTAAAGAATCTGGTTTAGAAGTTACAGATAAAATAAAATTGACCATTTTAAAAGCTGCTGATTTACAGGAGTCTGTAACTGCAAATGAAAATTATATAAAAGCAGAAACATTAACAAATGAGTTGATTTTTGTTGATGATTTAAAGGGTGGTATTGAAATTGAGTTCGATACCATAAATAGTAGAATGTTAATTGAAAAAATATAGCATTATGGAAGATGTTAAAATAAGATACTCTGATAATGATTTACAAGAGTTTAAAGAAATCATTTTAAATAAAATAGAACACTCTGAAGAAGATTTAGAATTATTACAGGCCTCATATAAGAATGGGTCTGATAATGGTACTGAAGATACTTCACCAACGTTTAAGTCGTTTGATGAAGGTTCAGATACAATGGCTAAAGAAGCAAATATGCAGTTAGCTATACGTCAAGAAAAATTTATCCGTGATTTAAAAAATGCATTAACTCGTATTGAAAATAAAACATACGGAATTTGTAGAGTTACCGGAAAGTTAATTCAAAAAGAACGTTTAAAATTAGTTCCTCATGCAACGTTAAGCATTGAAGCAAAACGTAAACAGTAAGGTTGTGTACAACAACAATAATAATCAAAAGCCTCTTTTTAGAGGTTTTTTTTGTTTTGAAAAATATTTTACAATTGTATTTCTATTCACAAGTATATTCCTTTTTTCTCAAGAAAAACTAATTAAAAGGAGAGATATTCAATCTAATGAGATTGAAATAATTGCTGATGGATTGGATGATATACTTATTGAAAACTCGACCAATAATCAGATAGAAGTAATTCTGTTAGATGAAAATCCGAATACACACACTATTTTTTTTGAAGATGAAAGTCAGGTTTTAAAAGTGAAGTTTGAGCTTAATTTTAAGACTTCACCAGAAGCAGTTTTTCGAAAATTTATAACTAAACGATTACAAAGAGCGAAAGTTATTGTTAAAATACCAAGGAATAAAAATGTAATTATTTATGGAAAAACAATAGGAGTAACTTCAGAAAATTAT
>CBDTZS010000066.1:0-18401 GCA_965364955.1 uncultured Tenacibaculum sp. | reverse complement strand
GGAACTTTTAGTGAAATAGGGCAATTGGCAGGAGTTGCTTATACTGATTGGAGTTGGTCTTCTTTATTTGCAGATCTAGATAATGATGGTTGGCAAGATTTGTTTATCTCAAATGGGCATTATAAAGATATAACTGATCTAGATTATCTAAAGTATAAATCTGTTGAGGCTGTTGATAAAGCAGGAGGAATAAGTAAGGTAAATCAGCTAGATTTAGTAAACCTAATGACCAGCACTAAAATACATAATTATGCCTATCGAAATTCTCAAGATCTTAAGTTTGAAGATCAATCAGAGAACTGGGGATTAGATAAAGAATCTCACTCTAACGGAACCGTATATGCCGATTTGGATTTGGACGGTGATCTAGACTTGATTGTAAACAACTTCAATCAAGAAGCATTTTTATATCGAAACAATTCACGACAAATGGATAAAGGGAATTATCTTTCCGTTGCCCTGTCTGGTGAAAAAGGAAATACGCTTGGTTTTGGAGCTAAAGTTAGTATTGAAACGAATTCAGGTAAACAAATTAGAGAATGCACTCCTTACAGGGGGTTTTTATCCTCTGTAGACCCTGTACTTCATTTTGGATTGGGTACGGATGAAATAGTAAATAAGGTTCAGATTATATGGCCTACTGGTGAACATCAAACATTAGAAAACATCAAATCGAATCAACGAATAACTGTAGATATTAAAAACGGAATAAAAGACAACGCTGTAATTGATAAGTTAAGCGGAAAACAATTTAATCTAGCAAAAGGGAAATACAATTATACTCATAAAGAAAATCGTTTTATCGATTTTAAACAAGAACCTTTGTTAGAACACATGTTATCTAATAGAGGTCCTATTCTTGCAAAAGGTGATGTTAATAATGATGGTTTAAATGATGTTTATGTTGGAGGAAGTGCAAACGAAGCGGGACAACTATTAATTCAAGCATCAAATGGAACATTTAAAAATAAAAAAACGTTAGATTTTATACGTGATAAAACACATGAAGATGGAGGTTGTACTTTTATTGATATGAACAAAGATGGAAATCTAGATCTTTATGTTTCTAGCGGAAGTAATGAGTTTGATGTTGGTGAAATTTATCAAGACCGCTTATACATTAATGATGGTAAGGGTAATTTTAAACGTGAGGTAAATGCACTTCCAAAAATGGATACGTCAACATCAACAGTTGTCTCTATTGATTACGATAATGATGGAGATCTTGACTTATTTGTTGGAGGTTTTGCTAAGAAAAATTCATATCCACTTGGTCATAAAAGTTGGTTGCTAAATAATACTAATGGTGTTTTTTCAGATGTTTCAACATTACTTCCTAATCAAGGAGATTTGGGTATTATATCTGATGCAGCTGTAGTATCTAATGATAAGTTAATTGTGGTTGGAGAATGGATTAACATAACTGTTCTTGAAAAGACAGGTGAATCTAAATTTGAAATTTCTAAAGGTAAAGGACTCGATAATACTGGAGGATGGTGGAACTGTATTGAGACTGCTGATTTTGATAATGATGGCGATTTAGATTTCGTGGTTGGAAACCGAGGAGGAAACTCAATGTTTAAAGCTACTACTGAACATCCGGCATCTATTTATTGGGGTAATTTTGACAATAACAAAGATTTAGATGCAATTCCTAGCTATTATAACTTTGCAAGTAAAGGGTACTTTCCAAAGCATGGGCTCGATCAATTATTTATGCAAATGAAAGGAATTCGACGTACTTTTTCTGATTATATCTCTTATTCAAATGCTTCTTTAGAAGAAATTATTCCGAATCGTAAAAATAATAAGAGTGTTCATATGTTTGAATCTGTTTACGTTGAGAATTTAGGAAATGGGAATATGAACATTATTCCTTTGCCAGTTCAAGCTCAGTTTTCTTATATACAAGGTATTCTTGCTAAAGATTTAAATGCTGATGGAATAAAAGATCTTATTCTTGTTGGAAACAATTTTGGTGTTGATATTGAAATTGGTAGAAGTGATGCAAGTAAGGGACTTGTTCTTATTAAAACGAAAGAAGGTTTTAAACCTCAAACACTCTTGGAAAGTGGATTTACAACAAAAGGATTTGATTCTAGATATATTATTGAAATCTCGGATAAGTTAATTCTTGTTTCGAATAATAATGGTCCGTTACAGTTTTTTAACGTGAAATAGACAATTACGGAGTTGTAAATAACAAAAAAAGGGAACCATTAATGGCTCCCTTTTTTATTGTTATTTTAATTATTAATTTCTTGAAGGAAAAACACCTTGTGTACAAATGATATAATTAATTGATAAATAAGGTTGCATGTTGTTAATTGACTGATTACTTCCTGTATTACCAACAGTTACAGTTACTCCATTAGTTGCTCCAGCTGCGCCATCAGCTGCACTTCCCCAACCGCTTATACTTACTGCGCCAGATGATGTACGACCTGAAGCTGGTGCAGGGTAATTACCTGCAGGAGTGCTTCCTGTTGCGGTCGCTGATGTTTTCAATGTACCTGCTGCTGCATGCGTATGACTAGGTAGTTGAGTTGCGTTTAAAACGTTTGTCGCAGCACCACCTCTTTGTCCTAATCTATAGCTTGGTAAACCTGGTCCATTTCTTGGTCCGATAGCAGTTCTACCACGTAAATCTGGTAATGCAAAAGTAGTTCTTCCGTCACCACCATAAGTAGTTCCTAAAATTGAAAATAATGCTGTATTTTGTGATATAGCTAATAACTGTCCGTCGCAATATGCCCATGTTCTTGGAGCAAAATTTCCTGCAAACATTCTTACTTCTCCAAGAAAACCTTCTTGTGCCTGTACGTTACTACTAGTCATTGAAAGCAATCCAATAAAAAGAACTCCCAGAAATTTAATTCTTAATTTCATAATGTGTAAAAATTTAGTTTAGTTAATATTATTTTCCCCCTAATATACAGTTATAAATCTTATTATTGTTAATGTAAAAAAAGATTGTTTAATTGTATCTTAGTTAATCAAATTTAATAATAAATATTGGATAAATTAAAATAATTCCTTGAGTGCATAAATTAAAGGTATAAAGAATGTGAGAAAAGGTATAGAATAACTGTTTTTGAAATGTAAATAGTGTTAACTAGTGAGGTTAATTTTTACGCCAAAATAAGGGTGTAAGTAAAATTAATACTGTAAAAAGTTCTAAACGCCCGATTAGCATTAAAAAAGAACAAAACCATTTGGCTCCTGCAGATAAATGATTGAAGTTGTTTACTGGGCTTACAGTACCTATAGCTGGGCCTATGTTTCCTAAAGAAGATGCACAGGCACCTAAGGCAGAATAGAGATCTAGTCCGAAAAAAGTAAGTATTACGCTACCTAATACAAAAATTAGCATGTATAAAACAAAGAAAGAAAGTATGTTAAATACAATAGTTTGTTTTACGGCTTTACCATCATAACGAACAGGTATTATAGCATTAGGGTGTAATGATTTCTTAAATTCTAAAAAACTACTTTTTAGCATTACAATATGTCTAACAATTTTCACACCACCTGAAGTAGAGCCTGCAGAACCTCCTAAGAAAAATAATGAAAAGAATATTGCAGTAACAAAAAAGCTCCACATAGTAAAATCGGCAGTTACGAATCCTGTTGTTGTTATAACTGAGATTACAGAAAATAAAGAATGCCTTATTGCACTTTCAACTTTACCAAAAACCATAGGATGCTCAATAGAAGTATGTAATAAAGGATCCTGATAAAAAAGAATCATTATGGCCACAATAGCTGATATAGTTAAGGTTCCGAATAAATAATATTTAAACTCTTCGCTTTGTATTACTTTTCTTACTTTTCCTTTTAAAGCAAAGTAAGTAAGTACGAAGTTTGTACCTGCGATAAACATGAAAAACATGATAATGTATTGTATCATAGGAGTCCCGTTCCAATGTGCAACACTTGCGTTTTTGGTTGAAAACCCACCAGTACTAACAGTTGCCATGGCATGATTAATAGCATCAAACCAATTCATACCTGCTAGCTTTAAGAGTAAGAATTCAACAACAGTAAGTAAAACGTAAATTTGCCACAATCGTTTAGCAGTATCCGTAATACGGGGATGTAATTTATCTGCTGAAGGGCCTGGAGCTTCTGCCATAAATAGTTGCATTCCACCAATACCTAATAAAGGTAATATTGCTATGGTAAGTACAATAATTCCCATACCACCAATCCAATGTGTAGCACTACGCCAAAAGAGAATTCCTTTAGGCATAGATTCTATATCTGTTAAAATAGATGATCCAGTGGTTGAATACCCCGAAAGAGTTTCAAAAAAAGCATTTGTTATAGTAGGGATACTACCTGATAATAGGTAAGGAAGCATTCCTGTAATAGATAATGTTAGCCACCCGAAAGTAACAATAAGATATCCTTCTTTTTTTTGAATTTTTTTATTCTCTGGTTTATTGAAAAAATAAAAAACCAATCCTATAGCGACTGTAATAATACCTGCGTTTAAAATTCCCCATTTAGAAGGTTCATCATAATAAAAACTAAAAGGCAATGAAAGCCACATAAATAGCCCATTAAGAATTGCTGTAATTCCTAAAAATCGATAAATTAATTTTAGATTAAAATTTTCCATTAGTTAAACAAATCTTCTACAACTGATATTGCTTCGGGTAAACAAAAAACAATTGCTTTGTCGCCACTTTGTAGTTGAAAATCACCGAAAGACATGTGAGGTTTTCCTTCTCTAATCACACCACCAATAATAGCTTCTCTAGGAAAACGTAATTCTTTAATTGGTTTTAGAGTTACTTTAGCATTTTCTTTTACTTCAAACTCGAAAACTTCAGCATCAATGTTATGTAAGTTGGCTAATGCTAAAATTTCTCCTTTACGTATATGGCGGAAAATATTACTTGCAGCAATTAATTTTTTATTAATAAGTGTATCGATACCAATAGTTTGCGAAATATTAATGTAATCCATATTTTCAACCAAGGCCACTGTTTTCTTAACACCTTTAGATTTTGCGACTAAACAAGACATAATATTGGTTTCAGAATCGCCAGTTACAGCAATAAAGGCATCCATTTCTCTGATGTTTTCTTCTTCCAAAAGCTCTAAATCTCTACCATCTCCATGAATCACCAAAGTATCTATTAAATCTTCCGCAAGGTTTAATGCTTTTTCTCTTTTACGCTCAATTAATTTAACCTTAAAATTATCTTTGCAAAGACTTCTAGATGTTTTTCTACCAATACTACTACCACCAAGAATCATTACATTTTTAATGTTTATTTGTTCTTTACCAATAATAGAATGTAATTTATCGATACTATAGCTTGGTACCGAAAAATAAACTTGATCGTTTATTTTATAAGTAGTATCACCACGAGGAATAATAGTTTGTGCAATTCCTTCACGTTTTATCGCTATGGTAATATAGTCAACTAAACTGAATTTTTCTTTTGCCTCTTTCACGGTTAAATCTAATATAGGCGATTTATACCCAAGAGTTGTTCCCATGATATTAAATACACCATTTTCAAAAGCAACGGTATCATTAAACGAAGATTGATTTAAAAGTAATTTAATTTCTTCAGCAGCTAATGCTTCAGGAGAAATCATAAAATCTACGCCAAAATCTTTAAAGTTAATACAATCGTTTTTTAAAAATTCAGGGTTGTTAATTCTAGCAATCGTTTTTTTAACACCTAAAGCTTTTCCTATTACTGATATTGTAAAATTTGTGTTTTGGCTTTCTGTAACTGCTAATAGTAAATCAGCAGATTCAATGCCTATTTCTTTCAATAACTTAATAGAGGTAGCATCACCTTTTTTGGTAATAACATCTAAATGATTATTGATATAGTTTAGCTTTTCGCCATCAAAATCGATCACATAAGTATCTTGTGATTCGTAAGAAAGGAGTTTAGCCAAATGAAAACCTACGTCTCCAGCCCCGGCTATAATAATCTTCATATTTAAAGTTGAAAAGGATAGAAGGCAAAGATACTGTGCTTCTTTGGGTTGTGCAAAAAATGAATTATATTTATATGCAATTAGGATACGATAGCGCATGAAAAAGATATCAATTAAATCTTGGGCATTAGATGATAGACCACGAGAAAAACTAATGTTAAAAGGTAAAACAGCTTTGTCAGACGCCGAGTTAGTTGCAATACTTATAAATTCTGGTAATAGAGAAGAAAGTGCAGTTGCATTATCTAAAAGAATATTATTGTTAGTAAACAACGACTTAAATGAGTTAACAAAATTATCTATTGAAGAGTTAATGACTTTTAAAGGAATAGGGGAGGCGAAGGCAATTTCGATAGTAACAGCTTTAGAACTAGGAAAAAGGAGACAGTTTGAAGAAAGACATTTGATTTCTAAAATAAAAAGTTCGTTGGATGTCTCGATCATTATGAAACCTTTAATTGGAGATCTGCAACACGAAGAGTTTTGGGTGTTATATTTGAATAATTCAAACAAAGTATTGGCAACGCATCAAATTAGTAAAGGTGGGTTTACAGCAACACTGGTTGATATACGCTTACTGTATAAAAAAGCATTAAAATTATCAGCAATTGGTATTATCGTATGTCATAATCATCCATCAGGAAAACTGGAAGCTAGTACTTCAGATATAATGCTAACCAAAAAAATTAAAGAAGCAGGAGTTACCCTTGATATAAAACTCTTAGACCATTTGATAATTACCGAAAAAGCGTATTTTAGCTTTGCAGATGAAGGGATTTTATAGTCGTTTATATTTTGCTACTAATATTTACTGACTATGATACTTATTTACACTCATAAAGTTACCCCTCGTCTTCGGTATGTTTTTAAACATATATTTACGCGAATATTACAAATTCCGATTGATTTTACAGGTAAAGTAGAAGATTTTGTTGCCTTTAATGGACCTAAATTTTCATATACAAATGTGGCTTTAGGTAAAGAGTTTTTTGTTAAAAGTAATGATCTACTATTCCAGCAAGGAGTTAAAGGGTTAGAAGTAAATGTTCAAAAATGGGATGATATTCCTTGTTTTTTTGCAACAGGAGAACAATCAGAAATTCCTTTTGATATTTTTGCAGCAAGTTTCTATTTAATTTCTAGGTATGAAGAGTACTTACCACAGATAAAAGACATACATGGAAGGTTTTCAGCAACCGAAAGTATTGCTTTTAAACATGATTTTCTAGAAAAACCTGTGGTTGATATTTGGGCGTATAAGTTTTTGAAAATTTTGAAAATTAAATTCCCCGACTATGTGCATTCTACAAGGAAATACCAATATATTTCTACAATTGATGTCGATAATGCTTTTGCGTACAAATACAAAAGTTTTGTACGAACTATAGGCGGGTTTTTAAAAGATACGTCACAATTTAAAATAGTTACAATTTGGGATCGATTTGCGGTTTTATTTAATATAAAAAGAGATCCGTTTAATACTTTTAAATCTGTAATAGAATTAAAAAAGATATATGATATCAGAACTATTTTTTTCTTTTTAATAGGAGATTATACAACATTTGATACCAATGTTTCAGCTTCAAAAGGGAAGTTTAAATTATTGATAAAAGATATGGTTGATTATGCTCGGGTAGGTTTGCATCCGTCTTATTATACAATGACTAACAATGTGTTGTTAAAAAAAGAAAAAGAACGATTAGAGAATATTATCAATATGCCTATAAGACGTTCTCGACAGCACTATTTGCGATTATCCTTACCAGATACATATCAGAATTTAATCGATTTAGAAATAGAAGAAGATTATTCGATGGGATATGCAAGTCATACAGGGTTTAGAGCAGGGACCTGTTCTCCATTTTATTTTTATGATTTGGGTTTTGAAATCCAAACACCTTTAAAAGTATTTCCTTTTGCTTTAATTGATACTACTTTAAACGATTACATGAAGTTAACAGCTAAACAATCGTTAGGTAAAATAAGAGACTTGAAAAATGAAGTTAAAGCTGTAAATGGAGTTTTTATCACTGTTTTTCACAATGAAAGTTTAAGTAACTATCAAAGATGGAAAGGTTGGAAGCGTGTGTATAGTTCTATGTTGAAAATTGTGAGAACTTAAATAAAACATTTTAAGAATAAAATAGAGGAATGAATATACAGCACATTTTTTTTGATTTAGATCACACACTTTGGGATTTCGACAGAAATTCAAAATTAACTTTTCAACAGATTTTTAAAGAACAAAAGATTCAATTAGAAATAATTGATTTTTTGGAGGTATATATACCTATAAACTTGGAATATTGGAGGTCATATAGAGAAGATAAAGTTTCAAAATCAGATTTAAGATACCTCAGGTTAAAAGATACTTTTGTTGCATTGGATTATGTGGCTTCAGATGTTTTAATTAATATAATTTCTGATGATTATATTAATTATTTACCTAACTATAATCACTTATTTGAAGGAACTGTTGAGGTTTTAGACTATTTAAAGGTTAAATATCAATTGCACATTATTACAAACGGATTTGAAGAGGTTCAAAATCTAAAGATTCAAAACTCAGGAATAGCAAAGTATTTTGATGAAATAATTACTTCGGAGTCCGTTGGAGTAAAAAAACCAAATTCTAAAATTTTTGAATTTGCATTGTTGAAAACAAAAGCAAACCCACAAAATGCCATAATGATTGGTGATAGTTATGAAGCTGATGTTGTAGGGGCATTAAACGCAGGTATGTTTGCAATTCATTTTACAAATGAAGTAACACTAAAATCAGGTATATTAAGTATTCAATCATTAGTAGAGTTAAAGAAATATTTGTAACTGTTAGTTTTTATCTTGTTAGGTTTTTAGTAGTATCTAAAGGGAGTATTTAAAGAAATAGTAATTTTTTCTATTAAAATAGCCGGAAAAACTTAAGAAAATTAGAAAGGATAAAGTGAAAATTTATGAAATAGAACGAATATTTACTTAAAATAACCAAATTTATCAAAGTTAACAATCTATTAGTATAATTAGAAATGAATTTAATATAATTAAAATGAAGATATTGCTTTTTATTTTTTTGATGATAACGACTTCAATATTTGCACAACAACAACAACAACAACAACAACAACAACAACAACAAATTAATAATTACAAATATGTGATTGTACCCCGTAAATTTGATTTTGTAAAGAAGAATGATCAATATCAAACAAGTTCATTAACTAAATTCTTATTTAATAAGTATGGGTTTACTGTATTTTTTTCAGATGATATTTTACCAGTTGATTTAGTTAATAATAGAGGTTTGGCTTTAAATGGAATTGTGAAAAGTAATTCTGGTATGTTTATAACCAAATTGGTTATTGAATTACAAGATTGTTTTAACAGAGTAGTTTTCACCTCTAAAGAAGGGAAAAGTAGAGAAAAAGAGTATAAGAAAGCATATCATGAATCAATTAGAGATGCCTTTAAATCTATTCAGCAATTAAACTACAAATACGCACCTTCAGAACGTGTAATACTAAAAGTAGATGCTGAAAAATCTATTGTAGTATCAGATACTAAAGTTAAAGGAAAAGATTTAATTGTAGATAAGACTTTTATAAATGACAGTGCTACTACTTTGTATGCGCAATTAGCTGTAACTGGTTTTCACTTAGTAAATAAAAAAACTGAAGTAGTTTTTCAAATATTAGAAACGAATGTTAAAGATGTTTTTATTGTAAAAGATAAAAATGGATTACTTTATAAAAGTAAAGATATTTGGGTTATTGAATATTATAAAGAAGGTGTTAAAAGTATAGAGAATTATAAGATTAAATTTTAAACATCATTATCCTAAAAGCACCAAGAAAAGAAAGAGTTAGATAGCTCTCTTTTTTTAATAATTATATTTATCCTTCCAACGTTGTTTTAATAATTCTCTAAATTGATTTTCACGAGCATTATTACCGGGCTCATAGATTTTTGTGTTTTTAATTTCATCTGGTAGAAATTCTTGATTTACAAAATTCCCTGCATAATTGTGTGAATATTGGTAATCTTTACCATAATCTAAATCTTTCATTAACTTGGTAGGTGCATTTCTTAAGTGCAAAGGTATTGATAAATCACCAGTTGTTCTTACTAAGTTCTGGGCTTCACCAATAGCCATATAAGAAGCATTACTTTTTGCTGAATTGGCTAAGTAAATAGCACATTGACTTAAAATAATTCTTGATTCTGGATAACCAATTATTGAAACTGATTGGAACGTATTATTTGCCAGTATTAATGCGGTAGGATTAGCATTACCAATATCTTCGGATGCAGCAATAAGCATTCTTCTTGCAATAAATTTTACATCTTCACCGCCTTCAATCATTCTAGCTAACCAATATACTGCTGCATTAGGATCGCTACCTCTTATCGATTTTATAAAGGCAGATATTATATCGTAGTGTTGCTCACCAGTTTTATCGTAACGAACAGTATTTTTCTGAATCTTCGATAAAACCAGTTCATTTGTTATTTCTACTTGTTCATTTGGAGCAACTAATAATTCAAAAATATTTAATAATTTGCGAGCATCACCACCCGAAACTTGTAATAAAGCATCAGTTTCTTTTAAAATTATGGTTTTTTTAGAAATGAATTCATCTTTTTCCATAGCTCTATGTAACAGGGCTATTAAATCGTTTTTATCAAAAGAATTTAATATATAAACCTGACAACGCGAGAGTAGGGCAGGTATTACTTCAAAACTTGGGTTCTCGGTGGTTGCACCAATTAAGGTTACCCAGCCTTTTTCTACAGCGGCCAACAAAGAATCTTGCTGAGATTTACTGAATCGGTGAATTTCATCAATAAATAGAATAGGACTCTTTTGAGTAAATAAACCTCCCCCTTTCTTAGCTTTATCTATAACTTCACGTACATCTTTTACTCCGGAACTAATAGCGCTTAAGGTATAAAAAGGACGACCAGATTCATTAGCAATAATATTAGCTAAAGTTGTTTTTCCGATTCCTGGAGGACCCCATAGGATTAATGAAGGAATGATTCCTTGCTTAATATGGTTGGTCAAAATTCCATTATCACCTACTAAGTGTTGCTGACTAATATAGTCTGATAAGTTCTGTGGGCGTATTCTTTCTGCCAAAGGTTCATTCATACGGTAAAAATAGAAAAGTTTTATGACAGATGTTCATGAATTGTTGTTTGGATTTATTTTTGTTATTTTCATGCTTATGAAAACAGACAATCATTTAAAATTTTCTAACAATATTTTTCTTTTTCCAATTACTTTTGTGTTTCTAATTTGGTTTATTTATTGGGTTGAAATTACTTTTGCACTCAATTTTAACAAATTTGGGGTGTTTCCAAGAAAGATAACTGGTTTAATAGGTGTTTTATGTTCTCCTTTCGTTCATAGTGATGCAAGGCACCTTTTTAATAATTCAGTGCCCTTATTTGTACTCTCATTGAGTCTTTTTTATTTTTATAAAAAAGTAGCACTAAAGGTTTTGGTTTATGGAGGACTATTTACTGGGCTTTTAACCTGGGGTATTGCTCGTGACTCTTACCATATTGGTGCAAGTGGAATCGTTTATCTTCTTTTTAGCTTTGTTTTTTTTAGTGGAATGGTCAAAAAACATTTTAGATTAGTAGCAGTATCACTAATTACTATTTTCTTGTATGGAAGTATGATTTGGTATGTTTTACCTATAAAGGACGGTATGTCTTGGGAAGGTCATCTATCAGGATTAATAATCGGAATCATTTTCTCAGTTTTTTACAGAAGAAAAGGGATTATTAAAGAAAAGCATGTGTTTTCGAAAACTGATTTTGATGAAATGTTTGATGATAACGGAAACTATGCTCCTCCAGTAATACTAGAAAAAGATGAATTACCAGAATTGAATTATAAGTATATTTATAAAGAAGAAGAATAAAAAAATCCTGCAAGAAGCAGGATTTTTAAAGTTTATGTTTATTGTCTTTGTCTAATCGCTTCATAGAGAAAAACTCCACAGGCAACAGAAACATTTAACGATTCAATTTCACCTAACAAAGGTAATTTTGCTTTGTAGTCGGCCATTTTTAAGACTGAGTTACTTACTCCTTTATGTTCAGATCCCATTACGATAGCCATAGGTTGATTAAAATCAACATCAAAAACAGAATCTTCTGTTTTTTCAGTAGCAGCAACTAATTTTATATCGGCTGCTTGTAATTGAAAAAGAGCATCTCTAATATGATCTACCTTACAAATGGGAATTTTAAATGCTGCACCAGCAGAAGTTTTAATAGTTTCTGCGTTTACAGGAGCACTACCTCCTTTTTGAATAATGATTCCGTTTACACTAGTACACTCTGCAGTTCTTATAATTGCACCAAAATTTCGTACATCAGAAACCTGATCTAATAATAAAAATAGCGGCGTTTTTTCTGACTCTAAAGTAGCTTCGATTAATGTTTCTAAATCATGAAAATCTACTGGAGAAATTTTAGCAACTGCACCTTGATGATTACTATGTTTTGATAGTCTGTCAAGTTTTTCAGTAGGAACAACACTGATTGATACTTTATTTTTCTTTAATAAATCATCTAATTGAAAAAATAGGTCTCCTCTAAGTCCTTTTTGTAAATATACTTTATTAATCGAGGCTTTACTTTCAATCGCTTCAATTATTGCTCTAATACCAAAAATAGTCGTGTTTTCTTCCATGCTGCAAATGTAGTTGAATTTATGGTATAAAAAAACCACCTCGTTAGAGGTGGTTTAAATAATTTAAGTAAAATAGATTATTTTTCAACAGTAAAGGTCGCACTGGTACCAGCACCGTATTTTCCATCAGTAGCAAATAATGGAGTACCACTATATGTTTTAATAGAAACTTTACCAGCTCCATCAGAATATTGGTCCCAAATTTTAAAAGTATATGTACCAGCCTCAATACATAAACCCAGTTCTAGAGTTCCTGACATACCAGCATAAGCACCAAAACCAGGATTAGCTTGACTCGCAAGAACCGTAGCTCCAGTAGAATCTTCTATTCTCCAATATACTTCTTCAGGATAAGTGTCAAACTTTATGCTAAACTTCATTTTAACTTCATTAGCACCAGGACATAACCTATATACTTCTACTTTTATACTATTTCCTACAGATACACTAGAATCAGAAGGAACTAAATTTAAAATAATTGATTTATCAGTATCTAACCAAGAACCATCAGTAACTTCTACATTAAATGTTCCTTTATTACTTCCTGCAGGAACTGTTACAGAAGCAGGTAGAGTGTATGAACCAGCATCAGCTGTAGAATTATCTACATCTAACATAAGATCAAATGTTCTTTCAGAACTTGAAGTATTGGCAGTATATACAGTTATTTCTGATGTTGTTGTTGCACCTATGCCTACGCCAGCAGCAGAAGTACTCCCACTAAAAGCGACATAGTTAAGATTCGTAGGTTCGTTGTCATCAATACAACTATTTAGAGCTAATAAACTTATAGCCGCAAATAAAAAAAGTTTTATTTTTTTCATATTATTAAGTATTTTAGAGTAAGAGAAAATAAATACCACAGTTATTATACTGTGGTATTTAAATTATACTATTGGTTTTGGTTATTTAAAAAAGGATTATTTTGAATTTCATCTTGTGGAATTTCAAAAGTCATTCTTTCTTCATTATACATAATCGATTCATTAGCCAAGAATAAATGATTAGAAGCTCTAGTTATAGTAGCTTTATTACGTTTCATAGCTAAATAACTTTTTCCTTCACCCCATAATTCAATACGAGTTTGTAAGTAAATTTCATCTATTAATGCTTGACCAGCTAATGCATCAATATAAGAAGCATCTGGTATTCTGTTTTGCATTAAAGCTTTTAAACTCGTTCTTGCAGCACCATCATTTCCTGCATTTGCATTTGCTTCAGCGTTTAATAAATATGCTTCTTCAACACGCATGTATACATAATCAGCAGTAAGACCCGTTTGAGGACCAGAACCAACTCCTACACCAGAAGCCCAATAAAATTTAAATAAAGGTTGTAAGTATCTACCACTTGCAGCATTACCAAAAAACTGACCTTTTCTAGCATCATTTGCAGCTATTTGGTTATATAAACCTAAGTCCATAGCTTTAAAGTCACCAGCCCATCCATAACTATATGAGAAAGCGTCAACCTGTCCCCACCAAGAGACTAATCCAAGACCATTTTCAGCTACAATATCAATTCCCCACATCCAGCTATTATCAAGAACGTCATTAAAACCATCTACAAGATCAGAATTAGGCTTGATCACATTGTTTCCTGCGTTAATAACAGCTTGTGTTAGAGTAGCCATTTTTGGGTAATCAGTACCTCTTGCTCCTAATACATATGCATACATAGTTTGAGCAATGTCTTTATTTACTTGGTTTTTAGCAGTTCTATTGAAACCATCTAATAAACTAATAGCATCGGTTAAATCTTTCTCCATCAAGTCATAAACTTCAGCAGCAGTAGATTTTGGAAGGTTCGAACCAGGTGCCATTGGCATAGGTAAAATTTCTTCCGCACCGTTGTACTCTTTTTGATAATATTGAGCTAAATAAAAGAAAGAATTTGCTCTCATTGCTTTTGCCTGTCCCATAGCGTATTTATCAGAAGCTATTGTTGGGATAACATCGTTACCACCTAAACTTTCAATTACGGTATTTGCAGATCTAATGATTCTATAATAATATCTCCATATTATTCTATTTTCACCACGAGTAAAATTTTCTGTTACCTCAAGTTGCGATATACGATCATACCAACGAAAATTTGAAGCAGTTAAAGCCATATCTCCAGATACGATATCTGCATAAATGTCTTGTCCCTTTTGTCCAAAATCAGTTTGTGAACCAGAACCTCCACTACCTACTTGTATCATTTGTGCATACATACCGTTAACAAAAGCCGAAGGTATTTCCGAGTTTGTAACTGCACCAAATGCTAACTGATCAGCAGTAGTTAATTGAGTCGGTTGGCTTTCTCCTGAAACACCGCTATTATCTAATAATTCATCTGCACAGCTATAAGAGAAAGCCATAGCTGTTAGTGCTAATGAAATTTTTATTATTTTTTTCATCTTTAATTTAATTTTTTAAAATTTAAAATTTAACTCTAACTCCTAATGTTAACGTGGTAGCTGGAGCGTATATTCTACGAGCAGAACTTCCTGTTTCAGTAACAGAAGGATTAAAACCTTGTCTAGTTGTTTGATTGAAAAGGTTATCCCCAGACATCCAAATACTTAAGCCATCAATACCAGAACCCATTATACTGCTTTTTGGTACAGTATATCCAATTCTTGCGTTGTTTAATGCTATATAATCAGTACTTGTTATAAAACGAGAAGAGGCAGATGCAATACTTGCTACAAGAGGATCATTATTAGCTAAAACAGGAACATTTGTGATGTCACCAGGCTTTTGCCATCTATTTCTAATATCTACATGATAATTATTGTCAGCAGACATTAATTCAGCATATGTATTATCATAAGCATAACCACCTAAACTATATGTAAATTGAGTAGAAAAATCAAAATTACGTAATTTACCAGATAATCTAAAAGCACCTCTTAAATCAGGGATTAATGATTTGTTAAGAAAAACTTGATTGGCGTCAGCAAATACTTTTGTAACCGTCTTTTTAATATTTGCATTAGAAGCAGTTTGTTGATATTCATATACTGAACTTGTACTACTGTTGTTACCGTTTTCTAAAAGAGAAAAATCATCTTCTCCAGCATCTAATATATTATTATCGTTTACATCATTATAATATTGGTTCCATAAAGGAGCTCCATCAGAAGGATCTACACCAGCCCATTCTCTCATATAAAAATCAAAGATAGAACGGCCTTTAGCGTACCCATATCCACCATCTGTACTTGAGTTTGAATCAAGAATTTTTTGTAAACCAGTATCAGTATCAAGAGGCATTGTTACCATTTCGTTACTTAATATCTCTCCGTTTAAAGATAAATCTAATTTAAAATTTTCTTTATTGATTAAATGAGATGTAAGATCAAATTCAAAACCTTTATATTGTACTTCTCCATCATTTACTAGAATAGAAGAAAGTCCAGATGAAGGTCCTAATCTTCTATTGAAAAATAAGTTGTCAGTATTTCTTTGGTAATAATCAAAATTAGCGTCAAGGTATTTACCAACACTTAATTCGATACCTGCTTGCATCATTGTTGTCGATTCCCAAGTTAAATCAGGATTACCCGCTAAATTTAAATCAATTGCTAAACCACCTACAAAATTAGCGTTAAATGTGTCAAAACCTGAAGTAGTACTAGCACCTTCTTGATCACCAGTAACTCCCCAAGAAGCTTTAGCTTTTAAGTAAGTAAGAAAACTATCTTGTAAGAAGTTTTCTTCACTTAATATCCAAGCAGCACCAATAGATCCAAAAGTACCCCACTTTTCATTAACAAAACGAGAAGAACCATCAGTTCTTAACGATCCTGTAAAAAAGTATTTACCGTCATAGTTATAATTTAATTGACCAAAATAAGATTCTATTCCAGAACCATTAGCATAACCAGAAGCAGCTCCACTAGCTTCTAAATAATTATCTAAATTAAGTAATCCAGGAACAATAATATTTTGCTTATTTACAGCATCTTGTTCAAACCTTCTTTCAAAAGTTTCGTGCGCTACTAGAGCTTCTACATTATGAGAACCAAAAGATTTTTTATAACGTAAAATTTGATTAAAAGTTTGAGACCATCTAAGACGATTTCTAACAAAAATAGTTCCATTAACTCCCGCAGCAGTACCATACGCGTGGTTAGTAGTATTAACTCTTTTTTCTACTGAGTATTGTCCTCCAAATCTAGTTTCAAAACTTAATTCATCAGTTAATTTAAAATTAGCTGAAAAACTTCCGTTTAATGCATGTGTATTAAAAAGATCAGCATCAAGTAAAGCAGAAGCAATTGGGTTTAATAAGTTAGAAATTGGTCTATCTCTTGTAAAACCATTTGTTGTACCCGTTGGTGCACCATAATCATATTGAGATCCTCCAAAAATAGGGTCAGGAATTAAAGTACCAGTGTTTGGGAATCTTGCGTAAACTGGGTAAATAGGCGCCATTTTATCAGCAAATTCAAAAACATTTTCAGCACCAACAGTTTGACCGTTATTTGTGCTTTGAGAATAAGCGTATCCAATATTTGCTGAAACACTTAACCAATCCTTAATATCAGAATTAAGATTAAGTCTTGTAGTGTATCTTTTATAATCTGAATTTAAAGAATATCCACTATCATTAAGATAACCAAAAGAAGCAAAATATTTAGATTTGTCAGAACCACCTCCCATACGTAAGTTAGCTTCAGTTCTTATACCTGTACCAAAAGCTAAATCACTATATTTTTCAGGAGTAAAAAGACGTTGAACACCAGCTCTAACAGCTTTTGTTGCAGGGTCTATTAAAGCAGCAGAGTTAGGTACATCCCAGAGGTTATAACCGTCACCAGCACCAACAGATGTAAATAAATTAGCGTTAGCAACAGAAGCAGGATTAGGAAGACCTCCAAGAACAGCTTCATTATATAACCCCTCCCAAGTAAAACCAATATACTCTTCAGGAGAAGTAAGAACTTCATACCTTGGGATAAGTTGCGTGTTAATACCAGTTTTAAAATCTACTTCTACATACGTATTGTCAGATTTGTTACCTGTTTTTGTTGTAAGTAGTATAACTCCATTCGCACCTCTAGAACCATAGATCGCAGTTGCAGTTGCATCTTTTAATACAGTAGTACTCTTTATGTCAGATGGATTTATTGAATTTATATCAAAATTACCAGCATAAGGTATTCCATCTACTACATACAAAGGAGATCTGTTCCCAAGAGGAGAACCATAACCCCTAATACGAACAGTACCAATAGATCCTGGTTGTCCAGAAGAATTAATTACAGTTACACCCGCAACTTCACCAGCTAAAGCTTGTGAAATGTTGGCGAAAGATTTTCCCTCTATGTTTTCTGATTTTATTACAGAAGCAGTACCAGCATATGATTTCTTAGTTGTTGTACCATAACCTACGACAACAATTTCTTCTAATAGGTTATCATTTTCCATTAAAAGGTTAATATTATTTGAAAGAGCTATTTCTCTTTCTGCAGGTTGCATACCTACAAAACTAAAAACTAAAACATCTCCTGTTTTTGCTTTTATAGAATAGTTTCCATCAAAATCTGTTTCAGTACCTTGTGTTGTACCTTTCTTTATTACTGTAACTCCAGGCAACGGCCCTGATTCATCTGAAACAGTACCTGAAATGGTCCTGTCTTGGGCAAAAGATATTTGCACAAATAACACCAGTAATAGTGTTAAAATTCCATTAAACTTTGTTCTCATTTTGTAATTATTTGAATTAATTAGGC
>CBDTZS010000065.1:0-18490 GCA_965364955.1 uncultured Tenacibaculum sp. | reverse complement strand
TTGCTGCATTTACAACAATGTTTAGTACTACTTTAACAACTTTAGATGCGTCTCCTAGAGCAATGACAAAAACGTCAAATTTATTGTTTAATAAAAAAAACAAGCTAAACTATTGGTTTTGGATACTCTTTTTAGCTATTGGTACTTTTGTTATTTTAAAATATTTTTTAGCCGACATGGGATTTTTAGTTAAAATCGCTACAATCTTATCTTTTTTAACAGCACCTTTTTATGCTATTCTTAATTACATATTAATAACAGGAAAACATACCCCAGAAAAGTACAGACCTAAATTAGGGCTACGTATTTTAAGTATTGCTGGAATTGTTTTTTTAGTTGGATTTAGTATTTGGTTTTTAACCAATTTGTAATTCTTTTCTTTGTAAATTTGCTTCATAATTTTTTATCGAAATGACTAACGAATCTGTAGTATTACCAGAAAGAGTAAAAAAACCAAAATGGTTACGTGTAAAATTACCTGTTGGTAAAAAGTATACGGAATTAAGAAGTTTAGTAGACAAATACAAATTGAATACAATTTGTGCAAGTGGAAGCTGTCCTAACATGGGTGAATGTTGGGGAGAAGGAACTGCTACATTTATGATATTAGGTAATATTTGTACACGTTCTTGTGGTTTTTGTGGTGTAAAAACCGGAAGGCCAGAAACAGTAGAATGGGATGAGCCAGAAAAAGTCGCGCGTTCTATTAAGTTAATGGAAATTAAACATGCTGTATTAACATCAGTTGATAGAGATGATTTAAAAGATGGTGGTTCCATTATTTGGGCGGAAACTGTAAATGCTGTTCGTAGAGCCAACCCAAATACTACTTTAGAAACCCTAATTCCTGATTTTCAAGGAAACGAAAAATTAATTGATCGAATTATTGAGGTTGCTCCTGAAGTGGTTTCTCATAATGTAGAAACAGTTCGTAGATTAACCCGTGAAGTTCGTATACAAGCAAAATACGATAGAAGTTTAGGTGTTTTAAAATACTTAAAAGAGAACGGAATGCGTACTAAATCTGGAATCATGTTAGGTTTAGGTGAAACTGAAGATGAGGTTATTCAAACCATGAAAGATTTACGTGGTGTAGGGCTAGATATTATTACAATAGGTCAATATTTACAACCTAGCAAAAAACACCTGCCTCTTAAAGAATTTATCACACCCGAACAATTTAAAAAATATGAAACATTGGGCTTAGAAATGGGCTTTATGTATGTAGAGAGTGGCCCTTTAGTTCGATCGTCTTATAAAGCACACAAACATGCGCGTTAATTTTAATGATTTCTTAACATTTTAACTATTTAATGTTAAAAAAATGTCAAATACTTAAAATTTTAATATTATACAGTGATTTAGTTTTACTTTTGCAGAGTACTTATTAAACAAGTATATGAAAAAAGCCTTGTAACCTGTTTTCATTGTGTAAATTATTTGAATTAATTGATATACAGAAACCCACTCATATGAGTGGGTTTTTGAATTTTATGAATAGTCAACAATTTTAAATATATTGTCATTTGCAATATTACTTTTTTAAGTAATATTGGGATTTTCTTTATTTTATAAGAATATCTATTCTATCTCTTTTTACTCATTTTATAAAGTCTTCAATATTTACACTTTCCAGCAAAGGCTTCTACACCTATAATAACTTTTTATTAACGATTCCGTAACAGAACACGTAATTGTGTTAAAAAAAAATAAAAATCACATTATTTAGGTATAAAAATTACGAAAAACACTTTATGGCATAATACTTGTAAATAAAGATTTGAAGACAGCCTTGTAAACTGTTTTCATTGTGTAAACAATTTGAATTAGTTGATTAACAAAAGCCCACTCGTATGAGTGGGCTTTTGAATTTTATAAATACTCAGTAATTTAAAATGTATTGTCATTGCGAATGACACTTTTTTCAAGTTAAATATGGCAATCTTATTATCAATAAAAAAATTGCTATAATCGATGCTTCCTTCGCAAGGACTTTATTTGTTAATTAAATAGCACTAATAATATCGTACTTAGTTATTATATGATGCTTTCCATTAGCTAAATCAACTAATACTGCTTGATTATCTTTTGTTATTAATTTAGAAACTTCATCAATAGAAGCCGCTATTTTTACAACTGGATACTTAGCACCCATAACTTCTTTAATTGGTTTATCTGCTATATTTTTATCTTCTATATAGCTTCTTAATAAAACTGATTCATCTACAGAACCTACAAAACCGTTAGCATCTCTTACCGGGATTTGTGAAATTTTAAAATCACGCATTCTTTCGATAGCATGTGAAACCAATTCTTCAGTTTGCACAGTTACTAATGGTTCGTTAATATGTGATTTAATTAAATCTTCTGCTGTAGTAACAGCATCTTCTTCTAAGAAACCTCTTTCACGCATCCAATCGTCATTAAACATCTTACCTACATATCTACTTCCGTGATCATGAAATACAACAACAATAACATCATCTTTTGTGAAATTATCTTTTAATTGCAACATTCCTTTAATAGCAGAACCAGCAGAATTTCCAACGAAAATCCCTTCTTCTTTTGCTATCTTACGTGTATAAACTGCAGCATCTTTATCTGTTACTTTGGTAAATCCATCTATTACAGAAAAATCTACATTCTTTGGAAGAATATCTTCTCCGATTCCTTCTGTGATATACGGATAAATTTCATTCTCATCAAAAATTCCAGTTTCATGATATTTTTTAAATACTGAACCATAGGTATCAATTCCCCAAATTTTAATATTTGGATTTTTCTCTTTTAAAAACTTAGCTGTTCCAGAAATTGTTCCTCCTGTTCCAACACCTACTACTAAATGAGTAACCTTACCATCGGTTTGTTCCCAAATTTCTGGTCCCGTTTGTTCGTAATGTGTTAACGCATTTGATGGATTATCATATTGGTTTACATACCACGAGTTCGGAGTTTCATTTCCTAAACGTTTAGATACTGAATAATACGAACGAGGATCTTCTGGATCTACATTTGTTGGACAAACGATAACCTCTGCTCCTACTGCACGTAAAATATCCATTTTTTCTTTAGACTGCTTATCCGAAATAACAAAAATACACTTGTACCCTTTTATAATTGCAGCCAAAGCTAATCCCATTCCTGTGTTTCCTGAAGTTCCTTCAATAATAGTTCCTCCTGGCTTTAAACGACCGTCAGCTTCTGCATCTTCAATCATTTTTAAGGCCATTCTATCCTTTATAGAATTTCCTGGATTAAACGTTTCTACCTTAGCTAAAACTAAAGCATCTATCTCTTTGGTTACAGAGTTTAAACGAACTAATGGTGTATTACCAATAGTTTCTAATATATTTTTTGCGTATTTCATTTCTTAATTTTACAGGTGCAAAGGTAATTTCTTTTTGGGCGTTCCACAAGTGTCGCGCTTTCATTACTCGCTTTTTTAGTTTTGTTCTCTATACAAATTTGTTCATTCTTCACAAATTAACTAGAACTTACAACTAAAAAGAGCTCAAACACACCATTCAATCGCTAACGCAAAAAACATACTGACTTTGTTTTATAAGCTTAACTAAAGGGTATTTGCGACTGAAGAGGTATCCTTTTTTAATACTTCTTAAAAAAAAATATTATCACAAGGAAGAATAACGTAATAATCTACTATTAAAATTAAGATTTCCACAGTTTACTGAAAAATAAACTTCTAAATAATATGTAGAAACAATATTTATGCAAACTTAATGGATTTTGAGGGTTGTATTTTTGTGATAATATAAGATGGAATTATCAGCATTAAAAAACACAATAAAAGAGTTCCTAAGCTTAATAGAATTATTGCTAAAAAACTAATATTAACAGGCACAGTTGCTACTGCATATGTTTCTGGATTTAAACTTATAACTTTAAAATATTTTTGAATTAATAAAACACTAATTCCTATTAGATTTCCCCAGAACAATCCTTTCAAAATTAAATAAGAAGCATTGTATAAAAATATTTTTTGAATACTCCAATTAGCGCTTCCTAATGCTTTTAAAACACCTACCATTTGTACTCTTTCTAATATTAACACTAACAACGCTGTTATCATGTTAATTCCCGCGATTAAAATCATGATTCCGATAATAAACCATACGTTATTATCAAAAAGTTTAATCCAATCAAAAATTAACGGATAATTATCTACGATTGTAATACTATTTAATGTTGATCCTATAGTGCTATAAATCTCGTTTCCTTTTTCTTTAAGTTGATCAAAATCATCTATTAAAACTTCAAACCCACCAATTTGATCTTCGTTCCATCTATTAATCTGGCGCACTTCTCTAATATCACCAATTAACATTGTTTTATCAAAATCTACAAACCCTGTATTGTAAATACCTACAATAATAGGTTTCCGCATTTTATACTTTAACCTACTTTTTTCGGCACTAAATGCAGTTTGAATGGTATCATTTAATTTAAAGTGCAATCGATTCGCAATCAACTCTGATATTAATATTTCTTTATTCCTATCTTGCTTAAAGTTGGGTAATCGTCCTTTAATTAAGTATTCCTCAAAGAATGAGAAATCGTAGTCAGATGATACCCCTTTAAATACAATTGCTTCAAAATCGGTGGGAGTTCTAATAATCCCTCCAACATTCCCAAAAACCTGAACGTTTTTAATTCCTCCTATATTTTTAAATTCAGGATAAAAATCTTGATTCTTACTTATAGGAACGGTAGAAATATCTGAATTATTAGTATCGTAGTTTACGATTTGAACATGACCTTTAAAACCAGTCATTTTATCACTAATTTTCTTTTGAAAACCAGAAGCTATCGATACTGCTATTAACATAATAGCAATTCCTAAAGTAATCGCTATTGTCGCTATTTTAATTATTGGCGATGAAATACTACTTTTATACTCTTTACCAGCAATAATTCGTTTAGCTATAAATAATTCGAAATTCAAAAGTTATAATTTTTAAACAGACTCAAAAGTAATTAATTCTTGCTTAACTAATATTATGATACCTATCATTTAAATTATTGTTTCTTTTCCCAATAAAAAGGTTTTTAAATAGTAATTTTATATTTTAAACACTCATTTAGATGAAAAACAGTTTTAGTTACCGTATTCTATTTTTATTATTGGTTAGTTTTCAATTTGCATCTTGTGCACAGCAACAAAAATCAACTATTAAAAAAATAGAGAAAGCAACTCCTAAATTAAAAACTGGTGCAGACAGACCTAGCTTGTACATCTCTAAAATAAAAGGGAAAAATGTCGCTGTTGTAGCAAATCAAACCTCTATTTTAAATGTTTTACAAAGAGCAGAAGTAGCTCCGAATGTAATGGGATCAAAATTAGTACAACATCATTTAGTTGATTATCTACATGATTACAATGGCATTAATGTAAAAAAAGTATTTGCTCCAGAACATGGTTTTCGTGGTAAAGCAGATGCTGGTGAAACCGTGATAGACGGTATTGATAAAAAGACAGACTTACCAATTGTATCGCTTTACGGAAAAAACAAAAAACCTTCTCTAGAACAACTAAAAGGTATTGATATTGTTGTTTTTGATATTCAAGATGTAGGAGCGCGTTTTTATACCTATATTTCTTCGTTACATTATGTAATGGAAGCTTGTGCCGAAGCTAACATTCCTATGATAGTTTTAGACAGGCCGAACCCTAACGGACATTATATTGACGGACCTGTATTAGAAACAGCCCATAGAAGTTTTGTAGGCATGCATTCTGTTCCTGTGGTTTATGGAATGACCATTGGCGAATACGGACAAATGATTAATGGTGAAAAATGGTTAAAAAACGGAATTCAGTGCGACTTAACAGTGATTCCTTTAGAAAATTACACCCACGATTCTCAATATAGTTTACCTATAAAACCATCTCCTAACTTACCAAACGATATCGCTATAAACCTATACCCTAGCTTATGTTTTTTTGAAGGAACTACTATTTCGGCAGGTAGAGGAACAGATAAACAATTTCAAATTTATGGCTCTCCCAATATAGAAACATCTGACTTTAGCTTTACACCTCAACCTAATGAAGGTGCTAAATACCCTAAACACAAAGGGCAATTATGTTACGGTGAAAACCTTCAAAAAAATGACCATCTTTCACATTTAAACTTATCTTGGTTATTAAAGGCATATAAAAAATCTCATAAAAAGGATTTCTTTAACATGTTTTTCACGAAACTAGCTGGAACAAAAAAACTACAACAACAAATAATACAAGGCGTATCTGAAAAAGAGATTAAGAAATCTTGGGTAGAAGATTTAGATAGCTTTAAAAAAGTACGTGAAAAATATTTGATGTATCAGTAATTGAATCACTTATACATCTTGATTCTAAACTCATTTTTTGTTGTTTTTTACTAATATTGAACTACAAATCATTAAAAAACTCATATTCTTAACATGTAGTCTAGAAAACCTACAGCTAAAAAAAATAACCACCTAATTACCAATAATATACGGGTAATTATTTGTATTTTGAACAATAATTAATATTTTTTTATGCTTAGAAATATTAATTTCGAATAATGTATTATATATACCTATAGCATAGGTATATAATTGTTGGCAGTAATAGCAAAAGAGATAAGATGAACAAGGATGAATTCATACAAAAATTTAAAAGTGAAGATGATGTATTGGAATTCAATAACCTTGATTTAAGTGAGGAAATTGAGATAAATAATGCTATATTAAGAACAATTATTAAGAAATAAAAAACACTCAAAAAACAGTGATTTAATTAATCGCATAAAAACCTCTCTAGATTCTTTATTATATTTACGTGGGTTAAAAAGATCATAAAAACAGAGATTACATAACTTTCTATTACCTCCTATAGATATTCTACTTATGCCTCTCACACTACTTCCTGACTTCCTTGTTGTAGGCGTTAGCCCAACATAACTACATAATTGCAATAATTGTTTCAAACTTCTTAAAACCATCTGGTTACTACAATTAAAAACAACACTATTTAATCCCTTTTCTTGGCATGCTTTGTAACAACGATAATTGTACTTACGGTTTTTGTTTAACTAATGAAAGTAGTTTGGTTTGAATTCATAAAACCTCATTATTTAAATACTTTTTGATGTAATTTAATGAACCATAGAGATATTCCCAATGCATTATTTTTAAATTAATCATAACCACTATTACTTCTATAAACATCAAATACATCTTTACTTATGTCAACTCCAAAAAATTCCTTATATTTATTGATAAGAACTGATTTATGAAAGAATAACCTACATGACTCACAACAACTTAAAAACGAGATCTAAGTCTCACAGAATTGAATGTGATTTTTAGTAGAGAAAGAGGACTAAATATCAATGTTGTAAAAAACTTCACCGTATAAATGAACCTTAATTCTCACTTTTATTCTTTCTGATTTATACCTTAAGTTTATAAAATGTAAACTTAATCTGTATATAATTTATCCAAGCCCTTCCCTACTTAGGTAAATTCATCTGGAATTTTATATTTGTGATTTATTTGGTTAACTAGGTACTTAAACTCGCAACAAAATAGATACCAAATATTGACAGTAATTTTGAATTGAAATAATTATTAATAATTAAAAACTAAAAAATGAGTACAATTAGATTAGGTGACGAAGCACCAAACTTTACGGCACAATCATCAGAAGGGGAAATCAATTTTCATAATTGGCTTGGAAAAAGTTGGGGGATTTTATTTTCGCACCCAGCAGATTATACACCTGTATGTACAACCGAATTAGGAACGGTTGCAAAATACAAAGCAGAGTTTGACAAAAGAAATGTTAAAGTAGTAGCTTTAAGTGTTGATGGAGTTGATTCACATAATGGCTGGATAAAGGATATCAACGAAACACAAAACACAACAGTTAATTTTCCAATAATTGCTGATGAAGACAGAAAAGTAGCGATGCTTTATGACATGATTCATCCAAATGCGGATAGCAAACTTACTGTTAGATCTGTTTTCGTGATTGGATCAGACAAAAAAGTAAAATTAACAATTACCTATCCAGCATCTACAGGTAGGAATTTTGATGAGTTACTTAGAGTAATTGATTCTTTGCAATTAACAGCCTATCATAAAGTTGCTACACCAGCTAACTGGAATAATGGAGATGATTGCGTAATTGTACCATCGGTTGCAAACGAAGACATTCCTGCCTTGTTTCCTAAAGGTCATACAGAAGTAAAACCTTATTTAAGGTTAACACCTCAACCCAATATGAATTAAACACTATATATAACGGTAAGTATAAAGGGCGCTTTAATGCCCTTTATACTTACCGTTACCAATACAAGCTTTAAAAACACTTATAGCAATAGAGAACATACCTGAAATCCTCATAATTGACAAAAAAAAAATCAGATTTATTTGTTTACTATTTTAAAATCATTCCAAGAGTTATTAAATAGATTTCCACTACTATTTCTTATCTAACAAACGAAGAAGGCTAGGATTTCTTGGAGATGTGGGAAGTTTACTTCAAAAAAAATCGGAATTTTAACTCAAGAAATTACTGCTTAGGTAAATTGACTCCATTAATTAAACCCATTGGTAAGTTCAAATTGAACAAAGAGAAAGTACAATTTTATTTTTGTAAAGAATAAATAAAAGCATAAAACATCAGCTATAATTCACTGTACCAAGGTTTCCTATTCTAAACTCAAATCCTTATATGAATAGCCCCGTAAACAATTCTTCATCAAAATTATAGCCGAACCGCTAGAGAAAAACTTTGCTTTTTTTAAAAAAAAGCTCTCTTATTATATTAAGAAATCAGACAAAACATCTAATTTATAAATAAAAAAACTACACTTTCTTATTCATACACAGCCATAAAAACATTGCTAGAATACTTCCTATGACCGGAGCTATAATGTATATCCATAATGTCGAAAAGTTTCCTGATATTACTGCTGGTGCTATGCTTCGTGCAGGATTAAAAGAACCTCCTGAAATTGGCCCTGCTATTAATATGATTCCTGTTACTAAAACTCCAATTACAATTCCGGCTAAATGAGCGTGTTCTTTTTTAGACGTTACACTTAAAATTGTTAGCATTAAAAAGAAGGTTAAAATTATTTCTAAAATAAATGAAGGTAAAACCCCTCCTGAGGGTAATGTTTCTCCTAATGTTTGAACTGTAGGAAATATAAAAAACAATAATATACTTGCTGAAAAAGCGCCTGAAACTTGTGCCAAAACATATCCTAAAACTTCCTTTTTTGGTAGTAATTTACCTATAGCTAATGCGATAGTAACTGCCGGATTTATATGTGCTCCAGAAACAGTTCCGAAAATATAAATAATGGCTGTAATAATAATCCCGAAAGCTGCTGATATTCCTATTAAACCTAAACTTCCATCAGATAAATAATTTACAATTACAGCTCCTGTCCCACAAAAAACTAAAGCAAATGTCCCTATAAATTCAGCTATATATTTCTTCATAATTCCTTGTTTTTATTTCATAAAAAAAGGATAGCCTTAGCTACCCTTTTTCTTATTCTTTATTACAATTAAATTGCGTTTGATCCTGCATCTGCTACAGTATGGTCATTTTCAACACTACTTCCGCTTACTCCTACTGCACCGATAACGTTTCCGTTAGCGTCTTTTACTGGCACGCCACCTGGAAATGTAATTAATCCGTTGTTAGAGTGCTCTATGTTATATAAAGGAGCACCTGGTTGAGATAATTCTCCAATAATACCTGTATTCATATCAAAGAAACGAGCCGTTTTAGCTTTTTTAATTGAAATATCTAATGAACCTAACCAAGCTCCGTCCATACGAACGAAAGCGACTAAGTTTGCACCTGCGTCTACCACTGCAATATTCATTTTAGTGTCAATTGCTACCGATTTAGCTTTTGCTGCCGCTATAATTTTTTCTGCTTGTTCTAATGTAATATTCATATTATTTAGTTTTTTATTGATCTCTAATTATACTACAAATTTAGCTTAGTTATGATATTAAGAGGTTACTAGAAAAGGTCAACTTATTATGAAAAAAGGTCAAAAATAATTTTTAAATACATAAACAGCTGATTGTCAAGAAAAATAAGATACTATAATTTAAATCTCTGAGGGATTAACTCCAAATTTACTTTTAAAAGCACTACTAAAATTAGAGAGGTTGTTATATCCCAAATCTAAATAGATATCTGAAGGCTTTAATGTTGAAGTTTGCAATAACTCTTTGGCTCTTACCAATCGTTTATCTCTAAACCATTTTCCTGGAGATTCATCATACTCTTTTATAAAGTGTCTTTTAAAAGTAGATAAACTCATATTGCACAAAAAAGAGACTTCTTCTAAACTAAGTGAAGTGTATATATTTTTCTCTATCGTTTTTTTTAGCGGAGAAACTTCTTCTGCAATTAAAGATAATAAGTAGTTTTCAAATACTACTCCGTATTTATTAGTTAAATACAATAATAGTTCTTCAAATTTAACTGTTAATAAAGTATTCATAAAAGCAATAGGAGCTGTCATTATAGTAGACAGCGAATTTAAATAAGAATCGATATATGAATCATTTTCTATACTAAAATAAGAAGGAGATTCTGCTGGCTTACGATTCTCTTTTACATGCTTTTGTAAAAACTCTTTTAATTTTTTTTCTGAAAAAAAAAGCAGCTTGCAATAATAAACATCCTCAGTATCTAACAACTCACTCCAAAGACAGTTCCCTTTCTTAATCAATAACGATTGTGAATTATCAACTAAAACAGATGTCTCGGCAAAGTGAACTTGTTTTTTTCCAGTTTGTAAAAAACTAAACATGTGCCTGTTTAAATTGACCTTTGTTTTAATAAGATCTTCAGTCATTTTAAAATCATAGACAAACAAGTCAGGAGTGTCACCTTGACTTTTAATATACGATTCTGGAATGTTCTCTATGCTCATTTAATTCTATGAAAAAATTCTTTAATGAAATTCGTACTCTTTTTGATAAAACACTGTCAGTTCGAGTAAAGTTTTACTATTGAAAAGAGTCAAATTTGTATTAAGAATAAGCGTTTTAGTTCTCGATACGATTTTTTAATGAAAAATCACTCGAACTGAGACACCCCTCCTAATCTCTTTTAATAAAAAGATACAACGTCTAATATAGTACGTTACTAAAACAATTAGTCTAAAAACCCTTGTTCTTTCATCCAAGTATCAGAATAAATCTTATTCATATAACGAGAACCATGATCTGGTAAAATAACTACAACTACACTATTCTCATCAAAGTATCCTTTTTCGGCATACTGTTGAGTCGCTTGTAAAACAGCACCTGAAGTATACCCACAAAATAAGCCTTCTGTCTTTACCAATTCTCTTGATTTAAATGCAGCATCCTTATCCGATACTTTTTCATAAATATCTATTACATCAAAATCAGTTGCAGTTGGAATTAAGTTTTTCCCTAATCCTTCAATTTTATAAGGAGATATTTCGTTTTCATCAAAGGTACCCGTTTCATGATACTTTTTTAAAACTGAACCAATAGCATCAACTCCTAACACTTTTATATTCGGGTTCTTTTCTTTTAAGTATTTTCCTGTACCAGAAATTGTTCCTCCTGTTCCGCTAGCAATAACTACATGTGTTACTTTTCCGTTTGTTTGTTCCCAAATTTCCGGGCCTGTAGTTTTATAATGAGCATCTATATTCAACTCATTAAAGTATTGGTTTATATAAATAGATCCAGGGTGTTCTCTGTGTAATTTTTTTGCTACTTCATAATACGAACGAGCATCATCAGCAGGAACGTAAGCTGGACAAACATGTACCTCAGCTCCCATTGATTTTAACATATCAATTTTATCTTGTGAAGATTTATCACTTACTGCCAAAATACACTTATAGCCTTTAATTACACTAATCATTGCTAGTGAAAACCCTGTATTACCAGAGGTAGTTTCAACAATAGTATCTCCTTTTTTTAAAATACCTTTTTTTTCAGCACTTTCAATGATATGTAATGCTATTCTATCTTTAGCTGAATGCCCTGGGTTAAAAGCTTCTATTTTCGCATAATAAGTACCTAAAAAACCCTTAGTTATTCTATCTAGCTTTATCATCGGGGTTTGCCCTATTAAATCTAAAATTGAATTGGTAATACCTTTGTGTCTATCCATTGTTTATATCAAATAAGAAAGCGTCATTGTAAAAATGAACACGAATTTATCTTGTTGAGATTACTTCGTTATTTTTTACAATGACGCTTACACTCAATCGAGCGCAAAAATATAATTATTTTTCTAACTTACCCTCTAACATTAAAAAGAAGCTATATTCTTCGGCTGTTTCTTTTAATGCGTCGAATCTACCAGAAGCACCTCCATGGCCTGCTTCCATATTGGTATGTAAAAACAGCATATTATCATCTGTTTTTACTTCTCTAAGTTTTGCTATCCATTTTGCTGGTTCCCAATACTGTACTTGGCTATCATGAAACCCTGTAGTAATTAACATATTCGGATATGCTTTTGCCTTTACTTGATCGTATGGAGAATATGATTTAATATAATCATAGTATTCTTTATCATTCGGGTTTCCCCATTCGTCATATTCCCCTGTTGTTAACGGAATAGTATCATCTATCATTGTTGAAATTACATCTACAAATGGTACTGCTGCTATAATTCCGTTATACAATTCAGGATTCATATTAATAATTGCTCCCATTAGTAATCCACCAGCAGATCCGCCCATTGCATATAAATGTTCTGATGATGTATACCCATTGTCAATTAAATACTTCGAACAATCAATAAAATCATTAAACGTATTTTTCTTATTCAACATTTTTCCATCTTCGTACCACTCACGACCTAGATATTCACTTCCTCTAATATGCGCTAAAGCATATACAAACCCCCTATCTAATAAACTTAAACGTGTTGTTGAAAATCCGTCAGAAATAGTATAACCATACGATCCGTAGGCATATTGTAAAATAGGAGTACCTTTCGTTAACTCTGTATCTTTATGATGTACGATTGACAACGCTACTTTCTTACCATCACGTGCAGTAACCCAAATACGCTTACTTACATAATTATCTTTATCAAACTTACCCCCTAGAACTTCTTGTTCTTTTTTAACTTCTTTTGATTGATCTTTCATATTAAAATCGATCACCGAACTCGGAGTAGTCATAGAATTATATGAATAACGAATAACATCGGTATCAAATTCTGGATTTCCATGTACACCAGCAGAATAGGTTTCTTCATTAAAAGGCAAATAATAATCTTCTGTAGCGTCCCAACGTTTAATACGGATTTTATTTAATCCGTTATTTCTTTCTTCTAAAACTAAATAGTCTTTAAAAATTGAAAAATCTTCGAACAATGTATCTTCTCTATGCGGAATTACATCTACCCAGTTTTCTTTTTCAGTTTTCGTTTCTAGAGTTTTCATCAACTTAAAGTTGGTCGCTCCGTCTTTATTTGTTTTAATATAAAAATGATCTTCATAGTGTGCGATGTCATACTCTAAATCGCGTTCACGTGTTTGAATCATTCTAAATTCACCGTCAGGATTGTCGGCTTCTAAAACTTGATATTCATTAGAAACAGTACTATACGAACCTATTACAATATATTTTTTAGATTTTGTTTTTGTAACGAAAGTTCCAAAAGTTTCATCTTTCTCTTCAAAAATTAATTCATCTTTAGCTGCGTCAGTTCCTAAAATATGCTTGTAAATTTGTGAGCTACGTAAAGTTTCAGGATCTTTTTTCGTGTAATACACTGTTTTATTATCATTCGCCCAAACTGAACCTCCGGTCGTATTTTCAATTTTATCAGGGTAAATTTCTCCTGTTACAAGATTCTTAATTTTTATAAAATACTGACGGCGACTTACCGTGTCTGTAGCAAAAGTTGTTAATTTATTATCTGGTGATATACTTAAACCTCCTAATTGAAAATAATCATGCCCTTTTGCTTCATCATTTACATTAAACATGATTTCCTCTTCAGCCTCTAAATGGCTCTTTTTACGGCTATGAATAGGATATTGCTGCCCTTTTTCATAACGTGTAATATAAAAATATCCATCGCTCTTATAAGGTACAGATTCATCATCTTCTTTAATACGACCTTTCATTTCTTGAAACAACTGCTCTTGAAACTCTTTTGTTTCTTTCGTTCTCTCTTCATAGTAAGAGTTCTCAGCATTTAAGTAATCGTATACTTTTTGAGTTTGTTCGTCTTTAACTTCAGCATTTTTTTGGGCGTCACTTAAACGCATCCAAAAGTAATCATCAGTACGTACGTCTCCGTGTTTCTCTAAGGTAGTTGCTTGCTTTTCAGCAATTGGAGCTATAATCTCTTTTTTCATTTCTTGTTTTTTGCAGGAAGCAAAAATAAGGCTAAAAGCCATAGAAGATAGTATTATTTTTTTCATTTTATTTTAGGGTAGCTAAATTCCTTGTGAAAATACTATTTTTGTTTTAAAATAAATTTAAAATAGATGTTTGGAGATATTTCGGGTATGATGGGTAAATTAAAAGATGCCCAACAAAAAGTTGAAGAAACTAAAAGACGTTTAGATACCGTTTTAATTGATGAAACTACTGCTAATGGAACGATAAAAATTACTGTTACTGCTAATAGTGAAATTAAAGAAATTTCTATTAATGAGTCTTTACTAGAGGATAAAGAAGAGTTAGAAGACTATTTAATTTTAACGTTAAATAAAGCTTTAAAAAGAGCGAGTGAAATTAACGAACAAGAATTAGCCATTGCTGCAAAAGATGGAATGCCTAATATTCCTGGAATGGATATGTTTAAATAAAAACAATGTATTTACAACTAGATGATTATATGTTACCCTGTTTAAACAAAAAATTCTTTGGAGTCGATTGTTTAGGCTGTGGTATTCAACGTGCATTAAGTTTATTAATTCATGGTGAGTTTATGGAAGCTTTTAAAATATATCCTGCTATATATACCCTACTGCTGTTTGCTATAATTATTGTTGTAAATTTCTTTTACAAAGTTAAATATGCTCAAAAAATAATAAGTATTTTAGCTATTATAAATGTACTTATTATTGTGATAAGTTATATTATAAAAATGAATCAATAAATCTAAAAATTAAAAAAAGACTATGGAAAATCAATTTAAACCAACTACTATTTACGTTTTATCAGTCATCAGTTTCTTATGTTGCTGTTTTGGTGGTCTAGGAATTTTATTAGCTGCACCAGCTTTTATAATGGCTAACAATAAAATGAAGGATACCGAAGCTAACCCTGATCAATATGAATCTACTACGGTAAAAGCTATAAAAACAGCTAAAACTGTTGCTATGATTGCTTTAATTATTAATGCTCTTTATTTCGTTTACACAGGTTACGCCTTAGCTACTGGTTGGGATGAAATAGTAGAGAAATTTAATGATGCACTACAACAAGCTCAATAATTTTCAACTTACTTATATATAAAAAAAGTGACCAATTTGGTCACTTTTTTTATATCATTCCTTTCGCTTTAAACTCTAAGTACTTATTTATCACATTAACTGATAATTGCTTTGGTTTGGTTAAAATGGCATGAATACTATTTCGCTCTAATTCTTTTACGATTAACCTTTTCTCATAGGTATATTTCTCTGCTATTGTTTTGTGATATACACTCTGTAAATCTTCTGAATTTTCTGTAATTAAATTCTCTAATTCCGTGTTTTCAAAAAAAACGGTAACTAATAGATGTTTTTTAGCTATTGCTTTTAAATAAGGTAATTGCCTTTTTAAGGCAGATATATGTTCAAAATTTGTATATAAAATCAGTAGACTTCGTTGATTAACCTTCCTTTTAATTGTTGCGTACAGTAATGCAAAATTAGCATCTGTAAAATCGGTTGTTATATTATACAACTCTTCGTTAATTACAGATAGATTTGTTTTTTTATTACTAGCCGCTATAATTTTTTCTACATTTTTAGAAAATGTTAGCATTCCTGCTTTGTCATTCTTTAATAATGCAATGTTTGAAAACGCTAAAGTTGAATTTATAGCATAATCTAATAAACTCAATCCTTCAAAAGGCATTTTCATAACACGACTTAAATCTATAATTGAATAAATAGGTTGCGATTTTTCATCTTGATATTGATTTACCATCAACGCCCCTCTTTTTGCTGTCGCTTTCCAATTTACATTCCGTACATCATCACCCGGAATGTAATTTTTAATTTGCTCAAACTCCATCGTCTGACCAATACGCCGAATTTTTTTCATTCCGAATTCTGTCAGATTATTATGCATCGCCAAAAACTCGTACTTTTTCATTTGAACATACGACGGATATACCTTTACTCTTTTATCATCTGAAAAAGTATATCTTCTGGAAAACATTTGTAATACTGAAGATACAAAAACATGCACATTTCCGAAGTTGTACTCACCTCTTTCTACCGGGTGAACAGTATACGTAAAAGTTGATTTCTCTGCCGATTGAAGCGATGCTTTATAGTCAAAATCCCTTTTTTGAAATTGCGCTGGTAATTCATCTATCAACGAAATAAAAACTTGAAACGGATAGTTATTTTCTAACGTAATTGCAATTTCATTTTCATCAGAATTTGATAATTTATCTGAAACGACACGCTTTGATGAAAATCCGTTTTTAAATCGATATAAAATTACTAAATCTACGCACATCGTTATTAAAAACAACAAGACCAACAACCATATTACGTTGTATATAAATGGGAACCAAAACGACACTAAAAACAATGCCGAAAGAACGCTTATGTAACTAAAAAAGCGGCTATGAATGTATATGGATTTAAAGAATTGAATCACTATCTCGGAACTTCTACAGATTGAACAATCATCTCAATAACCTTATCAGCGGTCATCCCTTCCATCTCGCGTTCGGGTGTTAATATAATTCTATGACGCAACACTGGGTGAATACTCTTTTTTACATCTTCAGGAATCACAAAATCACGTCCGTTAATCGCTGCAAATGCTTTAGAAGCCATTAACACCGCAATACTTGCTCTAGGTGAACCTCCTAAATATAAATGGGCGTTATTACGTGTATTCGAAATTAATTGAGCAATGTATTTAATTAGTTTCTCTTCTACCAATACTTCAAAT
The DNA here is from genome assembly GCA_965364955.1 of uncultured Tenacibaculum sp. Lineage (GTDB taxonomy): Bacteria > Bacteroidota > Bacteroidia > Flavobacteriales > Flavobacteriaceae > Polaribacter. The sequence goes on along the minus strand of CBDTZS010000065.1, from coordinate 1,324 downwards.
ACTTTACTTCTGTATTCTAGTAAATCTGTCTCCGTTAAAACAGCTTCTACTTTAGATTGTGGCAATGCGCCTTTTCGCTCGTTATGAGCTGTGATAATTTTAATTTCCTCTTCTAAATTAGGATATCCTACATTTATTTTGAATAAAAAACGATCTAACTGTGCTTCTGGTAACGCGTAAGTTCCTTCCTGCTCTATCGGATTTTGTGTTGCTAATACCATAAAAGGCGGATTCATAACATAACATTCTCCATCCATCGTTATTTGCTTCTCTTCCATCACCTCAAACAAAGCTGCTTGTGTTTTTGCAGGCGCTCTGTTTATCTCATCAATCAATACAACGTTAGAAAATATTGGTCCTTTTTTAAATTCGAAATTAGATGTTTTCATGTTTAGAATAGACGTTCCCAACACATCCGAAGGCATTAAGTCTGGTGTAAACTGAATTCGGCTAAAATCGGTAGCAATCGTTTTTGCTAATAACTTTGCGGTAACAGTTTTTGCAACTCCTGGTACACCTTCAATCAATACATGTCCGTCCGCTAATAACGAAACCAATAACAATTCTATAAACTCTTCTTGACCTACGATTACTTTTGCTAACTGTTCTTTTATCTTAACAACAGCTTCTTTTAATTTTGATAAATCTATCCTGCTTGAAAATAGTTCGTTTCCTTCTGTTGTTGGAATATTATCTGTATTCATATTTTTATTCTTTATTTTTTTGAAGGAGAAAAAGCATTTTACTTTATTCCTTAAATATTGTTATTTTATTAATTTAGATGTCTCTCTAGAAAATCAAGAGGATCGTAAAAATACTTCTCTAAATCTTCTTTTGTATAAGAAGCTAAAGTATAGGACGAAAATAACCTTTCTGGTTTTAAATTATTTTGTTCTAATCTAATAGGCTGTATTTTTAAAATTTCAAAATGAAAGTGATCAAATTGCCATCCATAATTATTAAGTTCATTTCTATTCATGAATCTAGCTATTCTAGTTTCTGTACTTACAGAATCAAATAAATTTACTTCTATTCCAGAAATATGTTCATAAACTGTCCAAAATTTATGTTCACTTCCATGTTCAATTATCAACTGTGCATATGGCCCGTCTTGACGTTTACTTATTACAATCCCTTCTAATATTGGATATATTGGTTCGTTTTGATAATTATTTGTAGGTCTCTTAATATCTATTCCAGTATGAAGGTGTGCCGGAACGCGAGGCCTTTCCTTTCTTAACAATCCAAATTCACCAATCTCTGTTAATTTTAATGAACTAATAGAATTTCTTTCTAAAGTATTAATTGGCAGACGATATCCTAA
>CBDTZS010000064.1:0-18655 GCA_965364955.1 uncultured Tenacibaculum sp. | reverse complement strand
AATTTACTATAATTTCCCCCATTACACCTTCGCCAGCCGATATTAGATTTCTTTCTCCATCGAGTTCTACAGATCCCCAGAATGGCGAAATTCTTTTACCTCCCATTAATTTAGTAATATATGATACATCATGTCCCCATACTCCTTTTTTATAAAATTTTTTATACTGCGCTCCTGTAAGTCCACTTATAACTAAGGCGTTGTTTATTGCAGTCATTCTTATGTACTCATTCATTTCTCCTACTATAGTTTTAAATACATTAAAAACAGAAAAACTTTCTCCTGTTTAGAAGTTATGATATGACGCTCCATTTTCTGGGGTTTCATTAAACATTTTATCAAAATCTATAGATTTATTCTCACTGGAATTACTTTTTTTAGAACCTGAATCTTCTATTCCTCCGTTCTCATCATTAGCTACTTGACAATTCCAATAGTCATCAAAAGTCTCACTATCAGCTCCACTAGGGTCAGCCCAAAACACAGGGTTATTGTCAAAAGCTGTATAAGTACTCATTGAATGGTGTGTAACTGGGTCAATAGAAGTAAACCTAGCAACAGCTGGGTCATAACTTCTGACATTCATTTCATATAAACCTGTAACTTCTTCTAACTCTATGCCATTGTATTTAAACTTTTGTGCAGTTGCATTCCCTCCAACATATGTAGTATTATACCCTTTATGTTTCAGTCCAAATGGGTAATAATTTGACTCTTCAATAATCTCTGTATCTGGTCCAGAAATAGCTATAATTACTCCATCATTGTTATTATCAGTATAAGATAACCTAACATTTCCTAAATGGTCTTTGTATTGATATACATAGTTAAAGGTACCATTATCATTCTTTACATAGCCTTCTTGGTGGTTAAAGAATTGTAATGCTTTAGAACAAGTACCAGTTTTTTCGTATATAAAATTACCTGCGCTTATAAAATACTGTAAATAAGAAACGCAAACATTTGCGCCGTTTTGTTGCAGATTCAAATAGATGTTACTCCTTAAAGAACCATTGAAGCTTACTAATGGTTCTTTTTTTTAAGAAACAATTATACATTGTTTGTCAATCCTAAATAATGTATTCCTAATCTTCTAAAATATGGGTTTTATTACTACAAACATAAATATCAATATTTTTTACAACTATAATTAATCATTAAGTTTTACAAAATCAAATTGTAAATTTATTTTTTTCCCTGAAATTGTAGCATATATTTTATCTATGCCTTTCCAATACCTTATTTTATTTGGGGAATCGAGTTTCTTATTAGGGAAATTTAGGTTTTTATTTTCACAAATAAATTCTTCGGCATTAAAACTTGTCATTTTAAATATTGATGGAATCAATTCTCCTTTTAATTCAATTTTAAAATTCCAATTATTATTCAATTTTACAAGCCTAAATTTTTCTTGGTAAATAGTATCTGTATTTTGAATGGTACAACTAAAACCCACATATTCAGTTTCACTTATCTTATCCCAATTTTCAAATGTTTCTTTACCTATTGCCTCATTACTCCTTTTCCATTTACCTAATAACCAATCAAAATTATTCGATACTTCAGTTAATTTAGCAGGATTTTTATTGCTCTTTGATTTTTCTTTTCCATATTGATTACAAGAAATCACTATAACTCCGATAAATAAAACAACTATTTTTTTCATGTTTTTTGTTTTTGGCTAACGTATATTTTTTTTAAAATAAAATTTGATTCATTAACTTTTAGCAAGCCTACCAATAAAAAAGAGCTCATGGCTATATACGTATTAAAAAAGGCGAAGAATAAGCCAATTAGATATATAGATATACAAGGAAAATCTAAAATCCTTCTATTTAAACTCACACCAACCTGAGATGTTTTACCATGAATTTTAACAATCGAGTTTCTTAAAAGTAGAAATGATAGTTCACTCATAAGAAGCACAAATCCATACAAAACTACAGGAACAACATCTGTATGATGATTTCCATCTCCTATCCAATCAGTTGTAAACGGAATTACAGATAACCAAAATAGCAAGTGTAAATTTTTCCATAAAATAGTATCATTTATTTTTTTAGCTGTTTTAAAGAGTTTATGATGGTTAACCCAATAGATACTTATATATAAGAAACTAACCATGTAACTAATAAAGGTCGGTAAGATGTCATAAATAGCCCTTAAAGTATATTCTTTAGGTACTTTTAACTCTAAAACCATAATGGTGATAATAATAGCAAGTACACCATCACTAAAAGTTTCTAATCTTTCAGATGTCATTTTATTTTTATTTTTTTAAGCTTCTAAAGTAGATTTACTACTTATAATAATTTCTATCATCTGGTGCCTCATTTAATGTAAATGTATACTGATACTCTGGATCATATACGTTTAAAATAGTATAGGTCCCGTCCGTTTGCCATGATTCTCCATCCCAAGTTCCATCAGCACTTAAAGCTTTATAAATATGTTGAGACTGAATAAGAACTCGACCCCAAAAAAGCCATTTTCCATTTATATTATGCACAAAGTAAACTCGTACAGGATCCATTTGAAAAATTCTTGCACTTGGCTTATTTTTAAATTCAAATACTTTACCTTTTACATCCTCTAAAGTAATTGGATGTTCTTTATGTTTTTCTAATTGAAAAATATCTACAGGAAATCCCTGCTCTTTTGTTAATTCTAATGTGTCATTAATCTCTACGAAACTTCCCATTTTTTATATTTTATTACTCGTTAATTTTCCTCCAAACATACTTACCAAATTTTCAAACCCATTCTTATAGAACTGAGTTAATCCATCTTCAGTAGCATAAAACTTAGAGGACCATTGCACTAAACAGCGCTTATCTAACTCAGTTTCTATTACTTGAATTTGAGCATGATATTTCTGTGTTGTTTCTCCCCAAGCACCTTTATGCCATTTATAATTATAACGCATATTTTCATTATCCATAAAAACTAATTCCTCCCATGTTGGAGATTGACCAGGGAAGCTTAATTTTCTACGAATGTCTCTTTCTTCTCCTTGTTCTTTCGGAACTTCACAAATTGGAATATCTGGATGCCATTGATTTAGGTTATAAAAACCTCCGACCAAATGCCATACATCAGCAGCCGAAGCATTTAGCTCACATACTACAACTACCTGCCAATTTTTATATTCTTTTATATCCATTTTGTTTAAAAATTTTAATCTAAAAGACTTCTTAATATTTATTTATTAAAAAGATCGAACAGCACGTACACGACAATCATGATTCTTGAGGTCTGTGAATATATTCCCTTCTAAAAAGTATTGAGCCCAAGCGAAGTTAAGATCTAGTTCTGTAGAACTCCAATAGAAGTCGCTGGCAAAATTACCAACATCTTTATGCGGAGACTTAGCTCCACGTCCAATATTTGTGAACATAAGACTCAGTTCTTCTTTTGATGGTAAATACCAATCTGTAAAACCATTCAAACTTAAATCATTACAAAGTTGAGCCGCGTATGGTTTGGTACCTTGACTAACAATAATTTTTAAAGTATTGGCTTTTCCTGAACCAACGATACTATCTAAAGATTTGGTCTTCGTGAATGCTCCGTAATGCCATTGACTTCCTGTGCTTTGATCTTGAGAAGCACAAACCAACCCATGCTTACCAGTTGCATCTAAATGAAATATAATACCTCCTAATTCAGGAACATTTTGACCGATAGTATATTTGGTTGCATCTTTATTCTGAGCAAAGAAATTGAAGGTAGTAAGTAGCAAAAAAGCAACTAAAATAGTTTGTTTGTTCATTATTATATTTTTATGTGTAATTAGTTTAATTGATCTTATTTAAATAAGCCTGAAACTTGGTCCGTAATTTTCAGATTTCCCCGGAATTGGAATTTTCATTAATGGTAATGCATATTGTTCTAACTTAAACATTACTTCAATAGCATTAACTAAAGCCGCTTGTCCCCTTCCGTTTATCGCCCAAGCATCTTCTAAAAATTTCACTAATTCGGTATATACTTCATCAAAACTATTTGTTAAATGCCAAACTTCTTTAGAAACATTAGCTTCTTTATAACCACCTTCAGGAACTCTTGCTATAGTATAGGTTTCAGGACGCGGATTTGCATCTTTGAAATAATATTTATCTCCTTCTTGAACAATTTTCTTTTGATAAAAAACCTCCCAAAAACGGTAGAAATGTGCCAAATCTTCCATTCCTGTACTAGCTGGAGTTACGTTTTCAGAACCTTCCCCTTGCTCTTTAATCATATCAATAGCTTTAGAGACACTTGTAGCATCTTCCATTACCCACCACGATAAAGGGCCTGCTAATTGACGTTCAACATTCATCTTTGGTTGTAATTCTTGAAACAGTTCGTTAATCCTGTCATATAATTCACCAATAGTAGCATTGTGCGCATGATTTTTATCGTGCTTCCCTTTCTGTATAACACCGTTTTTATCGCAAATATTTCCTATATCTACAAGCTCTCCTGAATCATAATCATAGATATCTGCAACTTCTTCTGGCAATTCTATTTCCATGAAATTACGAAGTGAACTATCGTTTAATCCTTCTAAATACAAAAACAATTTAGGGTGTACGCCTCCTGGAAGTCCCGAAGGAAAATTTAACCTATTTTTAGTATTATAAATTTTTGGTTCCCCACCAATTCCTGCTATCATATTACAAACCATTGCCATATGAAGCATTTCTTCTTGAAAAATATTACGAATAGACTTTGCTACTTCGCACTTATTATCTTTTATAGTCCACATTGCCTGTAAATAAATAGGAATCGTTGCAAACTCAAGAATTACAGCATTATTAAGTAACTCTTTTAAAACAAACATTTTATCTTCATCAATGTTTTTTACCGATTTAGAATGCTCAATTAATTCTTTAACATTCGTTAGATTTAATGCTTTTTCTTGAAATGTATTATTGAATAATGTTTTATCTTTTGACATATAATTCACCTTAGTATTCGTTGTTTTTAATAAAATGGTTAACCAATCTAAAAGCCATAGCTGTAAGAGTTAAAGTTGGGTTTACTGCACTACCTGTTGGCAAAGCTGCATTTGAGCACACATATAAATTATCGGTATCGTGTATTCTCATAAATTTATCTGTAACACTATTTTCGGGTGCTGTTCCCATACGTGCTGTTCCTGTAGTATGGTGCCCACCTGGTTTGTCTACACGAGAAGAGATTATTTCTAATCCCATTTTTTTTATAATTTGTTCTAATAATCGTAAACGATCATTAGCATTTGCCATTTCTTCTTCTGTTCTACTAAAATGTACTGTTGTTTGTGGTAAACCAAAACGATCTGTTCCTTGTCTTGCTTCTAATCGATTACTATGCTTCCCCTTTTCTTCTAAAAAAGCTTGAATATTGATGGTCATTTCTCCATAAACAACCTTATCAATTTCTTCTCTAGTTTTACCATCAATCATTAGTTGAGCAATATCAACATTAGGAGTTGAACGATTTTTAAACATAAAAATCTTTCCTTTCTTTTGATGTTCTTTAGTGTTATAACTATGAGACATTAGTGTTGGGAAATCATATTCTTGAAACCACCCATTAGGGTTTGATTTTGCTTTACCAACCACATTTAACATAGAATGCGATACTACATAACGTCCTACCAAATCGGTATCATTTCCTATTCCATCTTTCCAAAATTCATTTTTAGAAGCTCTCAAAAGCTTTGGAACATTATAGGCTCCTGAAGCTAGTATTACAGTATTTCCAGATACTATATTTTCTTTCCCTGTTAAATTGTCTGTGTATGTTACCGATTCTATTTTAGATTTACTAGAAGAATTTACTTGATGTACTGGTGAATTTACTCGAACTTCAAAATTAATAAATCGAGAATCATTCTTTAAATCATCTAACACGTATTGCGCATTAAAACGACCACCAATAGGGCAGTATTTACACGTACCTGTTGTCATACATTTTCGATAACGTGCTATTGGCATTTTTCCAGATTTTATTTTACTGTTTTTACCCAGATCTATATCACCATCTTGATACACAACATCTAATTGCTCCCAAGCTTTAATCATTTCTCCATCTGCAGCAGTCCACTCAAAAGGTGGTACTGGGTATGGCTTCGATCTAGGAACCCAATTTGCAGCATCATCACCACAGACAGATAAAAATGCTTCAGCATCATTATAATAGGGTTCTAAATCTTCGTAATTAATAGGCCAATCGGCACCTTCACCTGTATTAGTGAAAAGATTAAAATCTTCTGGTCTGAAACGTAAACTCCATGCTCCCCAGTGCATTGTAGAGCCACCATATGCTTTTACACGAACACCGTCGGTTTGATATTCAATATTTCCTGTAGAACCTGCTTCAAATTTTTGATCGTAAGTATAGGTATATGGTCTTTCACCTCTAGTAATATAATCCCACCAAAAACGTCTATCTTTTGCTATAATTTCGGGTCCTGCTTCCAAAATTAATATAGAAATATCATGCTTATGTTCTAATAAACCTTTAGCAATGGTTGCAGCAGCAACTCCACCGCCAACGATTACGAAATCAAACTTATTTCTCATCGTTTTCTTTTTTTAAGTTCGTATTATCTGGGTCGTAAGCACGTACTCTCGACAGACGATTGTATCGAGTTCCTCCTAAAAAACCATGATAGTTTTTTGCTTGTTCTCCTCCGTACTTAGTTCCCCAACTTTTAAATCCACCAGCAGTAATTTGCATTCGGATAAATTCATTAACCACAAAAATTTTACAATGAGCTAATCGTGTAGTTGGTGGAGCATTGTTATCTATACCACTTTCAAAAAATATTTTTTTATAAGCGCCATCTGTACCATGCATATCTACTAGTTCATTCATTACATAAATGGCATTTACATATTCTCCTGTATAATTAGGTGCGTTTTCAGTTTTGGCTTTTAGCATTTCATACCAAGAACTTCTTTGATTATTAGAGTCATATACCGTATTAGACCAATTAATTCCAATTGCTTCAAAAATTTCCCATAATGCTTCTTTATTTTGATGCGTAAGATCTTGACCTTCTGCAAAAATTAAATTTGCTGAGAGCTTTTCATTACATACTTGACCACCAATGCAAATTTGTTTTTCATTCATAAAGCGGATTTATTTAAAATATTTATGATGTCTTAATTTTTTAAAGTTATTTACTACCTGAAGAGTTCACGTTCCATATAATGCAGTGTCCCTTTTTTGAAGTAAATATTGGTCCAAGAATTATCTTTAGCCAAATAATCACTAAAATAAACTTCATCCAGACCGTGATTAGCCATTTGATCACGAAATTCATAATGGTTAAATAAACGTGTAAATTCTGTAAGATAAATATCTACAACTTCAGTATTTCCTCTAATAATGATCATGTTTTCATCATTGTTTTTAGTCGATGCTTCAGAAAAATTTGCAGACCCAGTAATAAGTGTTGGGTCGTCTGTTAAAGGATCAATAAAAAGGTATTTAGTATGCAAATATTTTACATGTAAATTTAAATTTGTTAAATGTTCTTCTTCCCAATTTTTAAGTCCTTCTTCTTCTATTTCATGTTCATTTAAAATTGCTCCTAGAGCAATTTTATTGTTTTTTGTGTCTTTAAAAGTATCAAATGTTTTTCCTTCATGCTCTAGCAGAATGTATCGTAGCGATTCATCTTCTTTACTCATAACGTCTGCAAAATCTTGATTCACGCCAAAGGCAGCAGTAAAACCAATAGATTTAGTTGCTTCTTCGATTTGTTTTCCATACCATTCTAATACACTTAAATCTTCTCTTGGACTAAAAATTGGTGTAATTCCTTTGTCTACTTTACCAATAGGAGTTGGTGTATGTTTATCATTTTCTGGACGGATATCTTTCATTTCTGGATTTTTAGAAAGCCTAGTCCAATATTTCATATACTCTGAAGCAATTTTAAGATCTCTAACAATATGGCCAACATTAGATTGTCCGAAAATTCCTCCTTTAGTGAAATTGGTAGACCCCATCCAAACTTCTTTTGGTTCGCCTTTGTATAATAGCACAATATATTTGTTATGCTTTATAGAAGAATTTGCTGACCTCGGAATCATTAATTTTTCAACTCCTGGAACTTGAGCTGTCGCATTGTCTGTGCTTTCCCATGGCCCTCTTTTTGACCGATCGTATATAATTTTTACATCAGCCCCAGTTTTTGAAGCGTTATATAAAGCTTGAATAACAGGTACATGATCAAACTCATAAGCAGCTACTCTTAAAGAATAATCTTCTCCCTTTGCTTGACCTATAAATGCAAGCATAGCTTCCTCTAACCCCCGAGATAACCATTTGTAAGCTTCATTATTTGGGATTTTATCAGGACTTTTATTTGCGAATTTTTCAGCATAGGCTTGCCCAACGGTTCCTCTATTAAAAAAGACTCCATGAGTTCCTGAATTTGGATCTTCAGTAGCTATTTTTACTGTAATTTTATCTCCATTTCTTCTGCTTTTTGGAGTTCCATAAACTGGTGTTGCAGAGTAATCATACTCCGTATTAGGTATTGCTGTATAATCTCCCCAAAGAAATGCTTGAATTATATGTTCATCACTCTCTTCCCCTTTATTTTCAAATTCTTTAAATCCTTTTAAGATAGTTTCTTTTCCCGAAGAAATATTTTTACGTTTTAGAGTAAAACCTAATAACTCTTTTCTTGCGTTAACATCAACATCTAAACAAAGAAGCACAACATGTGTTCCAGCAATTACATGTAGTGAAACTCCATTTGTTTGATTTTTTATTCTCATAATATCTAAATTTAGGATTATTGTTGGCTGTTATATTCTTGATAACCGTAATTACTTGTTTAATTTACGGCTCATTAACATTCTCTTTCTACATTATAATAGAGATATGATTCATTTTTTAATTATTTAACCTTCTGAATAACTTGTTAAAAACACACAATTACTTCTTACATAATTTCTTTTGTTCAATACCTCTGTTAAAATTAAGATACAAGTTGTTTGTTCTTCTTTTAAAATTATCATTATTTTAAATATCAATAATTTGTGAAAAGTAAGACATGTTTTAAATTTACACAATACCCAATAACCCTAATTGAAATTAGGGTTAACCCTAATTACGTTAACATTTCTTTAACATAATAATTTCAACTTACTTAGGTATAGCCTTTTTAAAAATAACTAATAAGTGCTATTCGTTAAATAATTTAAGAATACTTATAATTAACAGAAAGCGCTGATAATGTATAAAGAAGATAAAGAGTTTCCTGCTTGCGTAATTGGCATTACGCTTATATTATTATCTTTAATGGAGTTTAATTTATCCAAGATTACGGCTATAAAGAATTAAAACCGATGAGCCTTACTATTCTTTTTGAAGATGAATATATAATTTGTGTTACTAAACCTAATAATAGTGTTGTGCATCATTCACGAAATGTTTCTGATGAAGATTCATTATTGCAATTATTATATAATCAATTTGAGCATAAATTATATCCGATACAACGTTTGTATAAAAAAACAGTGAGAATTATTTTATTAGCGAAAGAAGCCAAACATGTGCCTAAATTTCAGAAATTCTTTACAAATAATTAGATAAAAAAACATATTGCGCAAGTGTAAGAGCGTGTTCACCAGTAAAACGAAGAGAATCTGATGTTTATAAAAAAGTGGAAACACATTTAAAAACAGTTCCTAAAGTTATTTTAGATATTCCTGTAAAACCTTATGATACTTCAAGGTGTAGTTTCTTACTATAGGAAGATTACACCAACTACGTATTCATATGAATGAAATAAGCCATCCGCTAATTGGTGATCCAAAATACGGAGATAAGAACCATAACGTAATTTTTATTGATGATTTTAACTGTGAAAACCTATTTTTACACCCTATTCACTTGAGTTTGTTAATCCTTTTTCTAAAGAAAAAAACGGTAATAAAAAGCAACTTACCAAATAATTGGAATACTGTGTTTAAAAGATTCGATAGGACTATTTAAGGAAACAGAATCAAAAAAAGAATCGGAAATATTATCCCTAGTATAGCTAGCTTCCACCCTCTTTTAGAAAATCCGTTTTTACCCGCAGGAATCAAAATTCCGGTGATTGCAATTAATAGCATTGCTGCTCCAAAAATATCAGAATACCAAACCCAAAAATTATTTGTCGTTTTATGTAAATACATTGATTGACCTATAATTGGTACTTTCCTTTTGAATTCTAAATTTCCTTTACCTGATTTTATATCAACATCTAAAACCGTATTACTTTTATAATAAACCCTGAGTTTGTCTTCTCTTATTCTATGTCCATCATATTTTAAATTCAAATCTTTAGTAGCTTCCTCTATAAACTCTTTAGTGATTTCTTTTGTATTTTCAGGAAGAACGAGTATTACTTCTTTATTTTCGTATGTATAATCCATAGGATATCAATCTCCTCTATGATTTAATATAATTCCTGAGAAAGAAAAAGCAATTATTAGACCTACATAGAAATAAGCAAAATCTCTATGCAAACTACGATTTGTAATATTCATTTAATCAAAATTTTAGCAAACAAATATATTAGAATTAATATAAACAAGGTTGATTTTATACTTAATTAAAACAAAAAAAGGCTGACATTGTCAACCTTTTTAAATAAAGTAATTTTATATTATTATATCTCCTTAAAAATAGCGTGCATTAAACGTTTCTTATCGTTAATACTCTCTTCTAAAGAAATCATCGTTTCAGTACGATTAACACCATTAATATCATCTATTTGATAGATAATGTCTTTAGCATCATTGGTACTTTTTGCTCTTACTTTACAAAATATATTGTATTTACCTGCAGTAACATATGCAACAGTTACATTTGGTATTAAGCGTAAGCTATCTAAAACATGTTGAGTCAACGATGTTTTTTCTAAATATACACCAACATGGGCTATAAAAGTATATCCCATTTTATCGTAGTTCAATGTTAACGTTGAACCTTGAATAATACCCTCATCTTCCATTTTTTTAACACGCACGTGAATAGTACCAGCCGAGACTAATAATTTTTTTGCGATGTCAGTAAATGGGGTACGTGCATTTTCAATTAAAATGTCTAAAATTTGATGATCAATCTCATCTAGTACAAACTTCTTCATTATTTTATTTTCTTCAAGTAATATTGCTAAAATATAATTTTTTTCTAATTTAAAAAGACTTTTATTGAGAAATCTTTAATTTTTTGTCTTATTTATTAAATTCTTCATGTGCCAAAAATGAAGATAAATCACCTTCTTTTTCTTTTGTTAAGCTCAATGCAAATTTACCATTTTCTAGTTTCTCAACATACTGATATGCGACATCTTTTTCATTATTTTTTGCTCTATATATAACATCATAGAAGTTCTTGATATTGTTTGGAATAGATAAATAATCTAAGTGATTTATAAAGTTTTGAGAGATAGAAATATGATAAATCCCTTGTAAAAGGGCATAGAAATTATATTTTCTTACGATTTCACGATCATAATCTTTCGGGTAATGACCTGCTTCAATTAATACAGTATTATATCCTAGCTTTTGAAAGTTATCTCCTGTTGCAGTTGGATAAAACTCATCAGTATATCTACCAATATGATTAGGTATTAACTGTTGTAATAAATTATTCATAGCAATAATTACATTCATGGTTTCTTTACGACCCTTTGTAACTTTACGAGTTTCTTCTTCTGATGGTGCTAAAAATGAAATAGAAGCAGGATTAGAGGTCCCTTCTACTCCGAATATAGTCCTTTGATCATGTAAATTGAAACAAAAGTCAGGCTTAAATTCATCTAGAATTTCACGTAATAACCTACTTTCTTTAGCTTTTAAATCAACGGCATCCCTGTTTAAATCAATCTCATTTGCATTAACGCGAGTATATACTTCTGCTCCATCAGGATTTAACATCGGAATAATTGTAATAGCACAATTGTTTAAAATAGAACTAACAATATCATTCTTAGCAGATAGTTTAATAAAGTTTAATAAATCAAAAACAGCCTTGGTTCCAGTACTTTCATTACCGTGCATTTGGCTCCAAATAAGTATTTTCTTTTTTCCATTACCTAACTTAAGTTGGTAAATATCTCTATTTTCTTCAGATAAACCGATTACTTTAGATTCAATATTAACATCTAAATCATCATAAAGAGGTTTTATATCTTTTAAAGTAATATACCTACCTACTATTTTTTCTTCTTTTATTTTAGAATAGTTTTCTTCTAAAAATGGAATATTTAAAATACTCATATTATAAGGTAAACCAATCTGCTATTAATTCTTTTTCAATAGGTTCAGTTGTAATATGTACATAATCATTCTTAACCATGTCATACTTATAGTCTTTCGACCATTCTTTAATATTATTGGTTAATGTTTTCAATGAATTACAAATAAACTGTATTTCTTGGTCTGTAACAGTTGGGTGTATAGATAAACGAACCCAACCTGGTTTATCAGTATTACAACCTTCAGAAATTTGATCTTTTATTCTTGTTGACGTACTTAAATCTACATTTAATAAGAAATGCCCGTAAGTTCCAGCACAAGAACAACCTCCTCTTGTTTGAATTCCGAAACGATCGTTTAATAGTTTAACAACTAAATTAAAATGATATTTTTCATAATAAAAAGAGAAAATACTCAATCGATCTTTCTGATTTGGAGCTAATATTTTTACACCGTCTAAATTTTCTAAGCAATCAAAAATAATTGGATTTATTTCATCTTCTCGTTGCTTCATTTTATCAGTTCCCATTTGGTTTTTTAACTGAATGGATAACGCTATTTTAATTGTTTGTAAAAAAGCCGGTGTTCCACCATCTTCGCGAGTTTCTACATCATCAAAATAATCATGACCACCCCAAGGATTTGTATAACTAACGGTACCACCTCCTGGGTTATCAGGAACCATATTTTTGTAAAGTTTCTTATTAAAAATCAAAACACCAGAACTACCAGGGCCTCCTAAAAATTTATGAGGAGAAAAGAAAATAGCATCTAAGTACTCATCTTCATTTTCTGGATGCATATTCATATCTACATATGGAGCTGAACAAGCAAAGTCTACAAAACATAAACCGCCATATTGATGAATAAGTGAGGCTACTTTATGGTAATCAGTTTCAATACCTGTTACGTTAGATCCAGCAACAATAGATGCTATTTTTATGGGTCTGTCTGAATATTCTTTTATGGTTTCTTCAAACATATCTAAGCAAAGCAATCCTTCTTGATTACAAGGAACTACTACAACATCTGCAATAGTCTCTATCCATGAAGTTTGATTAGAATGATGTTCCATATGGCTTACAAAAACAATTGGCCGTTTCTCTTCTGGAATCTCTGTATGTTCTTTTAAATTTTCAGAGACTTTTAACCCTAAAATTCGTTGAAATTTATTTACAACACCTGTCATCCCTGAACCTTCTGTAATTAACACATCATCTTTTGATGCATTTACATGGCGTTTAATAATATTTCGAGCTTCATGATACGCTAGAGTCATAGCAGCTCCTGAAGTTGAAGTTTCGGTATGTGTATTAGCAACAAAAGGGCCAAATTTGTTTAATAGTTGTTCCTCTATAGGCCTATATAATCTTCCGCTTGCGGTCCAATCTGTATATACCATCTTTTGCTCTCCGTAAGGAGATGGGTATGTTTGATTAACACCTATAATGTTTTTTTTAAACTTAGCAAAATACTGTTCTAAATTCATAATTTGATATTGTATTCAAGGTCTAAAATTAGAGGTCTATTAAAAGTTATCCTAAAATTTACACCATTAAATTATTTGTAACTTTTGTTTATTAAATTCTAAACTTACCTCCTATTAAAATAGTATTTTCAAAGAAGTAAAAACTTTGTGTTGCACTATCTGCAGAGCTAAGTGAAGTTTTAATATCTGGCATATTTATATAGCCTCCTTTTAGATCAGCTTGTATAAAAAAATGCTTTAAAAAAACAATATTTAAACCTGCTCCTATTGAGATTCCGTAACCTGATAAATGAAAATTATCATGTCTCTCTTTACCTAATAAAGTCGTGTCAGTTCTTGGATATAAAATACCAGACCCTATTCCTTCAGTCAAATTGATTTGTAAATTTTCTAAATCTAAACCAAACCAATGGCTTACATCGTCAAAACGTTTTACTTCTACATTTAAATAATTCAATCCATCTGTATGCTCAAAACGTAAAAAATCAGCTGCTAAATTGATGTTTTCATTCGTGTAGGTTCCATCATACTTGGTATTTCCAATATTAATATTACCATTTATTTTTACATCTTGATCATCAATCATTACGTATTTCATATGATCTACTCCAATTGAAATGGTATAGTTCTCTTTAAAAAAGTATCCAATTCTATAATTTGTTTGAGGAATGGTAACTCTTCCTGGGTGAAAATAATCATTAAATGAAAATTTCGTTTGTCTGTCTTGTGCTTTTACATTCGATAAAGTAAAGTCATAATTATCTCCTTTAAAACGGATATCAGAATCGCTATAACTAGCCCAGTTCCATCCCCAATACACGAAAAACTTTCCTTTATTAGTTACTTTCTTTTTTTGAACTTCGTTCTCTGTTTCCTGTCCTACCATTATTGATACTGTTAACAACATCATCAATAAACTGATTGCTCTTACTTTCAACTTTCTTATTTTATTATTTGTTCTATTTCTGTTATAAATCGCTCTGCAAGGGTGTCTGCATTTTCTTGACTTGTACTCTCTGTGTAGATTCTAATAATTGGTTCGGTATTCGATTTACGTAGATGTACCCATTCATTAGTAAAATCAATTTTTACACCATCAATTGTATTAACATCTTCATTCTTGTATGTAGAAGCCATTGTTTCTAAAATTTTATCAACATCAATTTGTGGTGTTAATTGTATTTTATTTTTACTCATAAAATAACTTGGGTACGAGTCTCTTAATTCTTTACAAGACATTTTTTTATGAGCTAAGTGTGATAAAAACAACGCTACCCCAACTAGTGAATCACGACCGTAATGAGAATCTGGATAAATGATACCTCCATTTCCTTCTCCACCAATAACAGTATCTGTGTCTTTCATCATTTGAACAACATTAACTTCACCTACAGCACTAGCGGTATAAGTTCCTCCATGTTTTTCTGTAACGTCACGTAATGCTCTAGACGATGATAAATTAGAAACGGTATTTCCTCCTCCTAATTTTCCCAATACATAATCTGCACAAGCTACTAAGGTATATTCTTCACCAAACATAGAACCGTCTTCTGAAATTAAAGCTAAACGATCGACATCTGGATCAACAACAATTCCTAAATCCGCTTTTTTCTTAACGACTAACTTCGAAATATCAGTTAAATTTTCTTTTAAAGGTTCAGGGTTGTGAGGAAACTGACCATTTGGTTCGCAATATAACTCAACACATTTAACGCCTAATTCTTTTAATAAAGCAGGTATAAAAATTCCTCCTGTAGAATTAACACCATCAACTACTACTTTAAACTTCGCCTTTTTAATAGCTTTTACATCTACTAAATCTAATTTTAAAACTTCTTTAATGTGTTTATTTAAATACTTTTTATTCTTTCTATAAGTTCCTAAATCATCAACTTCAGCAAAAGTGAAATCTTCATTTTCCGCTAATTTTAAAATCTCTTCCCCGTCAGCACCATTTAAAAATTCTCCTTTTTCATTTAAAAGTTTTAAAGCATTCCATTGTTTTGGATTGTGAGAAGCTGTTAAAATAATTCCTCCTTCAGCTTTTTCTAATGGAACGGCAATTTCAACTGTTGGTGTTGTAGACAAACCTAAGTCTACTACGTTAATTCCTAAACCAACCAAAGTATTGGCAACTAAGTTACTTATCATTTTACCCGAAATACGAGCATCTCTACCTATAACTACTTTTATTTTCTTAGCTTCTGGATTTCTCTTTATTATAAATGCTCCATAAGCAGCAGCAAATTTCACAGCATCAACTGGAGTAAGGTTATCACCTGTATTACCTCCTATTGTTCCTCTAATTCCTGATATAGATTTTATAAGTGTCATCGTATTTTTTTATTTGAGTACAAATATAATGGTATTTAAGAAATTAATGATACATCAGAATGGGTTTAACTATAACATTGGTTATATAAAACAAAAAAACTCCTTAAATAATTTTAAGAAGTTTTTTATAAAGGTATTGTATGTTTAATCTACCACTGTAGATGTTGTTGTAATAGTATTATTTTCGTCTATAGCTATTTCGTAATTTCTACAAAATGACATTGACACTGTTTCTACAACTTCTGTTTTATCGGTTAAAACAATAGTATATACTATTTCTCCTGCAGCATAACTTACATAATCTGAAGACGTACCTGAGGCAACATTGTTAATATTCTCGGTATTACCTTCTGACGTTTTAATTTGTACACTTACATCGTTTGTTCCATTATTCACAACTCTTGCTGATGGGTTCTGATTATCACATCCTGAACAGCCATTTAAAGTAATGACTAAAACAAACGTTAAAAGTGTGCCTAATATTCTTTTGTGTAATTTCATAATAAGATAGTATTGGGGTTAAAACTTGCCGTAATATATAATAATAATAATAATAATATATGAATTTATAGCATAAAAAAACCGCTACTTGCGTAGCGGTTTCAAAAATTTATGATTTCAGGAAATTATTTTCCTTCCATTTTTCTTTTTAATTCAGCTAATCCACCAATATCTCCTAAAGTAGTTTTTTCTACATCAGCAGCTTTTTTAGCAGCAACCTTAATGTTCTTCTTTTCTTCTTCTCTAAAGATAGAAGTATGAGAAGCAACAATTCTACGGTATTCTTTACTAAATTCAGTAACGATGAACTGTACAGTATCACCTTTAACTAATTTAGTTCCGTCTTCTTTTTCTAAGAAACGAGTTGGAGCGAATGCTTCGATTCCATCTGCAAAAGTTACAGTTGCACCTTTATCATTCTTCTCTTTAATAGAACCTTCGTGAGTAGATCCGATTGCATACGTAGCTTCATGAGCATCCCAAGGGTTATCTTGTGTTTGCTTATGACCTAAGTTTAACTTACGGTTCTCTACATCTAATTCTAATACTTGAACATCTAATTTGTCACCAACAGTTACGAAATCTGATGGATGCTTAATTTTCTTAGTCCAAGATAAATCAGAGATATACACTAATCCGTCAATTCCTTCTTCTAACTCTACGAATACACCAAAGTTAGTGTAGTTACGTACAGTACCAGAATGAGTTGAACCTACAGGATATTTAGTAGTAATATCTGTCCATGGATCTGGGTGTAATTGCTTCATACCTAAAGACATCTTACGATCTTCACGATCTAATGTTAAGATTTGAGCTTCTACCTCGTCACCAACTTTTACGAAATCTTGAGCAGAACGTAAGTGAGTAGACCAAGACATTTCAGAAACGTGAATTAATCCTTCAACACCTTCTTCAACTTCTACGAATGCACCATAATCAGCTAAAACAACAACTTTACCTTTTACTTTATCACCAACTGCTAATTCAGTGTTTAAAGCTTCCCAAGGATGGGCAGATAATTGTTTTAAACCTAATTGGATTCTAGATTTGTTATCATCAAAGTCTAAAATTACAACGTTTAATTTCTGATCTAATTCAACAACCTCATTCGGATGGTTGATACGAGACCAAGATAAATCAGTAATATGTACTAATCCGTCAACACCACCTAAATCAACAAAGACACCATAAGAAGTAATGTTTTTAACAACACCTTCTAATACTTGTCCTTTTTCTAATTGACCGATGATTTCTTTTTTCTGATCTTCTAAATCTGCTTCGATTAACGCTTTATGAGATACTACAACGTTTTTAAATTCGTGGTTGATTTTCACAACTTTGAATTCCATTGTTTTCTCTACATACTGATCGTAATCACGAATAGGTTTCACATCAATTTGAGAACCTGGTAAGAATGCTTCAATACCAAATACATCAACGATCATACCTCCACGAGTTCTACACTTAACAAAACCGTTAACGATTTCACCAGTTTCATGTGCATTATTAACACGTTCCCATGCTTTAATTACACGTGCTTTTTTGTGAGATAATACTAATTGACCAGAAGCATCTTCTCTTTTGTCAACTAATACTTCAACAGTGTCACCAAGTTTTAAACCTGGATTATAACGAAATTCGTTTAAAGAAATTACTCCTTCTGACTTAGAATTGATATCGATAATTGCATCTCTATCAGTAATTCTTGTTACTGTACCTTCGATTACATCACGTTCGTTTACGAAACCTACGGTACCGACTAACGCTTGTTCAAATTCTTTTAATTTAACTTCATCAACTTCATCAATACCTTCTTCGTATTTATGCCAATTAAATGTTGCTAAAAATTCTGCTGGATTTACTACTGCTTCAGCAGCTACTGTTTTTGTTTCTTCAGACATCCTGAATAATACTTTGTATCTTTTTGTTAGTCAGATTCTTAACAACACTAACGCTAAGAGAAATTTATATAAATTTTATTTTCTCATTCCTTTTATAAATCTGTTATTGTAAAAAGGAGTGCAAATTTACGAAGTTTAATTCAATTAACCTATAAACACTTTGACTTTAAGTAAGTTGAATC
>CBDTZS010000063.1:0-18888 GCA_965364955.1 uncultured Tenacibaculum sp. | reverse complement strand
TTACGAGGACAAGAATACCCTTGTGCTAAGTATTGTAACATTTTGGAATATGCTTTTGGCTCATAAATAGTGATTAAAGGTTCTGGGAAATCTTTGTTTTTACCTTTAATTGCAGTCGCTATTTTACTCGGATTCCTTTTTTGTAATAATAACTGAATTAACTCATCATTCACAAAAGGAATATCTGTAGCTAATACTAACCACGCAGAATTTGGGTCTTTTTGCAAAGCAGAACAAATACCGCCAAAAGGACCAAGATTTAAAAAGGTATCATGAATTTCTTCTGGGTTATCAGATACAGATTGCACCGAATAAAATGTTTCTAACCCATTGTTTTCTAATAGTTCTTTTGCATATTCTTTTTGTGGCTTTCCATAATAATCTAACAGCGATTTATCCGTTCCCATACGAGTACTCTTTCCGCCAGTTAATACCAAGCCTTTTACTGGAGCAATGTTTTCTTTAATTAAGTTATGTATGTGATTTGTAATTTCATCAATTTCATTGATCGTATAACAAGTAAGGTTTTTTATCTGAGGAAACTTTTCTAACAAACAATCAAAATACGTAACATCAGAAGTGAGTTTTATTACAAATTGAATATTGGTTATTTGATCTAATCTCTTTTTTATGGAAGCTTCTTTGTCGTTGTCTAAAATTAAAATTTGCTTTGCTCCTTGATAATGATTTCCGTTTATAAACACAAAATCATGATTTATAAACTGCAAACGCTGTTCAAATTTATTAATAGAAGACGTTGTATTGATTTTTAAATTACCTTCATGATGAAATGTATATTCAGTCAATATATTTTTATCAAGATCTTTTGCGTGAGAAGCATCGAAATAAGCTAAATTATAGTTTGGTAATTTGGTTGAAACTTTAGTTACTAAATCTGCAATTATGCCGCATTTAGTTCCTAAAATAGCTACTTCATTAGTTGCAAAATTATCGTTGAATTTTTTTGTGATATTTGCATGTTTCTGATGTTTTTTACCCATTTTTAATATCTGATTTACCGCCAGTTTTTTCTACTAATTTAACTTCTTTAATCACCATTTTTTGATTGATAGCTTTACACATATCGTAAATGGTTAAACATGTTGCCGAGGCACCTGTTAAAGCTTCCATTTCAACACCAGTTTTTCCTTCAATAGTAACTTCACAAAACACTTCTAAGTTTTCGTTATCAATGATGTTTATATCAATGTCTACTCCGTTAATTAATAACGGGTGACACATAGGAATAATATCAGATGTCTTTTTTACTGCTTGAATACCTGCTATAATTGCGGTTTGAAAAACGGGACCTTTTTTGGTTATTAAATCCTCATTATTAAAATGAGAAATAATTTCTGAACCTAAAAACATCGTAGCTTTTGCAATAGCAGTTCGTTTCGTGATTTTTTTATCAGAAACATTTACCATTTTAGGTTGGTTTTTCTCGTTTATGTGGGTGAATTTGTTCATTATTTATATCTAATTAAAGGAAAAATAGTGCCTTTTTTAAATTCTACTTGTTCCGTTTTGGCTATTTCTATAAAACCATCTGCTTCTATTAAGCTAGCTAAATCCCCAGACCCATTTCCTTTTATAGGAGTTGCTAATAATTGTCCGTTTACGTTTTCTAATTTTACTTGTGAAAAATACGTTAGGTTAGGTTTAAAATTTACATCTTCAGCAAGAATAGCAAATTGTTTACTTTGTTTAAGGATGACTGATTTATAATACCACGGATAGAAATACACCAAACAGTTTACAAAAGTAGAAACCGGATTCCCAGGAAAAGCGAAGACAATTGTCTTATTATTTCCCCCATCCTGATAAACATCCTGTTCACTAATACTTAAAGCATCTGCGATGCCGAACCAGAAGGGTTTTCCTGGGCGTTGCGCTACTTTATGAAATAATTTTGCTACACCTAATTCAGTTAATACTTCGGGTAAAAAATCGAACTTTCCTTTACTTACTGCTCCACTAAATAACAATACATCATATTCTTGTAAATAGCCAGCTATTTTTTCTTTTAAAATGGTTTTATTATCAGTAATATGTGCGGTTTCTGAAGGGATGTTTAATTCGTCCAATAATGAAACCAATGTATATACATTAGATCTTCTAATTTGATACGCTAAAGGGGTCTCATGTACAGCAACTAGTTCGTCACCAGTAGAGACTATCATTACTTTAGGTTGTTTCGCTACTTTTATAGTTGATTTACCTACGGTGGCAATAATTCCGATTTCAGCAGGGGAAATAAGGGTGTTTTTGTTGATTAAAATAGCACCTTGGGTTTTGTCCTTTCCTTTGGGATGGATGTTCTGGCTGTTATTTATGTTATCAACAGTAATAGTCGCAATTCCGTTTTCTAGAATAACATCTTCATATCTAATTACGGTGTCGCAATTGTTTGGTAATACAGCACCTGTCATTACCTCTATACAATTTTCTGGGTTTTGCATAGATAATTGCTCACCTCCTGCAGGTTGAATTCCTTCAATTTTAAAATTTCGTTGTCCGTTTTTAAAATGGATGTGGTTGATTGCAATTCCGTCCATAGCAACACGATTGAAAGGCGGAAAATCTCTATCGGCAACAATAGTTTCTTTTAAAACGCGTCCAACAGATTCCATAAATGGAATTTCTTCCATTCCGAAATCTACCGTATTATGTAGTATTGTGTTTCTTGCTTCTTGTACTGAAATCATTGCATTCCTCTATAAATTAAGATAACTCCTCCGATAATTAAAAAAATAATTATACCCCAAGAGTTAATGTTACCAAGTTTTGTGAATATGGTTTTATGTTTATTGCCTTTTTTTTGATTTTATAAATCAAGTAAAAAATACCTAAAAAGAGTAATAACAATCCAACTATAATATTCTTTTGCATTAATTAATTTTGAAATCATCTTACCCACCAATAGTACTCATACTTTCACTCACACTTCCTTTTTTACGATTTGCTTCTGCTATAAAACCATTTTCAGGTTTTTCTTTTATGAGTGATAAAAAAAGTTCTTTTAAATCATCATTGCTTGCGCCATTACGGATAAAATCACGTAGATTAAAAACACCATCGTCAAACAAACAGTTTTTAAAAGTTCCTGTTGAGGTAATTCTTATTCGGTTGCAATCGTTACAAATGGTACGTGTAAATGCAGGAATAATACCTACAGTTCCTTGATGGTTTTCGATGGAGAAATTACGTGAAGTGGATGATTTCTCTGAAACAATGTTTTCTACGGTATATTCAGATTTTATTTCTTCTATAATTTTATTGTAATTCCAGCTTTCTTTAATGTCACGCTGTCCTTTTCCGTTAAAAGGCATTTCTTCAATAAAACGAACAGCAATGTTTTTATCTTTTGTTAAGGCAACAAAATCATTTATTTCATCTGTATTAAAACCAGATTGCACCACAACATTTAGCTTTAAATTCAATGAGCTCTGTTCTAGTAATTCAAAGGTTTTATAGACTTCAGTAAATACATCACGACGTGTAATTTCAGCGAATTTATCAGTATGTAAACTATCAATACTCAAATTGATGTTTTTTACTTTTTTAAGCTTTTCTAGAGTTTGTATATGTTTAGAAACTAATGCTCCGTTTGTAGTAATATTAATCTCCTCTAACAAATCGTTATAAGACAACATTTCTAAAAACGACATAAAATCTTTACGAGCAAAAGGCTCACCACCTGTTAAACGAACTTTATTAACCCCTAACTCGGTAAGTACACGAATAAGGCGGTACATTTCTTTATAGGTTAATAGCTCTTTTCTTGGCACAATATCAATACCATGAGCAGGCATACAATATTGGCAACGAAGGTTGCAACGATCGGTTACAGCAAGTCGAACATAGCTGATTTGTCTACCAAAATTATCAATAAGTTTGCTCATATAACAAAGATACGGTTTAATGATTCAATTATTTCCTGCCATTTATCATAGTTTTATTATGATAAAGTTTACTAAAAATAAAGAGCTAAACAATTTCCATTTTCTTTAATAAAAAGGAAGCATTCATGTTTTTACACACTCCATTTTTCATTTTATAATCAAAATGTAACTCATCGTCTATAATCTCAGCATCAAAATAATAGTTTTTAATAGTAGTATATTCTGTTGCTAATTCACATAAACTTACATCATGCGTAGCAATAATTCCTGTAGATTGTGATTTGTTGAGTTTTTCAATGAATTTTTTAGATCCAATTGCTTTGTCCTTGCTATTTGTTCCTTTTAAAATTTCATCTAAAATAATAAAATAATTTTCAGTTTTAATTTCGTCTACGATAAACTTTAATCGTTTCAATTCCGCATAAAAATAAGATTCATCATCGTTTAATGAATCTGAAGTTCGCATACTTGTAATTAGTTTTACAGGATTGTATCTGACCTCTTCAGCGCATATCGGTAAACCAGAATTAGACATTACAATTGCTAATGAAACGGATCTTAAAAAAGTGCTTTTCCCTGCCATGTTTGCTCCCGTAACAATAAAAAATTCTTCATTTTCTATTACAAAATTATTGTCTATTCTTTTTGTAGCATCTAATAGAGGATGCCCCAAGTTCACCGCATTTAAAACTGTTTTTTCATTATTTATAGTAGGAAAAACATAATCAGGTTTATTAAAAACAAAGTTTGCGAGGGAGTTCTGTGCATCAAAAAAGGAAACAACACTGAACCATTCTTCAACAGTATTTTTATACGTTGAAATCCATTTTTCTATTTTAATAGTATTACGGATGTCCCAAAGAAAAAGACCGTTACCAAAAACAGCAATGATAATATTATTTCGTTGGTCGAAAGCATCTAGTTTTTTTGAAAACTCTTTAAATATGGTAGATGCTTTTTTGTTTCCCTGTTTAATTTTTTCCTGTTTGTTTTTTAATGTTGAGTCTGTGAATTCTTCATTTTCTATTTGCGCTAATAACTGATGATATTGATTAAATGTTTCCTTTGCTCTGGATGTTTCAGTAGCTAATTCCTGAATATTTTTGATAAAGAATGCTGTAATTGATAATCCAATTAAAAACCAGATTAATACAATTGAAAAGGGAACAATACCAAAATTTAACAAGCCCATTAAAACAAGTGATATAATAGAAAAAGCATACGAAAACAGTGTTAAAAACGAAGGGAGTTTTTGCTGATAAGAATGCACCCAATTTACAATAACAGGTATCGCCGTCTTTGTTTGTATTAAGCTAGCAACAGCTGTAAAATGTTGACGCCATTTTACTTTTAAAGCAAGTTCTTGAGTTACTTGTTGTCTTTTTTCAATATTGTTAATATTGTTGCTTGTTAAAATAGCAGCCAATAATTTTTTACCTTCATCAGTTGCCGTTCTATTTAAATATTGAAAGAAAGAACCAATACCAAACAAATCAATATCATTACTAAAATAATGTTCAGGATTCGTAAATTCTTTTCCACTATCTAAATGAGAATATTTTCCTTTTAAAACACCGATTTCTGTTTTGTTAATATTCAGTTTAGCTTCCGCAAGTTTTTTTTTCTGTTTTAATTGAAGGTGTTTTGTTATTAAATAAATAAAGGCAATTAAACCTAAAACACTTACAATAAAGAATAAGTCGTCTTTAGTAATAGCAAAGTAAATAGAAAAAGAAATACTTAAGAAGGCCAAAAGCCTTAAAACACGGGTTGTTAATAATTGTTTTTTAAGAGCAATTAACTCCGTGTTTAAATTGTTTATTTCTTGGTTATAAAACGGAATAGGTTGTTGCATTGTCTAGTAAATAAATATTGATGTAAATGTACATATAGCAGCGTACATATCTTTATAAAATTGTATTTTCGTTGTATGCCTACTTCATTAGAACTTCAAATAAAAACATTGCCTATATCACCAGGGGTTTATCAATATTTTGATAAGGAAGATGTGATTATTTATGTAGGAAAAGCTAAAAACTTAAAGAGACGTGTTTCTTCTTATTTTACAAAGACTCACGAAAATGGAAAAACTCGAGTTTTAGTAAAAAAAATTGTTCGGATTGAGCATATTGTTGTCGATACAGAAACTGATGCATTGTTGCTTGAAAATAATTTAATTAAGAAATATAAACCACGTTATAATGTTTTATTAAAAGATGATAAATCGTACCCGTGGATATGTATAAAAAAAGAACGTTTTCCGCGTGTGTTTTCGACTCGAAGAGTTGTTAAAGATGGTTCAGAGTATTTTGGTCCTTATACCAATATGAAAACAGTACACGCTCTTTTAGGTTTGATAAAAGAACTGTATCCGTTACGTACTTGTAGTTATGATTTAAGTGACCAGAAAATAGATTCAGGTAAATACAAAGTTTGTTTAGAATATCATTTAGGTAATTGTAAAGGTGCATGTGAAGGATATCAGCGCGAAGATAATTACCAGGAAGAAATCAGAGCCATAAGAAGTATTATTAAAGGAAATTTTAAAGAAAGTTTAGAACAATTGCAAAATATAATGCTTGATTTTGCTTCGGAAATGAAGTTTGAAGAAGCACAGAAAATTAAAGATAAATTAGCATCATTAGAAAATTATCAAGCAAAATCAACGATTGTAAATCCGTCAATTAACAACGTAGATGTGTTTTCTATTATTTCGGATGAGACACACGGGTATGCAAATTTCTTTAAAGTTATGAATGGGTCAATAGTTCAATCATACACTACAGAAATTAAAAAGAAATTAGAAGAAACAGATAAGCAGTTATTAGAGCTGTTTATTATTGAAACACGTAAGAGATTTAACTCTTTATCGAGAGAAGTATATGCCCCTTTCAAAGTAGATTTAGGAGAACAAATAAAGGTAACTGTTCCTAAATTAGGGGATAAAAAACGGATTGTAGATTTATCTGAACGAAATGCGAAATACTACCGCATGGAACAGTTTAAGCAAATAAAAATTGTAGATCCAGAGCGTCATGTAAAACGAATTATGAGTCAAATGCAAAAAGACTTGCGTTTACATGAAGAACCTCGTCATATCGAGTGTTTTGATAATTCAAATATTCAAGGAACACATCCTGTGGCTGCTTGTGTAGTTTTTAAAGACGGAAAACCGAGTAAGAAAGAGTATCGTCATTACAATATTAAAACAGTTGAAGGGCCAGATGATTTTGCGTCTATGGAAGAGGTTGTTTTTAGGCGTTATAGGCGGTTGTTGGAAGAAAAGCAACCATTGCCACAGCTTATTGTAATAGATGGTGGAAAAGGACAATTATCATCAGCTTTAAAAAGTTTGGATATATTAGGCTTACGAGGAAAAATAGCAATTATAGGTATTGCAAAACGATTAGAAGAAATCTATTACCCAGGAGATTCTGTACCGTTATATTTAGATAAAAAATCAGAAAGCTTAAAAATAATTCAATTTTTACGGAATGAAGCTCATCGATTCGGAATTACTCTTCACCGAAATAAACGAAGTAAAAGTGCTATTCAATCTGAGTTAGAACAAATTCCTGATATTGGTAAACAAACAATTACCAATTTATTACGTAAATTTAAGTCAGCTAAACGAGTAAAAGAAGCTACTTTAGAAGAGTTAAAAGAAGAAGTTGGGCTTTCAAGAGCTCAGAAAATACATCAATTTTATCAAAAAGAAAAAGAATGAAAAAGTTGTTAATTATATTGTTTTTTCCACTAATTATAATGGGGCAAAATCAACCTAAAGTAGGATTGGTTTTGAGCGGGGGTGGAGCGAAAGGTTTTGCTCATATAGGAGTTTTAAAGGAGTTGGAGAAATCAGGGGTTCAGATAGATTACATCGGAGGAACCAGTATGGGTGCTATTATAGGGGGGTTACATGCTTCTGGGTATTCAGCTTACCAAATAGAAAAAATCATACAAGAAACTGACTTTATGGAAGTCATGAGGGATAAAATATTAAGGAGAGAAAAACCTCTTTTTAGTAAAGAGCATGATGGGAAATACGTGATTAGCTTACCTATAAAAAAAGGGAAAATAGGACTTCCTTTAGGGTTGTCAAAAGGACAAAATGTATTAAATTTTTTAACAGAATTATTAGCTCCCGTTGATGGGGTTCAAGACTTCTCTAAACTTCCAATTCCTTTTTATTGTGTTGCGACCAATATTGAAACTGGAGAAGAAGTTATTTTAGAAAAAGGGTCTTTGCCTTTGGCATTAAGAGCAAGTGCAGCTTTTCCATCATTATTGAATCCTGTTGAAATTGATGGGAAATTATTAGTTGATGGAGGAGTTGTTAATAATTTCCCTGTTGATTTGATGAAGAAGAAAAAGGTAGATTTAATTATTGGTGTTAGTGTTCAAGGACAATTATTAAAAAGAGAAGAACTGTCATCAATAGCTTCATTATTAATGCAGATTGTGAATTTTCAGATGTATGAAAAAGCTGATGATCAAATTCGAATGTTAAATTTCTATATTCGCCCCGATATTGTAGAATACAGTGTTATTTCTTTTGATAAAAAGGATAAAATTATAAGAGAAGGAATAAAAGCTGCTAAATCCTTTAAGGTTGTTTTTGATAGTATTGCTAAACTTCAAAAAAATAAAAAAAAGTTTAAGGGATTAGCCTTAAAAAAAGGTAAGTTTTTAGTAGATAGAATTATTATTAAAGGAAATAAAAATTATACTAATAATTATATTTTGGGTAAGCTGCAATTAAGAGTAAGGGATAGTATTTCTTATAAAGGTCTTTCGAAAAAAATAAATACCTTAACTGCATCTAAAAATTTTAAAAGAATAGATTATCATTTCGAAAAATCATTTGAAGGAAAAAAACTTGAGTTAATAGTAAAGGAAGAGGAAGTTCAATCTTATTTACGATTCGGACTGCATTATGATTTATTATATAAATCTGGGGTGCTACTAAACTATAACCATAAAAAAATAGTAGCACAAAACGATGAATTATCTTTAGATGTAGTTATTGGTGATAAAATTAGATATGATTTCAAATATTTTATAGATAACGGTTTACTTCCGAGTTATGGTGTTCAGTCTAGATATAATACGTTTAATAGCGATTTTTTATTTGATAGTAGTTTAATTAATATCCGATATACTGATTTTACGAATACGCTATATCTACAAACAACTATGGATAAGAAGTTTGCTTTTGGTATTGGTGTTGAGCATAAAAAAATAGTGGTAAAGTCAGGGAATGTTTTAGGTAGTGGTCAAGAAACTTTTTTTGATAATAGTAATTATATAAACGGTTATTCTTTTTTGAAATTAGATACTTATAATAAAGAGATGTTTTCAACAAAGGGTTTTTATGCTGATTTTGGTTTCAAATGGTATATATGGTCGGATAGAAATAATAACCTCGCTAATTTAGCGCAAGGAAGTGATGACTTTCATCAATTTTCGCATGCAAGAGGAACCATAGGTTTTGCTACTACTTTTTATGAAAAATTAACTTTCCAATACACTTCGGAAGCGGGATATACTTTAGGTAAAAAGGCATCACAAATGTTTGACTATCGTTTAGGTGGTTACAATAAAAATTACATTAATAATTTCACCTCTTTTTATGGCTATGATACAGGTGCCTTAAATAATCAGTCTTTTCTAAAGTCAGAATTTAATTTGAGGTATTGTTTTTTAGATAAACATTATGCAATGTTTATTGCCAATTATGCTCGTGTAGAAGAGAATGTTTTTTCAAGTGGAAATCTATTTGATAACACAAAATCAGGATATGCTTTAGGTTATAGTGTAGAAACTTTTTTAGGACCTGTAGAATTGAAATATAGTTGGTCGCCAGATCACAGTAAAAACTACTGGTTGTTTAATTTAGGTTTTTGGTTTTAAGGTATAAAAAAATCCCGTTTCGAAAGAAACGGGATTTTTATTTCATAATAAGATTGCCCTTACTTACTTTTCTTTTTTAAAAAGAACTTGTATTGTAGGTATTGATAAGCATCTCTAGGTAATATTTTAATCCACTTTTTGTGTTGTACAAACCATTTAAAACGAATAGAGTTTACGCCTTTTGTTAAATAAGCAGCTATAAAAGGGTGTACATTTAATGTAATTTCCTTATAGTTTTTACCACTATTAATTAAGCGTTCTAATTCAGCTTCCATCTTATCTACTAAGATAATAGGAGCCTCAACTTCTCCATTTTTATTTGGATTTGGTTCACGTGTTTTTATTTCTAATTCAGGTCGTACACGTTGTCTTGTAATCTGTATTAAACCAAACTTACTCGGAGGTAATATTTTGTGTTTTGTACGATCTAGAGACATTGCATCTTTTAAATGCTGATATAATTTCTGTCTGTTTTCAGTACTCTTCATATCAATAAAGTCAACAACTATAATTCCACCCATATCACGTAGTTGTAACTGACGAGCTACTTCTGTAGCGGAAATTAAATTGACTTCTAAAGCAGTTTCCTCTTGGCTTAAAGCTTTATTTGAGCGATTACCACTGTTAACATCAATAACATGTAAAGCTTCGGTGTGTTCAATAACTAAATACGCACCTTTACTCATAGAAACTGTTTTACCAAACGATGTTTTTATCTGACGTTCGATACCAAATTTCTCAAAAATTGGTGTATCAGATTTATGAAGTTTTACAATACTTTCCTTTTCAGGATAAATCTCTTGTAAATACTCTTTAATTTCAATCATTAAAGTTTCATCGTTGGTTATAATACTTGTAAAAGAATCATTCATTACATCTCTTAAAATAGAAGATGCTCTGTTTAACTCACTTAATATTTTTGTTGGTGTGTTTTGATTCGCAATGCTATTACACATTCTTTCCCAACGTTCAAGTGAATTTTGTAAATCTTTATCTAGTTCTGCTACCTTCTTGTTCTGGGCAACAGTACGTAAAATAAGTCCAAACCCTTTTGGTTTGATACTTTTTGCTAATTTCTTTAAACGTTCTTTTTCTTTTGGATCTGCTATTTTTTGAGATACAGATACTCTGTTAGAAAAAGGAACTAAAACTAAAAACCTACCTGCTATTGATAGTTCCGAACTAATACGCGGACCTTTGGTAGAAATTGGTTCTTTTACAATTTGTACTAATAAATTTTGACCTGATTTTAGTACATCATTAATACTTCCATCTTTATTGATGTCGTTTTCTGTGCGAAAGTTTTTTAAAGTGAATTCTTTATAATTACCTGTGCTTACCTTCTTAATGAATTTATTTAAAGATTGTACTTGTGGACCTAAATCGTGATAGTGTAAAAAACCATCTTTGGGGTAACCGACATTTACAAAAGCGGCGTTTAAACCAGTCATCACTTTTCCTATTTTAGCTAGAAAAATGTCTCCGACTGAAAATTTGTTGTCGCTTGTTTCTTTGTTTAATTCAATAAGTCTACCATCTCTTAGTAGGGCGAAATCAATATCAGAAGAATTTGAACGAATTATTAATTCTGTTTTCATTCTGAATATAGTTTTGTGCCTACGCAATAATTACGAAGACGGATTAAAATTTGTAAACAGGTATAATTGTATACCGTTTTAAGGTGTTAAAACCTTAATGTCAATGAACTTAATAGGCTATAAAAGCAACGAAAAAGTAAGCGTTAGCTTACTTTTTCTTATGACGATTTGCTCTTGCTCTTTTCTTTCTTTTGTGTGTAGAGATCTTTGCTCTCTTTCTTTTCTTACCGCTTGGCATAATTAAAATGTTTTATAAAATCTTTAGAAATAAAGATTCTTGGTTAATACTTTTTATTTTACAGATACTTTAGTTTTAACACCCTCTGTAAACACTTTTGATGGTTTAAAGGCAGGTATGTTGTGCGCAGGAATTTTAATGGTAGTATTTTGAGAAATGTTTCTACCAGTTTTTTCTGCTCTAGTTTTGATGATAAAACTACCAAAACCTCTTAAATATACATTATCTCCACTCTCTAATGCATCTTTTACTTCGTCCATAAATGCTTCAACAGTTGCCAAAACATCTGCTTTTTCAATTCCACTCTTATCCGAGATCTTAGATACTATATCTGCTTTTGTCATTCTATATATATTTTGAATTTATTCTTAAAAATGAGGGTGCAAATATATGATAATTAATCTATTCCGAAAAAAATAAGAATAAAAATATCTAAATAAAATGCAGTATTTTCGCTGGCTCAATTTACATAAACGATGTTAGCTAACCAATTAATTTACTGGTATTTACAAAATAAAAGAGATTTACCTTGGCGTAAAACTAAAGAGCCTTACTTGGTTTGGTTAAGTGAAATTATGCTTCAACAAACTCGAGTAGCGCAAGGTTTACCATATTTTCTAACGTTTACTAAGGAGTTTGAAACAGTGTTTGACCTAGCAAAAGCGAATGAAAGTAAGGTGCTTAAATTGTGGCAAGGGTTAGGGTATTATTCAAGAGCTAGAAACTTGCACTTTACGGCAAAATATATAGCTGATGAGTTAAATGGTGTTTTTCCTAGTAGTTATAAAGAGTTGTTAAAGTTAAAAGGAATTGGCGATTATACAGCTTCTGCGATAGCGTCGGTTTGTTATGATGAGCCTGTAGCAGTTGTAGATGGGAATGTGTACCGGGTTTTGTCACGCTATTTCGGAATTAATACCCCGATTAATTCTACTAAAGGGATAAAAGAATTTAAGGAGTTAGCGCAAACATTAATTGACGAATCGCAACCAGGAATATATAATCAAGCAATTATGGATTTTGGTGCGCTTCAGTGCAAGCCTCAAAATCCATTATGTGATTCTTGTCCGTTATCAGATAGTTGTGTGGCTTTGGAAAAAAAACAAATTAAAGAGCTTCCTGTAAAAGAGAAAAAGATCAAAATTAGGAAACGCTATTTTAATTATTTGGTAGTAGTTACTGATGATGAAAAAACGATTCTTGAAGAAAGGGTTGGGAAAGGGATTTGGCAGGGGTTATATCAATTTCCGTTGATTGAGACTAACGAATCAATTTCTGAAAAAGAATTGATATATAACGAACAGTTTTTAGAATTTTTTCCTCAAGAAACAACAATGTCATTATTTAATAGAGAAGATATTGTTCATAAATTATCACACCAACATCTATATACAAAGTTTTGGGTTGTAAAGATTGAAGATGCGCAAGGGAAAACAATTTTATGGGAAGACATTAAACAATTTCCAGTACCTGTATTGATTGATAAGTTTTTGAATGATTTTTCAAGCAATAAATAGTAAATTTTGTATATTTGATTTTATACACACATGTAAGCTATGGCAGGAACAATCAATAAAGTTATTTTAATAGGTCATTTAGGTGACGAGTTAAAAATGCATTACTTTGAAGGAGGTAATTCTGTTGGGCGTTTTCCACTAGCAACGAATGAAACATATACCAATCGTCAAACAGGAGAAAAAGTTACCAATGTTGAGTGGCATAATATTGTTGTACGCAATAAATTAGCTGAAATTTGTGAAAAATATTTAACAAAAGGAGATAAAGTGTATTGCGAAGGTCGTATAAAAACACGTCAGTATGAGGCTGATGGGCAAAAACGGTATACTACAGAAATTCAAGTACAGGAAATGACTTTTTTATCAACTAAAAAAGATCCAAATAATGTACCTTCTAGCGTAAGTTCAACTGAAGAAGGTAGTGCCACACCCAATATAGATTCGCAAGAAAATGATGATTTACCTTTCTAGTTTAATTAAATTTTAAAAATTGGATATAGAGCCCAACTCCATGTTTTTAGCGTTATCGAATATTGATTTGTTAACAATACTAAACTGTTTATTCTTACTTTTTTTATTAGTTTGTTCTGCCTTGGTTTCAGGAGCTGAAGTAGCTTTTTTTTCTATTTCACAAACAGAACTCGACGAACTTCTATCTGCATCAAAAGAAAAAAATAACGTTGTAAAACTTCTTGAAAACCCGAAGAAATTATTAGGAACTATTTTAATAACAAATAATTTCATAAACATCCTTATTGTGCTAATATTTTCATCACTAGGGGAAGTGTTTTTTAGTGGGCTTTTTGGAGGGATAAAGTTTTTGGTAGAAGTAGTTTTTGTAACTTTTTTAATCTTATTGTTTGGTGAAGTTTTACCAAAAGTATATGCAAGTAGAAAATCGATGCAGTTTGCTGGTTTTATGGCAAAACCTATTCAGTTTTTAAATGTTATTTTAACTCCGTTTAGTACTCCGCTTATAAAATTAACGAGTATTGTAGAGAATAAGTTAGGAAACAAGAATAATAATCTCTCAGTTGAACGTTTATCACAAGCATTAGAATTAACTTCTAGCTGGGCAACGACAAAAGATGAGCAAAAGATTTTGGAAGGAATTGTTAATTTTGGCAATACCGAAACGGTACAGATTATGAAACCTAGAACTGATGTTTGTGCCATCGCTGACGATACTTCATATGAGGAAGTTTTGAAATCGATTTTAAAAAACGGATATTCGAGAAACCCAGTTTATCATGGTAATATTGATAGTATTATTGGTGTTTTATACGCTAAAGATTTGTTAGCGTATTTAGATCATAAAACATTCAAATGGCAAAAATTAATTAGAGAACCGCTTTTTGTTCCAGAAAACAAAAAGCTAGATGATCTCTTAAGTGAATTTCAAGAAAAGAAAAAACACTTAGCAATTGTGGTAGATGAATACGGAGGAACGAGCGGAATTGTTACTTTAGAAGATGTTATTGAAG
The DNA here is from genome assembly GCA_965364955.1 of uncultured Tenacibaculum sp. Taxonomy (GTDB): domain Bacteria; phylum Bacteroidota; class Bacteroidia; order Flavobacteriales; family Flavobacteriaceae; genus Polaribacter. Next base: position 4,233 of record CBDTZS010000063.1, on the reverse strand, counting down.
AAATTGTAGGCGATATAAATGATGAATTTGACGATGATGATTTAAGCTATTCTAAGCTCGATGAGAGCAATTATATTTTTGAGGGAAAAACAACTATCAAAGATTTTTGTCGTGTCTTAGAAGATGATAATGAAGAGAAATTTGAAGAGTTAAAAGGAGAAAGTGAAACTCTAGCCGGTTTTATTTTAGAGGTGTCTGGTAAGTTTCCTAAAAAAGGAGAGAAAATAAACTTTAGTAATTATACGTTTACTATTGAAGCGTTAGATCAAAAACGTATAAAACAAGTAAAAGCAACACGAAATGCGTAAATTTTTATTGCTGATATTAGCAATGTTATTAATAAGTTGTAATGAGGAAACCTTACCAAAACCTAAAGGCTATTTAAGTTTGGAGTATCCTGTATTGGGCTATAATAAATTAAATAAAACTAGACCATATCGTTTTGATGTAGCAAAAAACGCTACGATTAAAAGTTTACCGAAAAATTGGTTAAAAATTCAATATCCTAAATTAAAAGCATCGGTTCATATAACCTATCGACCGGTCAATAATAACCTGCGTGAGTTATTAATTGAAGCAGAAAAACTTGTGTTAGAACACACCGTAAAAGCAGATAATATTTCTTGGAGAGATTATTCAGATGCTAATAAGAAAGTATATGGTAAAATGTGTGAAATTTCTGGTAATGCAGCTTCGCAAATACAGTTTCATGTAACCGATAGTACAAAACACTTTTTGAAAGGCTCATTATTTTTTTATACCAAACCAAATTACGACTCTATTTTACCAGCAGTTGAATACATAAAAAAAGATATGATTCAGATGTTAGAAACGTTGGAATGGGAGAAATAAAAAATCAGATTTTTAAGTATAGATAGATTTAATTTTAAGAAGAGGTGTCTTTATAATAGTTCGAACGAATTTAATATGAAATTAAAACTAACAGCAATACTTATATTTCTCTCTCTGATAAATATAAACGGGCAAACACGAAAGATTTCGGTTACTAGCAGTTGTGATGGTTTTTCTTTCAAATTTAATCAACCTGGTAATTGGGTTCTTGATTCAGAAAATTCTGCTCAATTTTTGGCACATTCAGCAATTTATAAGAGTAAGATAAACTATGATAATGGCGGTCCTTTGATTCAAATTTTTGCATTTAAAAAGCAGGACGAAAATACTATTGAAGATCTTAATTTTGATATTAATAGTTATATAGAAAAATATTCAAATCTGAAGCAAAAAAACTTGAGCATTAATCATCACATATATAAAGTATTTTCTAAAGAAGTATATGTTGAAGAAGAATTTCATCAGTATATCGTTTACTTAAACCCAGGAAAAGGGTTTGAATATGGAGTGTCAGTTACTCTTAATATCAATAAAACTGAACTTCTAAATGAAGATTTAGAAATATTTAAAAATTTGGTTAGATCAATAGAAATATTGAAGTGACGAAAAAATCAAGAACAACCGTTTTGATTTTAATTACCTGTTCCTGCTCTGCAGCCATAAATAAAACTGCAATCCGAATAAAATAGCACCAGAAAGTAAATGTATTGCTTGCGTTCCTATTGGGAATTCAGCATAGTACATTAAAATACCTGTAATAGTTTCTAAAAAGATTAATAAAACAATCCAATTCACGAGTTTATAGCCTAAACCTTTAATCTGATTTAAGTAAAATAAGCCTAAGTTTACCAATACAATTGCAATGGTAAATGAACGGTGAAAGTAAAACTTAAAATTAGGATTCATTAAACTGTAGTGTTTGTTCTCGAAACCAAATAGTTTTACTTGCTCATCTATAAATTGACGAACTTGAGTTCCTAAAGCAATTTGAATGAGTGAAAAAATTGCAGAAATAATTACTAATTTACTAAAAAGAGAGTTGTATTTATTAACTGTTTTTTTAGGGTCAGAGACGATAAATAGTAACCATAACAACAAGGCAACAATCACTAAGCCAGCAATCATGTGAATAGTGATAATGGTTGGCTTTAAATTAGTGTCAACAACTGTTTTTCCTAGCCAAGCTTCAAAAAGCATTAAAAAGAAAGCTCCGAATGATAATAATGTAATTAGCTTCTTCTCTCTCCAAAATTTAGTGGAAATAAAAATTAAGAACAAAAACGGAATTCCCGCTAAGGCAGATGATAATCGGTTGATGTATTCTGTCCAAGTATGCAATTTATTAAATTTAGCATAACTGTGTTTTGTGTATGTTATCCAGTTACTATTATTAAATTCATTTGTGGTTTTTATATCTTTTTCAGCAACAAATAATTTCTCATTTTTAATGATAATGATTCCTTCTTCGTAATCAGTATTCGGTTGCCAAGTAATTTGTTCTTCAGAGGTTGGCGGAATATAATACCCAAAACACTTTGGCCAATCAGGACATCCCATTCCAGAACCTGTCATACGAACTACAGAACCTGCTAAAAAAATAAGATACACAGAAATTAAGCTGATTTTTACTATGAGCGGAAAGTGTTTTTTCATCAGAAGAAAAGTTTTCACAAAGATAAGATAAACGCATAAAAAAAGCTCCTCATTTGAGGAGCTTGATTTTTATTTTAAAAGTAAATTATGCTTTTTTAATTTCAGCACAACACTCTTTTTTGCAATCAGCAGCACAAACCTTTTTATCAGCTTCTCCTTTTTTGCATTCTCCTTTTTTTGCACAAGCTTCTTTTTCAGCAGTAGTCTTTGCAGTACAAGCTTTCTTATCAGAATCTCCTTTTTTACATTCTCCCTTTTTTGCACAAGCTTCTTTTTCAGCAGCAGTTTTTGCAGTACATTCTTTTTTAGCACAACAAGCTTTTGTACATCCTTCTTTACACGCTTTTTTGCTTGTTTCAGAAGCCTTATACATATCTCCACTACCAATTCCTTCAACAAAAGCAATTAAATCAGCTTTATTTGTAATATTACCATCATACTTTACAGTAGCAATACTATCGTTAAAAACAACGTTTGCTTCTAAAACCCCTTCTTTTTTAGATAGGTCAGAAGCTATTTTTTTGGCACACCCTATTTCACAAGTCATACCTGAAACATTTAATGAAAGCTCTTTGGTGTTGGTAGTAACTTCAGTTTTTTGATCTTTACTAGCTTCCTCTTTTTTTGCGTCATTTTTACATCCAACAGCTAAAAAACTAACTAAGGCTAAGGCGAATACTATTTTTTGAATTTTCATCATTTTTGATTATTGGGTTATCAGGCAAATTTATTAATAAAATTAAGTTTATATATATAAATAAACGAGTTTTGTGCTTAAATGAATTGAAAATGAGTAATCAACAGCGTAAATGGTTGTATTTAATAATACTTGCACTTGTTTGGGGAAGTTCTTTTATTTTAATTAAAAAAGCATTAATTGGTTTAACACCTATTCAGTTAGGAGCTTTAAGAATATTAATTACTGCAGTTTTTTTATTGCTGATTGGTTTTAAGAGTATTAAAAGAATTCAAAAAAGACATTGGATTTATATTTTATATACTGCTTTATTAGGAACTTTTTTCCCCGCTTTTATGTTCGCTTTTGCTATACAAGGAATTGACAGTTCTATTTCTGCTATTTTAAGCTCACTAACTCCGTTTAATACTTTTATTTTAGGGGCTTTGGTTTTTGGTTTTACTTTTAAAAAGAAACAACTTATAGGAATTTTAGTAGGGTTGATAGGAACACTTATTTTAATTTTAAAAGGAGCAGAATTGAACCCTAATCAGAATTATTGGTATGCAATTCTAGTAGTTATTTCTTCTATAGGTTATGCTTTTAATGTAAATATTATAAAGAAATACTTGCATGATTTAGACGCATTGGCAATAACAACAGGTAATTTTTTATTGTTAATTATTCCTGCTTCTCTAGTTTTGTTATTCTCTGGTTTCTTCTCAACGTTTGAAGTAAACGATGAAACTACTGCAGCTTTGGGTTATATAACCGTTTTATCTGTTGTTGGTACGGGAATAGCAAAAGTGCTATTTAATAAGATGGTACATTTGTCATCACCAATTTTCGCATCTTCTGTAACGTATTTAATTCCGATCGTTGCAGTAATATGGGGATTAGTTGACGGAGAAAAATTGAGCGTTATTCAATTATTTGCAGGGGGTATTATTTTATTTGGAGTCTGGCTTGTTAATAAAGCGAAATAAAAAAGAGTCAAAACTTCCGCTTTGACTCTTAATTTATTTTAAAAAGTTTTCTATTTACTGGAAATC
>CBDTZS010000062.1:0-19975 GCA_965364955.1 uncultured Tenacibaculum sp. | reverse complement strand
TTTGATTCGTTGAAGAATTTTACGATACCTTTACTCATAATAAAAAATTATATGTTGTTTAGCTTAAGTGCTAACAACGTTTATTGAAATGCAAAGATAATGCCAAATTTTCAAAAACAATAATTTATATTGTTTTTTATTTACTTATAGAAACAACTAATATTCGAATCATTAGCAACTTCAAAAAATATGCTTAATAATTAAACATAAGAAAGCCTATCAATTAATTGATAGGCTTTTCTTTAAAAAGTTTACTCTGGTAATAAAATAAATAATATATATATTATAATACTCTTACGTCAACAGCGTTTAATCCTTTTTTTCCATCTTGTAATTCAAATTCAACTTCGTCATTCTCACGAATTTCGTCAATTAATCCTGAAACGTGTACAAAATGTTCTTTGTTTGATCCTTCTTCTGTAATAAATCCAAATCCTTTTGATTCGTTGAAGAATTTTACGATACCTTTACTCATAATAAAAAATTATATGTCGTTTAGCTTAAGTGCCAACAACGTTTATTGAGCTGCAAAGGTAATACTTTTTTATTGAATACCAAGGAAAATTATATTTTTTATTATGTAAATAAATATTCTTCTTATTTCCCTATATAAACACTGAGCTTCTCTAATTATTAGCACCTATAAAAATTCTATTTATTTCTTAAAAATAAGAAAGCCTATCAATTAATTGATAGGCTTTTCTTTAAAAAGTTTACTCTGGTAATAAAATAAATAATATATATATTATAATACTCTTACGTCAACAGCGTTTAATCCTTTTTTTCCATCTTGTAATTCAAATTCAACTTCGTCATTCTCACGAATTTCGTCAATTAATCCTGAAACGTGTACAAAATGTTCTTTGTTTGATCCTTCTTCTGTAATAAATCCAAATCCTTTTGATTCGTTGAAGAATTTTACGATACCTTTACTCATAATAAAAAATTATATGTTGTTTAGCTTAAGTGCTAACAACGTTTATTGAATTGCAAAGATAATACCAAAATCATTAATTGTTATAAAAATATTTATTTATTTTTATATTTAATATAAAAAAAGTCGATTTACTAGTGTAAACCGACTTTAATAGTTTTATCAAGACAAAAATCAATCGAAATCTGTCTCCATTTTTAAGTAATCTAAAAATTCACGTTTTGTATCTTTCTCCTTAAACTTACCTCCAAACTCAGCTGTAACAGTTGAACTTTCAATATCTTTTATTCCTCGAGAGTTTACACATAAATGTTTTGCATCAATAACACAAGCAACATCTTGAGTACCTAACGCTTCTTGCATTGCTTGTACTACTTGCATTGTTAAACGCTCTTGCACTTGCGGACGCTTAGAGAAATACTCGACAATACGATTCATTTTAGAAAGACCTATAACTTTTCCGTCAGAAATGTAAGCAACATGTGCACGACCAATAATTGGTAATAAATGATGCTCGCAAGTAGAATAGACAACAATGTTCTTTTCTACTAACATTTCACCATAATTATAATTATTCTCAAATGTTGATGCCTTTGGCATATTTGCAGGGTTTAATCCCATAAAAATTTCATTTACAAAAGATTTTGCCACACGCTTAGGTGTTCCTTGCATACTATCATCTGTTAAATCCATTCCTAAAGTGATTAAAATATCTTTAACACTTTCTTGAATTCTTTCTATTTTTTCTTCGTCAGTAATATCGAAAGCATCTGGACGTATTGGCGACTTTGCCGATGTACCAATGTGATTCTCTCCTATCTCTTCTAATCTCTCGTCATTCATTTTGTTGCTGTTCACTTCAAACATTTCTTTCAATTATTAGGGCGCAAATTTACAAAATTGTTGCTAATTTACTGTACTTTACTTATCAATTCATCTAAGGAACAAGTCGTTTGCTCTCCACTGACCATATTTTTTAAAACAAACATGTCGTTTTCAACATCGGTAACTACTAGCTCTATGTCTCTATTGCTAACATACTTCCATTGTTTCTTTTCTTGCTTATTACTCGTTGCTGTATCAGGATATAACTCCGATTTTATATTATTTTCTCTTAATTTTTTAATTGCTTTAATCTTCGATAGGTTCTCACTTTCATTAAAATTTAAGAACAATATTTTTGGCTTCGGTAACTCAACTGCTTTAAATAAACCAAGCTCTTCCATTACCAAGTAAATTCTATCTAATCCGAAAGAAATACCAACTCCACTTACATCCTTTAATCCAAAGATACCTGTTAAATCATCGTAACGACCTCCGCCACCGATAGATCCCATTTTCACCTCCTTTGGTGGTGCTACTTCATAAATGGCACCTGTATAATAATTTAATCCTCGAGCTAAAGTTACATCTAACTCTAAAGAAGCTGATGACAACCCTATTTCTTCTATCATACTTACAACAGTACGTAACTCTTTTACACCTTCCAATCCTTCTTCCGAAGTTTGTAACATGTTTTCTAAAGAGGCCAATTTATCTTTATTGGTTCCTGAGAAATTAAATAACGGATCTACTTTTTCAATCGCTGCTTCAGAAATTCCTTTTTCAAGCATTTCTTTTACAACACCTTCTTTTCCTATTTTATCTAACTTATCTAACGCTACTGTAAAATCGATTAATTTATCCTTTGCACCAATTACCTCAGCAATACCAGATAATATTTTTCGATTATTAATTTTTATAGTCGCACCATGTAAACCTAACTTACTAAAAACGGTGTCATATAATTGAACAAACTCTACTTCTTGTAATAACGACTTACTTCCTACTACATCAGCATCACATTGATAAAACTCTCTAAAACGTCCTTTTTGCGGACGATCAGCTCTCCAAACTGGTTGAATTTGATATCTTTTAAATGGAAACGTAATTTCATTTTGATGTTGTACCACATAACGTGCAAATGGTACTGTTAAGTCGTAACGGAGTGCTTTTTCTGAAATTTTTGAAATTATTTTTTGACTATTTTTTTCAACTAATAAAGTATCGTCTACTTTTTTTAAATAATCTCCAGAATTCAAAATCTTAAAAATTAACCGATCTCCTTCTTCCCCATACTTCCCCATTAAAGTAGAAGAATTTTCGAAACTTGGAGTTTCGATAGGTTGAAATCCGAAATTTTCAAACGAATGTTTAATCGTATTAAAAATATAATTCCTTTTTGCTACTTCGCTTGATGAAAAATCTCTTGTTCCTTTTGGTATGCTTGGTTTCATATAAATAATTATGAATTATGAATTCTAAATTATGAGTTTTTTTCTCTAAACTTAAAATCTTTAATTTTTAAACGTTTGTATTCTGTTACTTGAAATTAATTTTTCACAAGAGTGAAATACTAAAACCCACTTCGTGGGCAAATATCTGAATTTATAGGCAAATTATAAAGTTTTATTTCTACGTTTTAATCGGTAGATAGATGCGTTTAATTCAAAACCTAAAAGCAGTATGATTGCGTTTAACCAAACGAACAACATAAGTATTAATAAAGTACCTATAGAGCCATATAATTGATTATACGTTGCAAACTTCACAACGTAAATTCCGAAAATATAAAAAGTAAGAAGTGATAAACCGGTTGTTAATATTGCTCCTGCTGAAAAGAATTTAATTTCCTTTCCTTGTGTAGTTCCAAAACGAAACAAGAGTGAAACAATCGTAAAAATCATTATTAAGAACAACAATCCTCTTCCCCAATAAAACAAGTCTAAATCACCTGTATCTAACCAACTTATCTTATCTATTCTTGCTAACGCTACTTGATAATATATGATTAAAACAACTGTTACGATTAAGAACAGTGACATTAATAATGAAACACCTAATGAAACTATGTAAGCTCTAAAAACACTTCGAATCTCCTTTACGTGATACGAATATTCAAATCCTCCAAAAATAGCATTAACACCGTTTGTCATTAAAAAAATAGAGGCTAAAAAACCGAAGGACAATAATCCACTATATTGATTATTAATAATATCTTTTAGAACAAAGTCAACCGCTTCAAAGGTTTTAGGCGGTAACATTTCTTGAATTAAACCAAAGAGGTTGTCTTGAAAACCTTCAATAGGAATATACGGGATCAACGATAAGATAAATAGCATGAACGGAAAAATTGCCATGAAAAAGCTAAATGCAATCCCACCTGCTCTAGTGGTTAAAGCGCCTTTTACAATACCTATAACATACATTTCTAGCACGTCGTACAAAGACATACCTTCTAGTCCTGGTATTTTTATTTTTTTCCCGAAAGCTACCAATATATTAAGTACTGGTATTTTATCTAGTTTTATTTCTATTTTTTTTGTCATTCAATAATAATATTATACTTCTGTAATAATCCAATTACATTCTCTTTCGAAAATTTCGCTTTTTTTAATCGGTTATTTTCTGGGTCTATTGAAAAATTAAAAGCAGATTTAACATCTGTTTTTTCTAATATTGTTCTATCAAAAATTGCTTTTTTTAAATCGCAATTACCAAAAAGAGCATTCGTAATATTTGTTTCTGTAAAATCTACTTCTTGCAAACTGCAATCCACAAATTTTGTGTTTGGTATTTTTAACTTATAAAATGACGCGAAATTTAATTGACACTCTTTAAAACTAAATTGTAGTAAAAACGGATCGCATTCATTAAACTTCACTCCTATCATTTTACAATTTGCAAAAGACACTTCTTTAAAAGCGGTGTTCGTTACAATTGCATTACTAAAATTACAATTAATAAATTCACATTCTAAAAACTGAATATTTGATGCATGTACGTTTTCGAAATTACAATTCTCAAACGTACAATTATCATATTCTCCTTTTTTGATTTTCACTTTAGTGAAATCAACCTTGATGTATGTTTCGCTATCGAAATAATTATTCATTATAAAATAGATTTAAGATGCTTGTTACTGAAAAGTTATACAAACATCTCGACACAATTTATTCGTTCCTCAAAAATTTACTCGATGTGACAAACTTTATTATTTTAATCCTCTAGCTTTTAACATCGGTGATGCTTTAGGATCTCTTCCTGCAAAAGTGTTATACATCTTTGCATAATCCATTGTGTTTCCTTTTGATAAAATTTGCTCACGGAATTTTTGTCCGTTTTCACGCGTCAACAATCCATTATCCTTAAACCAATCGTATGCATCGTGGCTTAACATTTCTGTCCACAAATACGAATAATAACCTGCAGCATAACCTCCACTAAAAATATGTGCAAAATATGTTGAACGGTATCTTGGTGGAACTTCAGCTACTTTCAATTTCATCTTCTTTAAAGCATCTTCTTCAAACTTCGCTACGTCTACAATTTTTTCGTCTGCAGATACTGTATGCCATTTCATATCTAAACTAGATGAACACAAGTTTTCTATCATCGAATACCCTTGATTAAAAGTACCAGCGTCTTTAATTTTCTTCAATAATTCAGCAGGAATAACTTCTCCTGTTTTATAATGTATTGCGTAATTATTTAACACCTCTGGGTGTGTTGACCAGTTTTCGTTAAACTGTGACGGAAACTCTACAAAATCTCTTGCTGTACTAGTTCCTGATATAGAGGCATATTTTTGATTCCCGAATAAACCGTGTAATGCGTGACCAAATTCGTGAAACATAGTTTCAACTCCATCAAAACTTATCAATGCTGGCTCTCCTGCTGCTGGTTTTGGAGAATTACAAACGTTATAAATTACTGGTTTTTGATTACGTAATTTAGATTGTTTTACAAAAGCACTCATCCATGCTCCTCCTCGCTTACTGTCTCTTGCAAAGAAATCTCCATAATACAATCCTAACTTAGAACCGTCTTCTTCAAAAACCTCATAAACAACTACATCTGGGTGATAGGTTGGAATATCTGTACGCTTTTTAAAGGTAATTCCGTATAATTTTGTTGCTGCGTAAAAAACCCCTTTTTCTAATACATTCGTTACTTCAAAATACGGCTTTACTTCTTCTTCATCTAAATTATATTTTGATTTACGTACTTTTTCAGCATAATGATTCCAATCATATGGGCTTAATTTAAAGTCTTTCCCTTCTTTATTAATTTCAGCTTGAATCTCTTTTGTCTCTGAAGCTGCTTTATCTAAAGAACCTGGAATTAATCCGTTAAACATTTCAAAAACCTTATCTGGTGTTGCTGCCATAGTACCTTGTAAACTCCAACTAGCATAGTTATCAAATCCTAAAATCTGTGCTTTTTTCGCTCTTAAAGCAACCATTTTTTGGACCAACTCACTTGTATCGTACTCTCCTGCATCTGATCTATGAATAGATTTTTCAAATAACTCCTTACGAACCTCCCTATTTTCTAACGTTTGTAATGAAGGTTGTTGCGTTGTGTTTATTAACTGGATTTCATATTTACCGTCTTTTTCTAACGACTTAATTTTTTCTTCAGAAAATCCTTTTAATTTTACTGCATCAGTAACGACAACACCACCTTTTTTACTAGCATCCAATAGTTTTTTACCAAACTCGTTTGATAAACTAGCAATTTCAGAATTAATCTCTTTTACCTTTTCTTTTTTATCTTCTGATAAATTTGCTCCTGCTTTAGAAAAATTTTTATAATACTCTTTAACCAAATGGGTCGATTCAGCGTCTAATTCTGAATCTCCTAAAGTATTATACACCGATTCAATTTTAGCAAATAACTTCGTATTTAATAAAATTTCATCGTTGTGTTTAGAAAATTTTGGCGCTAATTCCTTTTGAATACCTTTAATGGTATCATTTGTATGTGCTCCTGCCAATGCATAAAAAACAGCTGTAACATTGTCTAACGTTTTACTACTTTCTTCTAACCTTAAAATGGTGTTTTTAAAAGTTGGTGCTTCCTTAACGGCTACTATTTCTTGAATAGTTTCATTTTGCAATTTCATTCCTTCTAAAATAGCAGGCATAAAATGCTCATTCTTAATTTTGGTAAAATCGGGTGCACCGTAATCTAGGGAGCTCTTAATCAATAATGGGTTTTCTACGACCATGCTTGTATTGTTTTCTTTTTTAGCTTCTTTAGTATTACATGATATTGCGAACACTAAAGTTGCTACTATAATTATATGTTTTTTCATTTTACTAAAATTAAATTAATCTACAGCCTTTAAACTTAAATCTAAATTATAAACCGAATGTGTTAAAGCACCTGATGAGATAAAATCTACACCACATTCTGCATATTCAAGAATTGTTTTTTCGTTAATCCCTCCTGAAGATTCTGTTAAACAAGCATCTCCTATTAAGGCTACCGCTTTACGAGTATCTTCATAATTAAAATTGTCTATTAAAATTCTATAAACTCCTTCGTTAGATAGAATTTCTTTTATCTCTTCTAAGCTACGTGCTTCTACTATAATTTTAATATCTAACCCTTTATCAACCAAATATTTCTTAGTTTTTGTAATTGCTTGTGTTATTCCACCCGCAAAATCGATATGATTATCTTTAATCATTATCATATCATATAAAGCAAATCGATGATTCTCCCCTCCTCCTATTTTAACTGCCCATTTTTCTAAAGCACGAATACCTGGTGTAGTTTTACGAGTGTCTAATACTTTCGTTTTAGTTCCTGCTAATAAATTAGCGAAAAATTTAGTTTTAGTTGCGATAGCACTCATTCGTTGCATTGCGTTTAACACTAAACGCTCTGCCATTAAAATAGATTGTGATTTACCTGATACATAAAAAACAATATCTCCGTACTTTACTTCATCTCCATCATTAATCAATGTTTCTATTTCTAGATTGGCATCAACATAATTAAAAACTTTTTTAGCAAATTCGACTCCGGCAATAATCCCTTCCTCTTTTACTAATAATTTTGCTTTTCCTTTAGCATCGCTAGGAATACATGACAATGATGTATGATCTCCATCGCCAATATCTTCACGAATAGCATTTGCAATTATTAAGTCTAGTTCTTTATTAAATTGTTCTTTTGATATCATTATTCTCTCTAATTATAATGTAAAAATACGGATTGATTTTATTCTATGGAATTAATTTGTTAGTTCAGATGAATTTATAAATTAAAACAAATAAATTTGTATCGAGAATTAATCAAAAATTATCAATACAAATTTCTTTCAGAGAATCACTAGAAGTAACTACTTATGAAAATAAAACTAATCGCTATTGGTAAAACTGATGACAAAAATTTAATTCAGTTGGTTGATAATTATCAAAACAGATTAAAACATTACGTCAAATTTGAGTTAGATATTATACCTGACATTAAAAACGTAAAGAATCTTAGTGAGTCACAGCAAAAAGAAAAAGAAGGGGAATTAATTTTATCGAAACTTCAAAATACCGATCAGTTAGTTTTGCTTGATGACAAAGGAAAGCATTTTACGTCTATTGAATTTTCTCAATACCTACAAAAGAAAATGAATTCTGGCATTAAGCAATTAGTACTCGTGATTGGTGGACCTTACGGATTTTCAGAAGCAATCTATAAAAAAGCTAGCGGAAAGCTTTCTTTATCTAAAATGACATTTTCTCACCAAATGATTCGTTTATTTATTGTCGAACAAATTTATCGCGGCTTTACCATTTTACGTAATGAGCCTTATCATCACGAATAAAAACTAGCCCCACTTTCACAAAATCTATTTCTTTTTTCAAAAAAAAAGACTCATTTCCAGGTTAATTAAAAAATGGATTATTTTTTTTAATTAATAAGTCGTTTTTCACCCTAAAAACAACTAATTTTGTCGGCCAAAAAAAGAACATATCTAATTCCTCATAAACAGATCAAAATGAAAACATTAAAACTTTTAACCCTTGCTATTTTTTTTACAACTTTCGTTAACGTACAGCAAACAACTGCACAAAACGAAATTATAACTTTAAAAAATAAAATAAAAGAAAAATCAAATCAAATTAGTGCCAACGAAGAATTCTTAATTAGCGGAATTAGTGCCTTAAAACGTGTAAACGCAAATTTAGAAGCCTTTAAAAAAAATAAGAAAGCAACTAAAACAGAAATTAGCCGAAAAGAAAAAATCGTTGCAAACGTTCAAAATAGATTGACTAAATTAAAGTCATTAATTGATAACAGAAAAGGGGAATTAGCAACACTTCAAAAAAAGTTAGCTAGAAAACTTAAAAAAAATTCAAGTAAAGAAGCTAAACCTACTCAAAAAGCAAACAAGACATTGAATAGTCCTGTTAATAATGCTAAAGAAGGATTAGCTTTACGTAAACAAAAATTAGAGGATGCACGTAAAAAACTTGAAGACCAGCGTAAAGCAAAAGAGCTTGATTATTTAAACCAACAAGAAGCATTGCGTTTAGAAGCTGAAAAGTTAAAACAATTAGATAATCAGATTAAAGCTGAAGAAAAATCTATTATTAAGGAGAATAGTACTTTAATTAGTGACTATGAAGATGATATTAGTATTAATGAAGAAATATTAATTAGCGGTAAGGAAGGTTTAGCTAGAATGAAATCGAAACTAGAAATAGCTAAAAAAGATCCTACCTCTTCTAAAGAAAATATTTCTCGTAAAGAAAGTATTGTTCTTAAAATTGAAAAGCGCTTAAATAAAATTCAAGACGAGATAAATGCTAAAAAAATAGAATTGAATAAATTAAAAGGATAAACAACTTTTAATTTATTTTTTTAATAAAAACCGAAATTTAGAGCGCTCTAAATTTCGGTTTTTTATGCTTTTTATTCTAAAAAAATTAAACTTATTTTCTTGCCAACTTATAAATTAATATGATTTCCACAACTATAGTAGGTATTAAAAAAAACAACCCTAGAGAAGCTAAAATTACCGTAGCGAAACAAACACCTGTAATAATTTCTAAGACCCCATTAACCTGAACTAGTGTTCCTAATTTGGCTTTTAGTTGTAATAAGCTCAATCCAAATATTATTTGAATAGTGCCGAAAGTAATTAATTCAACAACTCCCGATACAATTATTGTCTCACTAGATGAATTCATTAAAAAGACATCATATAGTTCAGCTAAAACATAAGCAATCATAAAAACATAAACAATTACCTCTAGTAGCTTGTGAGAGTATATTTTTGCTATTTTTATAAACCCTCTAAAAAAAAACACGAACGCTATTGATGAAATTATTTTTATACTGACGTAAGTAATCTTTCCGAAAATAGATTCGTTTTGAGTTAGCTGATATACATCTGCAATAGTTTCAATAAAACCAAAAACAAAATATACAATTCCAAAAACCCAAGCCAGGTTTAATCCTTTTCTATCTTGACTGCTTATTTCTATTTCATTCGTAAATTCATCAATATTAATATCTGTATCTAGCGCTTCTAATATTGTTTTAATAGTAAAACTTCTAGGAGCCGTTTCTCCTGCTTCAATTCGTTGAATAGTCCGTACATTTATGTTACATTTTTCTACTAATTCTTCTTGAGTTAATCCTTTTTGTTTTCTTAATTCGGAAATTTTTTTCCCTAATGCAGGTTGTTTCATCGTAAGTAAATTTTTATTTTCCATACAATGTTACTATAGCTTTTCTTTTTGATAAAATATTTTAATTGATTTTAACCCGACATTCATACGACATTCCTTTATTATCAATACTTACAGCGTTCTCTCTATTTTTTATAAAAACAAAAATATTAATTACAAAGATGATAAAAAATGATACATTTGTTACCATAATTCTCTAACAAATGAAACTCGTTTTCGCTACAAACAACCAAAACAAATTAGCTGAAGTACAAAAAATGCTTCCAAATTATATAGAGCTACTTTCTTTGAAAGACATTGCTTGTTTTAATGACATCGAAGAAACTGCTACTACTTTAGATGGAAATGCTAAAATAAAAGCCAATCATGTCACCGAAAAATTCAAGTATAATTGTTTCGCTGATGATACTGGCTTAGAGGTTGAAAGTTTAAATGGAGCTCCAGGAGTATATTCTGCTCGTTATGCAGGTGAACCAAGTAATTCAGAAAATAATATGCAAAAATTACTCACTGAATTAAATGGAAAAGAAAATAGGTCAGCTCAGTTTAGAACTTCCATTTGTTTAAACTTAAACGGGAAACAGTTTTTATTTAATGGAATATGCAAAGGTGAAATTTCAACTCAAAAACAAGGAGAAAAAGGATTTGGTTACGACCCTATATTTCAACCCGAAGGATTTGATAAATCGTTTGCACAAATGACTTCTGAGGAAAAAAACACAATTAGTCATCGCGGATTGGCTATTCAACAATTGGTTGAATTTTTAAAATCTATCAATTAAATTGAGTACTTCAAAAAAATATACTAAACACTTTTTATTCTTATCTATTTTACTGATACTGTTTTTATTGCTAAATATTAGTCTAGGCTCAGTTTCAATACCTATTAAAGATATTTTTAATTCATTAACCGGAGGAATTGCTTCTAAAGATAGTTGGCAAACTATTATTTTAAACTTCCGCTTACCAAAAGCAATTACAGCTATTATGGTAGGTTCTGGATTATCTATTTGTGGGTTACTTATGCAAACCTTATTTCGAAATCCGTTAGCAGGTCCTTTTGTTCTCGGAATTTCTTCAGGGGCAAGTTTAGGAGTTGCCTTACTTATTTTAGGTTCAGGATTATTTGGAGGTGTTTTTGTTTCTATCGCTTTTTCTAATTGGGCTTTAGCAATCGCTGCTAGCTTAGGTTCTTTCCTTGTATTATCAGCGGTAATTATAGCTGCAAATAGAGTTAGAAATACGATGTCTATTTTAATTATCGGATTAATGTTTGGTTCCTTAACTTCAGCAGTAATAAGTGTATTATCTTATTTTAGCGAAGCAGAACAAATCCAACAATATATGTTTTGGAGTTTTGGTAGTCTAGGGAACTTAACATGGACAGAACTCACTGTTTTTGGAATTGTTTACCTTATTGGAATTCTCGGAACATTTAGTGTAATAAAACCATTAAATAGTTTTTTATTAGGTGAAAATTATGCAAAAAGCTTAGGCATCAATATTAGAAAAAGCAGAAATATTATTTTATTAATTACAAGTTTACTAACGGGTGTTATCACTGCTTTTTCAGGCCCAATAGCTTTTATTGGTTTAGCTATACCACATATTGCTAAAATGATTTTTTCAACGTCTAATCATAAAACACTATTACCCGCATCAGCTTTAATTGGTGCAATTGTATTATTAATTTGCGATTCTATTGCTCAATTACCAACAAGTGAATTTACGTTACCCATTAACGCAATAACGTCGATGTTTGGTGCTCCAGTAGTAATTTGGTTATTAGTGCGTAAGAAGAAAATATATGTATAGATTTGACTAACTCTAAAAAAAATATCGTCCTTAAAACTGATAACCTATCAATAGGTTATCAAACAAAAAAACAACAAACAGTAATTGCTTCAGATATTAATTTATCTGTTGAAAAAGGAAAATTTGTTGCCCTTTTAGGTAAAAACGGAATTGGTAAATCTACCTTATTACGCACTCTTTCTAAGGTTCAAAAACCACTAGAGGGATTTATAGAAGTCAACCAGAGAAATATTACTGATTATTCACACCAAGAATTAGCTACATCGTTAAGCTTAGTTTTAACTGAACGCTTACCTCAAAGCCAACTAACCGTTTTTGAGCTAATAGCCTTAGGACGACAACCATACACAAATTGGATAGATCAATTATCGGCAAAAGATTTAAAAAAAATTCTTTGGGCAATTGAACAAACAGCAATCAGTCATTTAAAAGACAAACCCTTTTATGAATTAAGCGATGGTCAATTACAACGAGTACTTATTGCTCGGGCTCTAGCTCAAGATACTGAAATAATTATTTTAGATGAACCTACTGCACATTTAGATATTCACCATACGTTTAAAGTGTTTTCTTTATTAAAAAAACTGGTTAAAAATACAGGAAAGACCATTGTTATTTCGACTCATGAAGTAAACCTTGCAATTCAACTTGCTGATGAGTTTATTTTACTTTCTGAACAACATATATATAGCGGAACATCACAAGAATTAATCGATCAAAATGCATTTGATCAATTATTTCCTAAAGAGCTTATAAGTTTTAACAAAACATTAGAACAATTCGTTATAAAGAAAAGTTAAATTTGAAACTCTCTAATAATTTGTTATTTTTGAGAACTAACTAAACTTAAACTTTAATTAAACATAGATGAAAAAATTACTTTATATAGCAAGTGCAGTTGTGCTTGTTGCTTGTGCAGCTAGCAAAGATACTACAAGTATTGATAATGATCCGAATGTAGATTATGCCGCTAAATTTGCTAAAACTATTACTGCTAAAGATTTAGGTAAACATTTATTCATATATGCTTCTGATGAGTTTGAAGGACGTAATACAGGGGAACCAGGTCAAAAGAAAGCGGTTAATTACTTAAAAGAATTTTATGTAGCTCAAGGAATTAAATCGCCTTTAGGTGGTGATAATTACTTTCAAAAAGTGCCTTCTGAGTACTTAAGTAACAACCGTAGAGGAATGATATTAAAAGATTCTGAAAATGTAGTTGCTTTTATTAAGGGCTCTGAAAAACCAGATGAAATCGTAGTAATTTCTGCACATTTAGATCATGAAGGTATAAAAAACGGTAAAATTTACAACGGAGCTGACGATGATGGTTCAGGAACCGTTGCTATTTTAGAAATTGCAGAAGCTTTTAAAAAAGCTACAGACGCTGGTAAAGGACCAAAACGCTCTGTCTTATTTTTACACGTAACTGCTGAAGAAAAAGGATTATTAGGTTCTAAGTATTACACTGAAAACCCTATTTTCCCATTAACAAATACTGTTACTGATTTAAATATTGATATGATAGGTAGAGTTGACGATCGTCATAAAGGGAAACCTAATTATGTATATTTAATTGGAGCCGATAAATTGAGTACTGAATTACACAATATATCAGAAGCAATGAATAAAAAATATACAAATATTGCTTTAGATTATAAGTATAACGATGAAAACGATCCGAATCGTTTTTACTACCGTTCAGATCACTATAACTTTGCAAAACACAACATTCCTGTTATATTTTATTTTAACGGAACACATGCTGACTATCATCAACCAACTGATACTCCTGATAAAATTAACTACGAGATGTTAGAAAACAGAACTCGTTTAGTTTTTCATACTGCTTGGGAAGTTGCTAACCGTGAAAACCGTATAACGGTTGACAAAGGGGAAACTAGTAAATAAATAATAGTACATATAAAACAAAAAACTCACCAATTTCGGTGAGTTTTTTGTTTTACAATAATGATGAGTTTTATTATTTAAGCAAAATAAAAAACCAATCAAACAACTTTAAAACACTCCATACAAATTCGTATATTGCTCTCTGCATATGATACAATTTATACTTAATAATCAGATTATCAAAACATCCACTAATTCGGGTGTTACATTACTCGATTTTATTCGAGAATATCAACAAATAAAAGGCACAAAAATTGGCTGTCGAGAAGGCGATTGTGGTGCTTGTACGGTTTTAGTTGGTGAATTAAAAAACAACACAGTTTTCTACCAAAGCATAACTTCTTGCATTTCTCCATTAGGAAATGCCAACGGAAAACATATTGTTACTGTTGAAGGCGTTAATTTACCTACAATATTGAATACCGTTCAAAAAGCAATGACCGACAATTACGCAACTCAATGCGGTTTTTGTACTCCGGGTTTTGTGGTTTCTATGACAGGTTTCGCTTTAAATAGTAACAAAAAAAATACATGTAACGATGCCATTAGTGGTAATATTTGTAGATGTACAGGGTATAAATCTATTGAAAAAGCAGGGTTAGAAATTGAAAAAAAACTAGAACAAAAAGATGATAATCATCAAATAGATTGGTTGATAAAAGAAGGATTTATTCCTAATTATTTTGAAACCATTCCAGCTAAATTAAGAAATTTACAAAATGTCACTTCGAAAGCAGTCGAGAACTCTTCTAAAAGAGTTAAAGTTGCCAACGGAACCGATTTATATGTTCGTTATGCCGATGAAATGGCAGAAGAAAATATGCATTTATTAGTTGATGAAAATGATCTAAAAGGAATTTCCTTTTCAGAAGGTATTTGCACGTTAGGCGCTAACACCACTGTTACCGAAATTGCAGAAAACAAGAAGATACAAACCTTGTTTCCAAAACTAAAGCAGTTCATGAAGTTGATTTCTTCTGAACAGATTAGAAACATGGGAACTATTGGTGGAAACTTCGTAAACGCTTCTCCTATTGGGGACATGTCTATTTTCTTTTTAGCCTTGAATTCAACCTTAATTATTCAACAAGAAGACGGGACAACACGAGACATTCCGTTTCAAGAATTCCATCAAAATTATAAAGTATATGATTTAAAGAAAGGCGAGATTTTAAAAGCTATTTCGTTTAAAGTTCCTCAAACATATGATTATTTCAATTTTGAAAAAGTAAGTAAACGTACACATTTAGATATCGCTAGTGTAAATACAGCAGGAAGAATTTCCATAGAAAACAATATAATTACAAAGGCACATTTCTCAGTAGGCGGTGTAGCAGCAATCCCCAAATATTTATATAAAACGAATACCTTTTTAATCGGAAAGAAAATAAATTCAGAAACGGTAAAAGAAGCAATAACAATTTTACAATCAGAAATCTCACCAATTAGCGATGTAAGGGGAACTTCAGAATACAAACGTTTGCTAGCAAAACAATTGTTCTTTGCACATTTCATTGAATTGTTTCCAAATCAGATCGAACTAGAGAAATTGCTCTAAACGTCATTGCGGATATTCTCTTCAAACAAAATGTATTTTGTTTGAAAAGAGCTTACGAAGTAAGTGAAGCAATCTTGATAATTATTAACCAATTAAAAAACAGATTACTTCGTCCTACGTCCTCGTAATGACGAATAAACAAAGATAAAGATGAAAAATATAGATAGTTACACACATGTTCGGGGAGAATCGTTATTTGTAGATGATTTAATGTTACGACAAGATGCTTTAATAGGCTTGTGTTTCGATTCACCAAAAGCGCATGGGAAAATAAAATCGGTAGACTATTCTAAAGCGGAAGCTGTAGAAGGTGTGGTAAGAATATTTACCTATAAAGATATTTTAGGAGAAAATCAAATTGGAGGAATTATTCCTGATGAACCATTGTGGGCAGAAGATGAAGTCCATTTTTGGGGGCAACCAATTGCTTTTATTGTCGCAAAAACAGAAGCCATTGCTAAAAAAGCAAGAGCGCTAATTAATATTGATATTGAAGAGCTTCCTATAATTACCACAGCAAAAGAAGCTAAAGAGGAAAATAGTTTTATAAACGCTCCTCGTTCTTTTAAACTAGGTGACTCAACAGGTACTTTTTCAGATTGTGAGTATGTTTTTGAAGGAGAAACATTCTCAAACGGACAAGAACATTTGTATTTAGAAACGCAAGGATGTTATGCCGTTCCCCAAGAAAATGGCTGTATTAAACTAACTTCATCTACACAAGGACCAACACAAGTCCAGAAAACAGCTGCTAAAGTATTGGGTATTCCGATGCACAAAATTGAAGTAGATGTTATTCGATTAGGTGGTGGTTTTGGTGGGAAAGAAGATCAAGCAACACCCTGGGCAGTTATGGCTGCTGTTGCCGTACAACATTTAAATCGTCCCGTAAAACACATGCTAAATCGTCATGACGATTTACGTATGACCGGTAAACGACACCCCTATTCTTCTTTCTATAAAATCGGATTGACAAAAGAGTTGAAAATTAAAGCATTCGAAGTAGAGTTCTTACAAAATTCTGGTGCTGCTGCAGATTTATCTCCAGCAATTGCAGAACGAACTTTATTTCATGCTACGAATAGTTATTTCATTCCGAATGTAAGCACTACTGTTTTTAGTTGTAAAACTAATTTACCTCCAAATACTGCTTTTCGTGGTTTTGGTGGCCCTCAAGGAATGTTTGTTATAGAAAGTGCTATTGCGGATGCTGCAGATAAAATAGGCATCAATAAAAAACAAATACAAGAAGCTAACTTATTGTCTGAAAATGATGAATTCTCATACGGTCAAATTGCGACACAAGTAGAAGCTAAAAACACGTGGTTTACTGCTAAAGACAAATTTGATTTAGAGAAATTAGAGTACGACAAAACTACTTTTAATAAAGAAAACAATCAGTACAAAAAAGGAATTTCGTTAATGCCAATTACCTTCGGAATTTCATTTACAAATACCCCAATGAATCATGCTCGTGCATTGATTCATATTTATCAAGACGGAAGTGTAGGTATTTCTACTGGAGCTGTAGAAATGGGGCAAAGTGTAAATACAAAAATGTTACAAGTAGCACAGTCTATTTTGGGTATTTCAGCTACTAAATTAAAGTTGGAAACGACTAATACTACTCGTGTTGCGAACACCTCTCCTACTGCAGCAAGCTCTACTGCCGATTTAAATGGGAAAGCAGTTGAAATGGCATGTAATTCATTAATTGAAAGACTAACCAAAGTAGCAGCGACAATACTTTCTTCCGAAGAAAAAAATATTTCCTTTCAAGAGGGTTTTGTTTTTATTAATGGGGAAAAATCTGCTATTTCTTGGGAAGAAGTAATCGCTCAAGCAATGTTACAACGTATTGCGCTGTCTGAAAATGCACACTACGCAACGCCTATCATACATTTTGATAAAACGAAAGAAAAAGGGCACCCTTTTGCCTATCATGTATACGGAACAGCAATTACAACAACTACGGTAGATTGTTTAAGAGGCACCTATGAAATTGATGCCGTAAAGATTGTCCATGATTTTGGAAAATCTATGAATATAGGTATTGATGTTGGCCAAATTGAAGGTGCTTTAGCGCAAGGAATTGGTTGGATGACCATGGAGGAAATTGCCTATAATAAAGAAGGACGCTTATTATCAAACGCATTATCTACTTATAAAGTTCCAGATATTTTTTCTGTTCCAAAAATAGTAGAAACAATTCCTGTTGAAACGGAAGGAAACGACATGGCTATTCAGAAATCGAAAGCCGTAGGTGAACCTCCTTTAATGTATGGTATTGGAGCTTATTTTGCGATTCAAGAGGCTGTTAAGGAATTTAATCCGAATTACAAATTAAAATTCCATGCTCCATTTACGCCAGAAAAAGTACTAATGGGACTATATGAAAGCCTATAATAGGCATTTGATATGAACAGATTCTTTTATTTATAAATTATAAAAACAAAAATCAATCAAACTACAATACACCAAACAAAACATATTTAAAGGCGCTATTATTTATAGTGCTGGAGATACGATTGCTGCGCTTTTATTAAATGAATTTTCGGTATATAGGTTACTCGGAATATTGTTGATTGGAGCAACTATCTATGCATTTGAAATTCCTAATTACTTCGCTTGGATCGATAAAAAAACTACCAATTTTAATGGAGTTAAAAAGACATTAGTAAAAACTGGATTAGCAATTGCGTATTTTAATCCGTTATGGATTTTCAGACATTTAGCATTAATCAAATTATTTTCCGGTAATTACGAGCAAATAAATGCCCATTTATTAACAATTGCATTATTATCTTTTGTTGTGAATATTCCAATATCTTTTGCTGCGAATTTCATGATTCAAAATAAAATACGTTTAGATTGGCGATTTATGGTAAGTGCACTATTTTCTGCAATAATGGCTATTTATTATGCGTTAAGTGAAACTATATTTAATTAACCTCCCCGACTCCGATCGAGGTGATAAAATAATGTCAGGTGAAATAGAGTCGAGACCTAATATATAAAAACATCATTACGAATAAAATGAAGTAATCTCTAATCACAGATTCCTTCATCATACTTCTTCGCAATGACATAATAAGAAACAATGAAATTCTGGAAACACCTATTAGAAAAACTTCAAGACAGCCAAAAAGTATATGTCTTAACAGTAATTGAAAATTTTGGAAGCTCTCCTGGGCGAAAAGGTTTTAAAATGCTTATTGCTCAAGACCAATTTATATTTGGTTCAATTGGTGGCGGTGTAATGGAATTTTCTTTGGTTGAAGAAGCTCAGAAACTCTTACAAGAAGAAAATTTACCAACATTCATTAAAAAACAAATTCATAAAGGAAACATAAAGAATGGTTCTGGAATGATTTGCTCTGGTGAACAAACTGTTGCTTTTCATTGCTTAGATTCAAATCACACTTCAGTAATTCAGGATATAGTAAATTGTATTCAAAACGGACAAAAAGGAACCTTAAATTTAACTTCCAATTCGTTTTATTTCTCTCTGAAACAGTTAGAAAATCAGTTTGAATATCAAATTAATTCGAAGGAAAATTGGTTTTTTGATGAACATATTGGTTTTAAAGAAACCTTATACATTGTTGGTGGTGGTCATGTTGGTGTGGCTGTTTCAGAATTCTTTGTAAAACTCGGGTTTTATGTCGTTGTTTTTGACAACAGGAAAAACCTTAACACTCTAGAAAACAACAAATTTGCACATCAAAAATTAGTTGTTAACTATCATAATATTAGCAATCAAATTCCGAAAGAAAAGACTAGTTATGTAGCTATTATGACTAACAAATACACTGATGATAAATTGGTTTTGAGTAAGCTGCTTAAAAATAATTATAAATTCATTGGGGTTTTAGGAAGTAAAGCTAAACTACAAGTAATGTGGGACGTTTTATTAAATGAGGGTTACACACAGGAAGACTTAGATACCGTGTATGCTCCTATTGGGTTGTCTATAAAAAGTGAGACTCCAGAAGAAATCGCCATAAGTATTGCTGCACAAATTATTCAGATTAAAAACGGTAACAAATAAATTGAGTTTACTTCTAAATTTATTTTCTATTATCTTTCAATAACGTTGAATATAAATCACCTGTACTGAACTTGTTTTAGTATTAAAACAGATTCGTATTATTAATACAATTAGAGTTTTATTATCTTAGTGCGCACATAATAGATATATAGTTAATATTAACTATATATCTTTGTTGT
>CBDTZS010000061.1:0-20343 GCA_965364955.1 uncultured Tenacibaculum sp. | reverse complement strand
TATATCCAACAGATACAATTTGGGGAATCGGCTGTGATGCAACAAATAAAGAAGCGGTTAATAAAATTTACAAAATAAAAAACAGGGTAGAATCTAAGAGTTTAATTATTCTAGTAGATTCAATTAAAATGCTGAAAGAATATGTAAGTTATATTCCTGAAAAAGCATTAAGGATAATTGAAGAATCTAATAGACCTACTACAATTATTTATAGTGACCCTAAAAATTTAGCTAAAAATACTATAGCTCAAGATAATACTATTGCTATCCGTATTCCTAAAGATGAGTTTTGTGTAAAGCTGATAAAGAAATTTGGAAAACCAATTGTATCTACTTCTGCTAATATTAGTGGTGAGTTCACACCAAAATCATTTTCAGAAATAAGTAAAACTATTTTAAAAAGTGTAGATTATGTGGTGGATTTAAATAGGGATAAAGTAAGTAGGAAATCATCTATTATATTAAAAATTAACGGAGATAATGTTATTGTTATTAGAGAATAATATGAAATGTTTTTTTACTTATATATGTTGAGAAAACTTATATTAATTATACTATTAAAAGAATATTGAAATAAAGTATTTATTGTTCTTGTTAAAAGAGAAACTTACCTTTGCTCCTTATTAAATTTATTTTTATGCGCTATAAAGTCCCTAACTATTTAAAATTTTTATATGTAAATATTCTAAGTTTATTTGTGTTTATTTCTATTCTAAGAATTTTATTTTATATCTACTTCATAAATAAATTGGTTATTGATAGTAGCGATTTAACAAAAGCATTTTTTTTAGGAATTAGATTTGATTTAAGATTAGCAATATTAGCTTTTATACCCATAGCTATTTTATATTTTTTTGTTAATGGTTTTTTTAAAAAAAGAAAATATAAAGTAATATTTAGTACATATACAGGCATATTATATGTCTCAATTTTATTTTTTTATTTATTTGATTTTGGGCATTATAACTATTTAAACTTAAGAGTAAATGCAAATGCTTTACGCTTTTTAGAGAATTTAAAAATTTCAACACAAGTTTTTGTAGAAAGTTATCCTATTTATAAAGGACTTTTATTTTTTTTAATTTTATTATTCTTGATACTAAAATATAATAAATGGGTTTATAATAAATTTACGAGAATAGATTTTACATCTGCTAAGAAGAATAGAGTACTATATTCTATAATAACTTTATTCATTTTAAGTTTTGGTATTTACAGTAGTTTTCAACACTATCCTTTAAGATGGAGTCAAGCTTTTTTTTCAAAGAATAAAAGCATTAATCAATTTTCACTTAACCCTGTATTGTATTTTTTTGATAGCTTTAAATTTAGAAACGAAGGCTATAATATTTCTGAGACCAAAAAGTATATACCAATAATAAATAATTATTTAGGTATTGAATCAGATACTATTAATTTTAATAGGCATCGTATTTTTAAAGACTCTATAAAAAACAAACCTAATGTTGTTTTTGTAATGTTAGAATCTACTGGTAATGCAGCTTTAAGCTATTATGGTAATCCTATAAAAAGCACACCTGTAATTGATAGTTTAATCAAAAATAGTATCAACTTTACTAATCATTATGTGCATAAATCTACTACAGCAGGGAGTGTTTTTTCAAGTATAACAGGGCTTCCTGACATAGAGAATGTAAAGTCTGCTTCTAGAAACCCGATGATTATAAATCAACGAGTTTTATTTAATCAGTTTGATAATTATGAAAAACTATATTTTTTAGGAGGAAGTGCTAATTGGGCTAATATTAGAGCTGTTTTTCAATCAAATATTAGTGGTTTAAAAATTTATGAAGAGGGAAGTTATGAAGAAGAAAATAGGGCAGATGTTTGGGGAATAGATGATTATGATCTATTTAAAGAATCAGATAAAATCCTAAGAAAAATATATAATAAGAAGAAACCTTTTGTCGCTTATATACAAACAGCAACAAATCATATGCCTTTTACTGTACCAGATAAGAAAGGTAGTTATAGACCTATAAAAGAAGAGGAAATAAATAAAAAAGTATTTGAGAAATCAGCATTTAGATCAATTGAACAACTAAATGCAGTAAGATATCTTGACTTTAATATTAATGAATTTCTTAAAAGGGCAAAAAAATCTGGTTATTATGATAATACAATTTTTGTATTCTTTGGAGATCATCAAGGAGGTATGAAGGAAGTAACACATTTTAAACCCGTAGAGGATAAATTAGGAATATTAAGACATAACGTTCCATTTTTTATTCATGCACCAAAATTGATAAAACCTATAAATATTACTAAAAATGTTAATTTAGTAGATATCGTTCCAACAACAATGAGTTTAATAAAACGTAATTATACTAATTATACACTTGGGCAAAATGCTTTGGATACCTTAAAAACAAATACATTTTCTTTTATTTATAAAAATATTAAGGGTGAACCCGCATCAGGTATAATAAAAGATTCTTTATATTATTATAAAACAGTTTTTAATAAAAAATATCAATTAATAAATTTGAAAAATCATTCATTAAAAGATATTAGTGAGCAAAATAAAGAACTAACTAAAAAAATGGATGATTTATTGAACTCTTTTTATCATAGTACAAAATATTTATATTACAATAATAAAAAATAACCTGTTTTTGGTTTTAATATTTATTTTGATAAATAAAATTATATTAAAATTAAAAATTATTTCATAATCATGTTTATAGAATAATTTATGCAAGACCAATATTTTAAAGAAGCAATTTCTGCTGAAATATTTCAATATATATCAAAAGCAACTGAAGAATTACAACTAGAAAGTTATGTGATAGGTGGCTTTGTACGTGATTTTATTTTAAAAAGAGGTACCGCAAAAGATATAGACGTAGTTGCTGTTGGTAGTGGAATAGAATTAGCTGAAAAAGTAGCTTCTCTATTACCAAATAAACCAAAAGTTCAAGTTTTTAAAACATATGGAACTGCAATGTTACGTTATAAAGATGTTGAAATAGAGTTTGTTGGAGCCCGAAAAGAATCTTATACAGAAGATAGTAGAAACCCTGAAGTAGAAATTGGTACGTTACAAGACGATCAAAACAGGCGTGATTTTACAATTAACGCATTAGCTTTAAGTTTAAATAAGGAAACATTTGGTTTGTTATTAGATCCTTTTGATGGAACCTCTGATTTAGAATCAAAAATAATTAAAACGCCCTTAGACCCGGATATAACTTATTCTGATGATCCGTTACGTATGATGCGTGCTATTCGTTTTGCATCTCAATTAAAATTTGTGATCGAGGTAGAATCTTTAAGTGCTATTGCTAAAAATGCAAAGCGAATAGATATTATAACCAAAGAACGAATAATCGTTGAACTAAATAAAATATTAGATTCAGATAAACCTTCTGTTGGGTTTTTACTATTGGAAGAAACAGGTTTGTTGGAAAGAATTATTCCTGAATTGATCGCTTTAAAAGGAGTAGAAGAAGTAGAAGGACAAAAGCATAAAGATAATTTTTATCATACATTAGAAGTCGTTGATAATATAGCAGAAAACACCCAAGATGTTTGGCTTCGTTGGGCAGCACTATTACACGATATTGGTAAAGCCCCAACAAAGCGTTATCACAAAAAACAAGGATGGACATTTCATGCACATGAGTTTGTAGGTTCTAAAATGGTGTACAAATTATTTAAGCGATTAAAAATGCCATTGAACAATAAAATGAAGTTTGTTCAAAAAATGGTAATGTTAAGTTCTCGTCCTATTGTTTTAGCCAGTGAAGTAACAGACTCTGCGGTTCGTAGGTTAGTTTTTGATTCTGGAGATGATGTAGATTCTTTAATGACTTTATGTGAGGCAGATATAACAACTAAAAACCCTAAAAAATTTAATAGATATCATAAAAACTTCGAACTTGTTCGTGAAAAAATTAAAGAGGTAGAGGAAAGAGATAAGGTTCGTAATTTTCAGCCACCAATTACAGGAGAAGAAATAATGAAAGCTTTTAATTTAACTCCATGTCGAGAAATAGGTCAAATAAAAGAAGCCATAAAAGAAGCTATTTTAGATGGTGAAATTCCTAATGAACATGAAGCATCGTATGAGTTTATGATAGCGAAAGGAAAAAAATTAGGCTTAGAAATAGCTGAAATTTAATGTAATAAAAAAGGGAAGTTTTAAAACTTCCCTTTTTTTATGCTAATGATTGCATATCAACTAATTTTCGATAAGAACCATTTTTATTTATTAGGTCTTCATGAGTACCTTGTTCAATAATTTTTCCTTTTTGCATGACAACAATAATATCGGCTTTTTGAATTGTTGATAAACGATGAGCTATAACTACAGAAGTTCTATTCTGCATCATTTTTTCTAAAGCTTCTTGCACCAATTTTTCAGATTCTGTATCTAAGGCAGAAGTGGCTTCATCTAGAATCATAATTGGAGGGTTTTTAAGAACAGCCCTGGCAATACTTAAACGTTGTTTTTGTCCACCAGATAACTTATTACCACCATCTCCAATATTTGTTTCATACCCATTAGGTAATTCTGATATGAATTCATGAGCATTCGCAATTTTTGCAGCATCAATAATATCTTTGTCTGTTTTGTTTTTTAAACCTAAAAGAATGTTGTTCTTGACTGTATCGTTAAAAAGAATTGAGTCTTGAGTAACCAAACCTTCTAGTTGACGCAAAGAATCTTTTTTGATAGCTTTTATATCCACACCATCTATTTTAATACTTCCTTTATTAATATCGTAAAAACGAGTTAATAAATTTGCTATGGTAGATTTACCACTTCCTGATTGCCCAACTAAAGCAACCATTTTTCCTTTAGGAATGGTTAATGAAAAATCTTTTAAAACATAATTATCTTCATATTTAAAAGAAATATTTTCAATTGAAATTTCAGTGTTAAAAGCAGTCTTATCTATTGCATCTGCAGTGTCTTCTAAAGAATTTTCAGTTTCTAAAATTTCTAAAACACGTTCTGCAGCAGCATTTCCTTTCTTAACACTATAACTAGCTTTGGAAATAGCTTTTGCAGGCGTTAAAATATTATATGCTAATCCCATATAAGCAATGAAATCTTCACCATCTAAAGAACCATCAATTAAAACTAACCTACCACCATACCAAAGTAAAACTGCAATTACCCCAATTCCTAAAAATTCACTAGCAGGACTTGATAAGTTTGTACGGTTTAATAAGGTGTTAGAGAAGTTGAAAAAACGATTGGTAGATGTTTCAAATTTATCTTGAAATTCTTTTTCAGCATTAAATGCTTTAATTACTTTCAATCCACCTAAAGTTTCTTCTAATAAAGATAAAAAATAACCTTGCTCTTTTTGAACATCATCAGACTTCTTTTTTAAACTTTTTCCTATTAATGAAATGACAAACCCAGAAATAGGAATAAAAATGAATACAAAAATTGTTAATTTAAAGCTAATAGCAATCATTGCTGCAATCGTAAAAATAATTGTTAATGGCTCTCTAACAATCATTGCTAAAATAGATAGAAAGGAATACTGAATTTCTAAAACATCAGTACCAATACGTGCCATGGTATCTCCTTTTCTTTTTTCTGAAAAGTATGCTATTGGTAGATCAATTATTTTTTTAAATAAATCGTTTCTAATATCTTTTAAAACACCATTTCTTAAAAATGTAATAAAATACATTGCTAGATAATTGAAAATATTTTTAAAGAAAAAAGTAATAATAACCAATCCTATAACAACTGTTAAGGTTAATGATTTATCATCACCAGCTATGTCATTTATAAAATAAGAGACATAGTCTTTAAAATAATCCATTATTTTAGTGATGCCTTCAAATTTTGGTTTTGACGATATCTTAATAGGTTTTTGATTAAATATAACGTCTAACATTGGTATTAATACCAAAAATGAAAGCGTTGAGAAAAAAGCATATAAGATATTAAATAATATATTTAAATACCCGTATTTTTTATAGGGCAATGCATATCTAATAATCTTTTTAAAGTATTCCATTATAAGTTTAACTCTTTTATAATTCGTTGAATCTTAGTATCCATTTCTCTTTCAATTTCAACAGCATTTTCAATAGAATCTAAAGTCATTTTTACACTAAAGTAAAATTTGATTTTAGGTTCTGTTCCACTAGGGCGAGCTGCCATTTTTGTTCCGTCTTCAGTTTGATAAATCAATACATTCGATTTCGGAATATCCATTACAATTTCTTCTCCAGTAACCAAATTCTTTTTAATAGAAGATTGGTAGTCGTATAAAAATTCAACCTTAGAATTATCAATTACTGTAAACGGATTTTTACGTAAATCAATCATCATTTGTTTGATTTGTTGTGCGCCGTCCATTCCTTTTTTTACTATAGAAATTAAGTGTTCTTTGTAAAAATGATGACGTGTATATAAGTTTAATAGCTCTTTGTAAAAAGAACTATTGTTTGTTTTTGCATCTGTTGCAATTTCACAAGCTAATAAGGCAGCCGTTACAGCATCTTTATCGCGAACAAAATCACCAACCATATAACCAAAACTTTCTTCACCACCACCAATAAAATCTAATTCAGGGTGGTCTTTAATCATTTTAGCAATCCATTTGAATCCTGTTAAACCAACTTTTGTTTCTACTCCGTAAGAATCGGCAATTTCATTCACTAAATTAGTCGAAACAATAGTTGAACCAACAAATTGTTTTCCGTTTAATTTACCTTGTTTTTTCCAATCATTAATTAAGAAATCGGTCATCATACTCATGGTTTGATTTCCGTTTAATAATTTCATTTTTCCATTTAAATCACGCACAGCAATACCAATTCTATCAGAATCAGGATCAGTTCCTAAAACAATGTCGGCACCAACTTTATTTGCTAAATCAACAGCCATTTGTAAGGCTTCTGGTTCTTCAGGGTTTGGAGATTTTACAGTAGGGAAACTTCCATTTGGTTCTGCTTGTTCTTCAACAATATGTACCTGTGTATATCCAGCACGTTTTAAAACTTCCGGAATTAATTTAATAGCAGTCCCGTGTAAATTGGTAAAAACAATTTTTAAATTTTCACGTTCTTTTACATTAAAAGTTCCGTTTTTTATTGATGCTAGCCAAAAAGCTTCATCTATTTCATTTCCAATAGTAGAAATAAGTTTTTCATTAGCATTAAAATTAATATCAGAAAATTGTAAAGAATTTACTTCATCAATAATCCCTGTATCTTCTGGTGGTACAATTTGACCTCCGTCAGACCAATATACTTTGTATCCGTTATATTCAGGTGGGTTATGAGAAGCAGTTAATACAATACCAACGTCACAGCCTAAATGATTTACCGCAAATGATAATTCGGGAGTAGGGCGTAGGTCTTCAAAAAGAAAGACCTTAATATTATTTGCCGAAAAAACATCAGCAACAACTTTAGATAACCATTTACTATCGTGACGACAATCGTAACCAATGGCAACCTTTAATTCTTTATTGGGATACACTTGATGTAAGTAATTACTTAATCCTTGTGTCGCTTTTCCTAAAGTATATTTATTTATTCGGTTCGTTCCTGCACCAACTATACCGCGCATTCCACCAGTACCGAATTCTAAATTTTTATAAAAACGATCAGCTAAATCATCAGAATTAGCATTGATTAATTGTTGAATCTCATTTGTGGTTTCTGAGTCGAATGAATCAGATAACCATAATTTTGCTTTGCTTAAGATCTCTTTCATGTGTCAAATTAAAAACGTACAAAGATACATGTTTTAAAAATTCAATTTTTCTTTAATTGTGTAATGTTTTTGTTGCGGATTACTTTTAATAATTAGCTCACCTAAAAACCCTGCTAAAAACAATAAAGTACCTAAAACCATTGATGTTAAGGCGATGTAAAACCACGGATTATTCGTTACTAAAATCGTCTTTATATTAGCTGTTAAACGGTAAATTTTTAGTAGACCAATGAAAAAAGCAGATAAGAATCCGAATATAAACATTAAACTACCCCAAAGGCCAAAAAAGTGCATTGGACGTTTTCCGAATTTTGATAAAAAAGAGATAGTTATTAAATCTAAAAATCCGTTTATAAAACGATCTATTCCAAATTTGGTAACACCATATTTACGAGCTTGATGTTGTACTACTTTTTCACCAATATTATTAAAGCCTTCATTTTTTGCTAAAACAGGAATATAACGGTGCATTTCACCACTTACTTTCACTGTTTTAATTACTTCATTTTTATACGCTTTTAAACCACAATTAAAATCATGTAGTTTTAACCCTGATGTTTTACGTGCAGCCCAATTGAATAATTTTGATGGAATATTTTTGGTAACAACATTATCGTAACGTTTCTTTTTCCATCCAGAAATTAAATCGAAATTATCATTAATAATTAAATCGTGTAATTCAGGAATTTCATCGGGGCTGTCTTGTAAGTCAGCATCCATAGTTATCACTACTTTTCCTTCAGCTAAACCAAAACCAGCATCTAAAGCTTGAGATTTTCCGTAATTTTTTTGAAAACGAATTCCTTTTACCGATTTATTTTTTGCAGAAAGTTGTTCAATTACTTGCCAAGAAGTATCTGTACTACCATCATCAATAAATATAATTTCATATAAATAATTATTGGATTGCATAACAGTTGCAATCCAATTTTGTAATTCTTGTAAAGATTCTTCTTCGTTAAGAAGTGGTATTACTACCGATATATCCATATTCTTCAAGTTGCAAAATTTAAAAAGGTAAAGTTACAAAGTCTTTAGTAAACTTTATAACTTTACCTTTTTTTAACTATGTTTAATACTGATCTTCTTCTGTTTTTTTCATAACCGCGGCAGCTATAAGAGAAGTAATACCTCCTAAAAATAGATTCATAATGAAAACACCTCCAAATAAAGAAAGATAAAAATATTTTCTTGTTGTTGCTTCACTTCCTTCAATTTGTTCTTCAGTCATTCCAAAACTATCTGCCCATACTACTTTTTGCATTTCAATAGTGTTTTCCATAAAATTAGGCTCTATAACCATTGAGAACAGCGCATAGAAAATTATAATTATTATCGTTGCAATAAAAGTAATTCCTAACCCAATTTTAATTGCTTTTCCAAAAGAAATAAGACCACCATTGTCATTTTTAAATTTTTTTATACCTAAAACAATGAATGCTATTAGTATTAATATTCCAATAATACCAGAATACATTTCTTGTTCATATTGCATTCCTGAAGCATATTTAATAAGAGCTACAAGAATAGAAGTTCCACCAAAATATAATCCGTAATTTAAAATAATGTTTTTACTGTTTGCTTGATTTTCCATTGTTTGAATTTAGTTAGTTTAATAAATATATTATTTTGTTTTTGAATCTAAATTTTTATAAAAAAGATTCTGAACAATTCATTAGTATTCAAAGAGTTAAAAATGTTACAAAAAATACTGACTTTTTTTAGTTGTTTTTTCAAAAAAGGATGTAAATTTGCAGCGGCAAGTCCTACACAACTAGCTCCCTTTGAATCCCCCAGGGCGGGAACGCAGCAAGGGTATTAGGTTGAGCAGTGTGATGTAGGTAGCTTGCCTTTTTTTATGCTCTTTATTTTTTTAAATAAAGAGCATAATTATTTTAATATATTCCTTCATTTCAATTAAATGGAATTTCTTAGGTCGATACAAAAAGTTATTCTCCTTTATTTTATTGATCATTTATATTTCGATCACTTCTTGGGTGATGCAATTCAACAACTTCTTTTAAGTAACTAGTATCTAAATGCACATAAATCTCGGTGGTTGTAATACTTTCGTGGCCTAATAACTGTTGTATTACACGTAAGTCGGCACCATGTTTTAATAAATAAGTAGCAAAAGAGTGTCGTAAGGTATGCGGACCAATACTTTTCTTAAGATTCGTTTTTATAGCTAGTTCTTTCAAAATAATAAATATCATTTGACGAGTTAATCGTTTACCACGTCTATTTAAGAAAACAATATCTTCCTCTTCTTTCTTCGGAATTGTTTTAGAACGAATCTCATCAATATAAAAATTTAAACGGTGTATTGTAGTAATATGAATAGGAACAAAACGGTATTTATTTCCCTTTCCTAATATACGTATGTAGCCTTCATCAAAAAACAAATCAGATAATTGCAAGTTAATTAATTCACTTACTCGTAAACCGCAACTAAAGATAGTTTCTATAATCGTTTTATTTCGTTCTCCTTGTGAATGTGTTAAATCGATAGCAGCAATTAAAGCATCAACTTCTTCTTTTTCTAAGGTATCAGGAAGTTTTCTTGTAATATTCGGACTCTCAATTAAGTCAGTAGGATTATCTTGTCTATAATCTTCAAAAACTAAATAATCAAAAAAACTTCGCAAGCCAGAAATTAAACGAGCTTGACTTCTCGGGTTTATTTTTTTGCTAGTTTCATATATAAATTGTTGAACAGTTTCTGAAGGTATATATATAGGAGAGAAGTGGTTATTAAGATTCTCGATAAATAAAACAAGTTTTTTTATATCTCTAGAATAACTGTCAATAGAATTTTTAGAAAGCCCTCTTTCAATTTTTAAATAATTTATGTAGTCGGATATTGCTTGTTTCCAGTTCAAATCTTAAATGTTATTTTTTACCCAAAATTGAGTATATTTTGTGTTTTATTTTATTTTTTTCAAAAATAAGCCTAAATTAGCTTAAACATTTAAATTATAATTATGAAAAATTTATTATTAGCTATTGCTATCGTTGCTACAGGGTTTACTGCAAATGCACAGTTTAATGCAGGTGTAAATTTAGGTTTACCTACAGGAGATATTTCTAATGCCTCTTCTTTTGCTATTGGTGTAGAAGCAAACTATTTATTTGAAGTTTCTGATGAATTTAATGTAGGGCCAACGGCTTCTTATGTTCATTTTTTAGGGAAAGATGGTGGAAATAGCGTGTCTTTTTTACCATTAGGAGGAGCTGCAAGATATAATGTATCTGATGAGTTTGTATTAGGAGCAGATTTAGGTATGGCTTTTGGAGTGTCTAATGCATCTGGTTCTGAGTTTTTTTACAGACCTATGGTTGGATATAATGTAAGTGAAAAAATAATGTTGCAAGCAACTTATATGGGAATTGCAGCAGAAGGATCGTCTATTGCTACTTTTGGTTTAGGAGTAATGTTCGCTTTGTAAAAACTAACAATACTAAAACAAAAAAAAGGAAGCAGTAATGCTTCCTTTTTTTTATGCTTAAAATTTTAAAAAGTAATTTTAAAAAGTAATTTTAGATATTAAGTAAGAGAGTCAGAAATGTATGACAGAAACTCTTTTGACCGTTTTGAATGGTGTCGTAAAAATAAATAAAATCATATAAAAAAGTGTTTATTTATTGACTTACAATAAGTTGTATGAAGTAGGTTTTGACTATGATGTTGCTAATTTGAAATGTTATAATCTAAATAGATATTCCAATTTATATAGAACAGCTTTTGGTTATTTATAAAAAATAATTAAAAAATTGTGTAATTTAAAAATAAGTGTACTTTCGCCTTGAAAAATAAAATTTATAAAATTAAAATTATGAAAAAAGTATTATTATTTATTGCTATCGTTGCTGCGGGTTTTACAGCTAATGCACAAGAAAATGTTATTAAAGTAAACCCTTTGGCCTTAGCTTTTGGATCTTTTGAAGTAGGTTATGAAAGAGTTGTTTCAGAATCTAGTTCAATTGAATTAGCTGTTGCTTATTCAAGCCTTAAGGTAAATACAACAGGAGGACAATCGGATGTTAAAGCTGAAGGATTTGGAGTAGAAGGTAAGTATAAGTTTTACTTTGCAGATGAAACACCAAGAGGATGGTATGCTGCACCAGCAGTATCTTACTCAAGTACTACTTTAGATTCAGGAGGAGAAAAGGGAGAATTTTCTTACTTTGGAGCTGGAGCTGTAGCTGGATACCAATGGGTATTTGGTGGAGGAGATTCAGGTTTTGCTTTAGATTTAAACTTTGGAGCACAATATGCATCAGTTTCTACAAGTGGAGCTATTAACTCAACTAGTATTGAAGGTTTTTTACCTAAACTAGGATTATCTTTAGGATACGCTTGGTAATCAAAAAAAAGTATATATTTAAAAAGGAAGCAGTAATGCTTCCTTTTTTTTATGCTTAAAATTTTAGAATAGTAATTTTTGATATTAAGTAAGAGAGTCAGAAATGTATTACAGAAACTCTTTTGACCGTTTTCAATGGTGTCGTAAAAATAAATAAAATTATGTAAAAAAGTGTTTATTTATTGACTTACAATAAGTTGTGTGAAGTAGGTTTTGACTATGATGTCGCTAATTTGAAATGTTATAATCTAAATAGATATTCCAATTTATATAGGACAGCTTTTGGTTATTTATAAAAAGTAATTAAAAAATTGTGTAATTTAAAAATAAGTGTACTTTTGCCGCTCAAATTTATAAAAAAACAAGAATTATGAAAAAAGTTTTATTAGTTATTGCTATGGTTGCTGCGGGTTTTACTGCGAATGCACAAGAAAAATCTAAAGCAAAAGGAGGTTTTGCAAAAGAAGATATTTATATAACTGGAG
The DNA here is from genome assembly GCA_965364955.1 of uncultured Tenacibaculum sp. Taxonomy (GTDB): domain Bacteria; phylum Bacteroidota; class Bacteroidia; order Flavobacteriales; family Flavobacteriaceae; genus Polaribacter. The sequence goes on along the minus strand of CBDTZS010000061.1, from coordinate 7,774 downwards.
CAATTGGTTATAACAATGCCTCTGGAGGTGCAGATGCAAGTGCATATACTATTTCTCCATCTGTTGGTTATTTTATTTCTGATAACATTGCTTTAGAGTTAGGTTTAACTTTTGGGGGTACTGATGTTGCTGGTTTTGGAGAAACAAGTTCTTTAGGTTTTAGCTTAGGAGCTAATTACTTTTTTACACCTGAAAAAGATTTTTCTTTTATTGTTGGAGCGGCATTAGGTTATACTACTGTAGGAACTGAATTTGCGGGTGTTGAAGGGCCTGACACAAATGTATTTGCTATTGCTGTTGCACCAGGAATTAACTATTTCGTTTCTGAGTCAATTGCATTAAGAGCTACAGTTGGAGCTTTATCTTATACAAGTTCAAAACTAGACGTAGACGGGGCTGAATCAGTTAATAATTTTGGAATTAACTTAAACTTATCTGCTATCCAATTCGGATTAACTTACAAGTTTTAATTAGTAGATTAAATATAAAAAAGGGAAGCAAATTTTGCTTCCCTTTTTTTATGCGTAAAAGTTAAAAAATAGTATTTTTACTTTATAGAAAATATTAAATGAAAAAACTAATTATTATAAATGGGCCTAATTTAAATTTATTAGGAAAACGGGAGCCTGAAATTTATGGAACTAATTCTTTTGAAGACTTTTTTAAAGGGTTAAAAGAAGAATATAAAACTGTAGAATTAGCATATTATCAATCTAATATAGAAGGTGAAATTATAGATAAGCTGCACGAAGTAGGTTTTGAATATGATGGTGTTATTTTAAATGCTGCAGCTTATACACATACATCTATCGGAATAGGAGATGCTGTGAAAGGTATTAAAACCCCTGTTATAGAAGTGCATATTTCAAATGTGCATTCTAGAGAAGATTTTCGTCATATAAGTTATATTGCAGCAAATGCAAAAGGAGTGATTACAGGCTTTGGTTTGCAAAGCTATAAGTTAGCTATTCAAAGTTTTTTGTAAAAACCAATATCTTACTCCTAGTAAAATAAATAAAGGGAGTAAAGTAAACGAAAATAATTGAGTTTTAGTTATCCAAATAATAGGGATAATAACTAAAAAAGCTAGTAAAACGATACAATATTTTGGTATCCATTTTGGTGAATTTTTCTTCAATAAAAAGAAGGTAACGACAAGATTTGGAGCAAAAGCCCACAAGAAATTAAAGTTGTTAGGTGCTGTTGAATGATTTGTAAAAAACCACAAATAAACAATTAAGAGTCCTATTATTCCTGTTAAAAAGAACAAGATAAAGTCTAGCCATTTAGTTCTTTTAGATTTTTTATAATCGTTATAAGTAATAAATAACCCGATTAAAGAAAGTAGTGAGGTTATTAAAAACGGACTAATTTTATCCATTTTTGATTTTTTTTCTTCGAAATCTAATAAAATATTCGTTTTTAAGACTAACTGACTTTCTTTTCCATCTTTTAAAACTTTAGAAGAATTCAACGCTTCAAAAACATAGTCAGGTAAATATAAATATTCATTAGCAGTTGCAATTTTATCTAATCTACTTCCTAATGCAACATTAATTCCTAAACTACCCCAGGTATTTAAGTGAATTTCTTTATTCATCAACTGTCTAATTGATAAATTTTTAGAAACGAAATTATCTTTAAAACTTAAATTATCTCCTAAAACTTTTTTAATTAGATCACGAGGTTTAGTTGAACAATTATCAAAAAAAGGATCGTATAAATAACCTGCGTTTTTAGGTGTCGCATTTATTTCTAAAATTTGAAAAAACTTATTTTTCTGTTCTAGAGTAAGATTTAATATTTGTTCTTTTACCCAGCGTTTGTCTTTTTGATTACTTTTTAAGGCGTAATGAAAAGGATACCTAGCTAATTTGTACTTCATGTAGCCTTTCGTAAAATCTACATAAAAAGTAGGGTTATCGAAATCGAAAATCCCATAATTATATATTAAATCTAGTTGCAAAACAGGGTCTTTAACGCGTATTGCAGTATGGCCAAATTTTTCATACAAAACTTCTCCTGGGCCTGATGTTATAACACTTACTTGTGAAAAAGTAGATAAGCCTATCGTATTAGATACTTGTGATAAAACAGTATTAATACAAAATAAAATAAATAAAAGAGTAAGGTGTTTTTTTATCATAATTTAAATCCAAAAATAAATACTTAAGTTTTACAAATATCTTAATTAAGATTAAAATAACTGTTTTTTTGAGAATATTCTTTTTAATAACAAATTCCAATCTTTTTTTGAATGAATTTTAGAATGTTTTCTTCGAGCCAACTGTTTTCAATAGTATTAAAAGAAGAAATAAAACCAACATGACCGCCGTAATTTGGAGTTAATAAATAGAAATCATTTAGGTTTCTAGCTTCTTTTAACGGATAACATTCTTTAGATAAAAAACTGTCGTCAAGCGAATTTATAAGTAATGTTGGAACTTTTATATTCGGGATATAAGGTTTAGAACTGGCTTTTATCCAATAATCTTCCGAACTTTCAAATCCGAATACAGGAACGGTGTATTGTTTTTCTAAATGGCGAAATTTTGTTGCTTTAAATAATAACTCTTTATTCAATTTAAATTCTGGGAATTTATCTGATTTTTCTAATATTTTTAGTTTTAAAGTCCTTAGAAACTCATTTAAGTATATTTTGTTTTTTAATTTAGTTAATTCTGCTTGTGAAGTAGTTAGATCAATAGGCACAGAAACAGCAATCCCTCCTTTAACTTCTGTAGGGATATCAGTATATTCTCCTAAATATTTTAAAGTTAAATTACCACCAAGACTAAAGCCTACAATAACGATGTTTTCATACTTATAATTAGCTGTAAGGTGTTTAATAATAAAATTTACATCATCCGTTTTTCCACTATGATAGGTTTCTAATAGGAGATTGTCTTCACCACTACAGCTGCGTAAATTCATACAAACAGTATCAAAGCCAGTATTATTTAAATGATTAGACGTAGTAATCATGTAGTTTGATTGCGAACTTCCTTCTAAACCATGAATTAACAAAACCAATGTTTTTGAACCTATGATCGAAAAATCTAAATCTATAAAATCAGCATCCCAAGTTGTAACCCTTTTCTGTTGGTATTTAATAGTGTTCTTCATAAATAAAGGACGATACATTGTGTTAAAATGCGAACTTTTAAAAGGTAAAGTTGGATTGAAATCACAGGTAAGAATAGGCATGTTTTTCAGTTTGTTACTATTGCTAACAAATATGATAAAAAAAAAGTAAAATGTAAAACTGATAAAATGATTTCTTATTTTAGCTATAAATATTGAAAACTATGAGCATCAAAAGGCATATTCCAAATTTATTAACCCTAGGTAATTTATTCTGTGGTACAGTAGCTACGATTTTTGCTATTAAAGGAGATTTTGTTGGAACAGCTATTTTAGTTGTAATAGGTATTGGTTTTGATTTTTTAGATGGTTTTGCTGCTCGAATGTTAAATGTTCAAGGAGAGTTAGGAAAACAACTTGATAGTTTAGCAGATATGGTTACTAGCGGTGTAGTGCCAGGAATTGTAATGCTACAACTTTTAGTAAACGCATTAGATGTTGATGCTGCAGGTTATTTTGGAATTGATACTTACGGTGCAACAGGAAGTAGTTTACCATACATAGGGTTATTATTAACTTTGGGAGCTTGTTATAGATTAGCTAATTTTAATATAGATACGCGCCAATCAGATTCTTTTATAGGTATTCCAACACCTGCAATGGCTTTGTTAGTTATTTCTTTACCTTTAATCGCTGAGTATGGACAACAAGCATATTTTGTGAGTTTAATAAATAATCAATATTTTTTAATTGTAATTACGGTATTATTAACGTTTTTAATGAATGCTGAGATTCCTTTGTTTGCTTTAAAATTTAAAAATTTTGGATTCAAAGAGAATGCTTTAAAATATATTTTCTTATTACTTTCTGTTCTACTACTAATAGTATTGAAATTTGTAGCAATTCCTTTAATCATTCTTTTATATGTTGCTCTTTCAGTACTTAATAATTTAAAGAAGGTTTAAAAGTATAACCATATTTATCAGTTAGTAGTCCAAAGTTGAGCAGATGTTTGAACCTCCGAAAAAAGAATAAAATAATATTCCTGTTTTTAATTGATAATGATACGGTATAACTAAGGAAAGAATACTCTATTATCGTAAATGGTCTATTTCCAATAGATAAAAGTAGACTCAAGGCTGCAGAAAAGAGAATTTTAAGAAAACGGTTAATAAATACATCATTACCTCTTAATAATAAGCCTATCAATGGTTTAATTGTTAATCAAATAGTACTTTTCGTTATAGAAAATACGCAATCTTTTCAAGTAAAAAAAATGGATCTTTTAATTTAAAAAAATAAAATAGTTTTGAGTCCCAATATTTCTAAATATCAGATAAAACACTCTCTTAATAAGTAAGCCTTACCCTTACTTATTGTACCCCAAGCCAATACTAACTTTTGTTTTGGAGTTCTTAAATTGCTTAAAAAAGTAAGGTGATACATTGTTTAATAATTGAGAATAATAAAAAGACAGTTGAAGTTATAAAATCTGTAGGTAATGACTTTTTAGAAATTTCCTATAATGAAGTGAATGAAGATCAGGAAATTGCCTTAAACACTATTTTGAAAAACAAACCCGAACTTGTCATTATAAATATTGAATCTACTAAAATAAATTTTTTAGAATTTCTCTTTGAGATAACTCAATATAGTGAAAATATGCCTAGTTTTATAGCACTTTCTACTTCAAAAGAGAAAGCTTTTGATTCTTATAAATATGGTTTTTCGGATTTTCTATTAAAACCATTAAATGAACTCTCTATAAGAAAGAGTCTTTTAAAATACAAAAAAAAACACCCAATAAAACAAGTTAAAACGATTTGCTTAAAATCTTATAAAGATTATCAATACTTAAATATAGATGACATTCTTTATTTAAAGGCAGATAATAATACTACAGATTTTTATATGACCGATGGTAGAATAGTAGGTGCATACAAAACGCTAAAAGTCTTTGAGAATTTATTACCTCAAACTTTTTTAAGAATTCATAAAAGCTATATTATTAATAGAAATTGTATTTCTAGGATTCATTATGGAAAATCTATGTGTATTATTAATAATGAACATAAAATACCCTTCACCAAAACATTTAGAACTAATATAGATTTAATAAATAGTGCGTTGTCAAAAAATACGATGATTACATTAAATTAACTTTCCTATATAAAAGTGGCATTTCACTCACAGATAAATAGCATTCACTAAAACTGTTTTTTTTTCATAGTCAAGATATAGAAACCACTCTACTTTAGCTAATGAATAATCTTGTGTTTCTAATTATTAACGCATTCAATTGCGCACAATTTTAAAATAACAGAGCTGTATTTACAGCATAAAAAACTAAGGTTAAACCTTAAAATTTGTATTATGAAAAAATTAAAATTTATTTTTATTTCAACACTATTCTTAACAACTTTTGCATCTTGCACAGATCTAGAAATAGAAGAAAATCCAGAACAAACGACAATTGAAAATACACAATCAACTGGAGATGAAAGTACTAGTACTGATGATGGAAGTAAAGATTAGAACTTAGAAAATAAAATTTGCCTTTAATATAATTATTAGAGGCTTTTTTATAGATTTGTTACAAATACAAACCCTTTGAATCTTAACCATTTATATAAAATATTATTTATATCACTACTTCTTAGTTTTACTATACAATCTTGTATTAACAATGAAAAAGCTAAAACAGCGCAGTTAAACGTAACAAACGATAGTATTACTATTTGGATTAAAGCATCAAAAAATAAGTCATATTCTATAAATAAAAGAAAAAAGTTTTTAATAAAATCGTATCAAACCATTAAATCTTCTAAAATTGATACTTTGCAGTTAAGGAGTTTAATTTCTGTTGCATATAGGAACTTCAAATTAGGAGATACCCTATTATTTAAAAAACGTAATAAAGAAGCTTTAACCAATGCAATAAAATTAAAAGATTCTTTTAGTATAGGAGATGTACATTGGAATTATGCTAGCTATTATAATAAAATACAAGTTTATGATTCTGCCTACTACCACTTTAATTTAGCACATGCCTTTTTTAATAAAAAAGGTTATGAATTTGAATCTGCAAAGACACAATATGGAATGGCATTTATTAAGGGCCGTTTTAAAGATTATTCTGGAAGTGAAATTTCAACATTTAAGGCAATTAAAAAATTTAAAAAACTAAAAGATTATAAGTCCTTATATTCATCCTATGACCATTTAGGTCAATTGCAAAATGATATACAAGAGTATGATAAAGGCTTATTTTACCATAATAAATCCTTAGATTATGTGGCGAAATTAAAAAACAACCAAAGCCTATATGAGGCCAGTTTAAATAATATAGGTAATACTTATTTTAAAAAAGGAGATTATACTACAGCAATAGAGTACTATAACAAAGTATTAGATAATGAGAGTTTAAAAGCACAAAATATAAATAATTATGCTAGAGTTTTAAGCAATAAAGCCTATTGTCAACTTTTAATGAAAGATACCGTTAGGGTATATCAGTATTTAAACGAAGCTTTACATATTAGAGATAGTTTAAAACACAATGAAGGTATCGTTATTAGTAAAATTCATTTAGCTCATTATTATGCCTTTAAACAAGATACAACTAAAGCAATTAACTTTGCTAGAGTAGCTAATAACTTATCAAAAGATATTAAAAATAGTAGAAATTATTTAGAGACACTATCTTTATTAGCAAAGTTAGACATTAAGCACTCTTCAAACTATTTGAAAAAGCATATTATATTTAGTGATAGCTTGCAAATTGTCGAACGTAAAAATCAAAACAAATTTACTCGAATTTCTTATGAAACTGATGAGTATATAGCAGAAAATAAACTTTTATCTCAACAAAAAACATGGATATTAGCAATTAGCCTAGGAGGTGTTTTAATACTTGGTTTATTATTTTTTATTAAGATTCAAAAATCTAAAACCGAAAAACTAGTATTAGAAAACAAGCAGCAAAAATCAAATGAGCAAATCTATTTAATAACTTTAAAACAGCAAGAAAAGTTAGAAAAAGAGAAAATAAAAGAACGTAATAGAATTGCTGAAGAATTACATGATGGTATTTTGGGTAAATTATTTGGCACAAGAATAGCCCTTGAATATTTAGGTACTGAAGGGAATGAAGATAAAAAAAAATATCAATTACTTTTAGACGAATTGCAAATTATTGGAAATGAAATACGAGAAATGTCTCACAAATTAAGTGATAATTCAGATAGCTCACAAATTAGTTTTACTACGATTATTACGCAGCTTTTAAATAATAAATGTAAAATAGCAAACTTTAAATATGAACTAGATTTTGATGAGCATATTAATTGGCAAGAAATAAATGAAATAATTAAAGTAAATCTTTTTCGAATTTCACAAGAGACTTTACAAAATTGTATTAAATACGCTTCTGCTAAAAATGTAACTGTTTCTTTTTTACTTGATAATGGAAATTTAGTAATGATGATAAAAGATGATGGTATTGGTTTTAACGTAGAACAAAAGAAAAAAGGTATTGGAATAAAAAACATAAAATCTAGAACAGAGAAATTAAATGGTGTATTTAACATATATTCCAAACTAAATGAGGGGACAACGGTTAAGGTTCAAATTCCTATATAAATAGCTAAAAAATGGAAAACAAAAAATATTCAGTACTTATAATAGATGA
>CBDTZS010000060.1:0-20355 GCA_965364955.1 uncultured Tenacibaculum sp. | reverse complement strand
GTTGGCAAGCGATGGATAATTGTGTTTAAAAAAATTACTGCGACAGCATAATTATTATAAAAAGCAATCGAGGCTTTGCGAGCGGCAATTTTACATAATGTCTAATTATAGCTACAAATGTATATTTACAATGTTTCTTGAGAATCGCTTATTTAAAAAATCTTGAATAATTGTACAGAATATTCAAATTAAACGAATAGCTTATAATACTAATGTTCAATGGCCCAAGTAATAAAGATTCTTGTAAAACGTAAACATTGTGGGATATTTTACATAATAGAGAATTATAGCTATCAAATAGAATCTAGAACTACAGCCGTAATTTTCTTTTAACATAATTGTTGACGATATAGACCTAAAGGCACTATATCTACAATTATGTGTAAATAACCTGAAAAACGGCTATACAGAATTTACTGTATATTTGTACTATAATGTTCTGCGTTATGTTACTTTGCTTTGGTAAAAGCGAAGTTATTAGCTCAAATTTCCTTTGATTTTTTTCTTCTCTAAAGTTTCTTTAAAAATGTAATGGAATACGCTTTTTACGAAACGACGATAGGAGAGTAGTGAAATGTGTATGGAATGGCATTATTCAATCTATTTTCAATTAATTACGGACTTCCGCAATAAGTAGTTGTTAAAATTTACTAAATTTGAGACTATGGATTATTTTACACTTTGCGTCACTTTTATCTCTCTTTTACTAGGTATAGCCTATCCTATTTTAATACAAATTACATCAGAAGACAAGTATTCTTCGGAAGCTATACTTGACCTTTTCGAAACTAGTAATAGTAAGAAATTTTTCACAATAAATTTAATAATATCCCTAATTCTAGTGCTCTTAGTGTATCTAAAATTACCTCCTCTTTTTACATTTAATGTTGAGTGGATGGATTATTTATTTAGCAATTCAGCTAAGATTTTACTTCTAATTTTTTCTATTCTTCTCATAATAAATTTTTTTAGGCTTATTAATTTAATACAGACATTTTATAGAACTACTAAACTTATTGATTATTTAGGAAAGCAAAGGAAAAAAGTAATTGAGAAAAATGATTTTATTTCTTTTGAAGGAATGTCGGATATTTTGTTTTGGTCTATTCAAAATCAAAATTTGAAAGTTGCTAGAAAGGTTAGTTCATATTTCTATGAAATATTTCAAGAATATAGAGAAAATTGGGATAAAGAAAAAGATGAAAAAAATGAAGGCTTAATTTATCCTGATTTATTTTATGGAATAGTTTATAATACAATAGAACAAAGTGTAAAAGCAGACAAAAATAGTTACAAGTTTTTAGAAGCAAGAACAAGTGGTTTAACTTGGTTACTTGGTGAATTTAGATGCCCAAAGATTAGTGAAAGGACTTATGTCTGGATGTGGAGAAATATTGTACTAGCAATTGAAAATAATCGATTAGATTTAGTTTTTATGCATTGGAGTAGTGCGCATCAATATTTTAGTATGAATTTGGAGTATTTAACACCTGAATATGATAATACTTCAAACGAATTAATTGTAACAAATCAAAAATTGATAGATGAAAGAGCTAACGAAAGAGAATTATTTTTAGAATTTCATTTTGCATTAGGTGGTCTTCTTCTTTACAAAAATAAAGTGAAATTCATAAAAAAATTGTTTGGGTATACAACGAGTCAACCTGCTGACTATTACTTATTACCAATACATATGAATCAAGTTTTTCATATGTTCTTTAAATTTTTTGACCCAAATGAAAGACATTTTCCTTGGATAACTACCAAATACTATTTTCCAGATTTAGATGGAGTAGGAGCTCAAGGAGTCATTAAGAGTTGGGTTTGTCAATACATAGGTATACTCTTTATAAGACAATTTAATTTACAAACGTATTTATCCTATCAAGCTCCGACAGAAAACCCAATTCTTCCAACTACTACAGCTGAAAAAAGACAATGGCTTGATAATATCAGTTATTTCAAAGAAATAATAAAAGCTAAAGTTAATGATGAAGAATTAATGCAAAACTTAAATTTTGAAGTTAATTCTCAATATTTGGATAAAATTACTGAAATAGAAAAAGAAATTAAAAATGATTTTGATTATTCAGAAAGAACAGCAGTTCCTTTAGGTGAGAAGGTCGAGTTGTATTATAATACAGTGAATAAGCTTTTGACTCCCACTTTTAACTCTTTAGAACCTTTAGTTAATATAAAGAAAGAACCAAATGATTATGAAACGGATGTTTTCAATATAAATGGACAAACTAATTTAACTGGAAAAGGTTCTTTTACAGACAACGGGATTGCACATCTTAATTTTCATAGTTTTTTACCAGAAACTACGTCAAGGAGATTTAAAGAAAATTTGTCCTCAATATTTTATGTAAATTCAAAAGAGCATTATTATGTAACACAAGAAGATGCTTTTAAAGCGGTTGATAATCTTAAGATTAATGCAGATAACTATATTATTGTATTATTTGGAGCTATGAATTTCAGTTATTACATCAACAACCTTAGTGTTAATGGATTAAGTGAAAACAATTATAAAGGAATAGATATTATATATTTTCCAGTTAGCATTAGAGTTGTAGGAACTTCGTTATTTGTAATTAAGAAAAAGCATTTACCTTGGATAAACTTCAATGAGATTTCAGAGGAATACGTTAATCTTTACGAATTGAAATTATTAAATGACAAATATAAATTATATAGTACAGTTTCAGATTTAAATACCAATAATCAATTAAGAGAAGCTATAATTAAGGAAGGAAAAGATAAGGATACAGATTTAGAAAAATTTGTGTTTCAAGGTATCAATTTCAATACAACTTTAAGATTTAGTAAAAAACTCAAACTTGTTAGAATTCAAATCAAAGGATATTTTGATAATGGTAGAAAAACCAATAGTTTGAATGATATCAAAAAGTTCTAGTAAAAATGGTTTAATAATGAGATATATACTTAAAATTCATAGTGAAAAAAGATAAAAAATATTACGGAGATATCTGGTTTGTAGGTAAAGAAGAACAAAAACAATTTTGTGTTCTCTTTTTTAAAGATGATGATATATTTCTTGAAACAAATCTTTGTTCACCAAATCGTGTTTTAAAAGAATTACAAATATTAGGTACTTTTACAGGTTTAGGGTGTGTTACATTTATTGATTGTAAAATCCAAAGATATTCTTCTGGTATTTCTGAACTAAGAATATATAAACCTAAATATACATTTGTTAGTCCAAGTCATTTTATTAATGCAATTGATTTACAAATAAAAGAGTTCTTTGTTGTAAATAATGCTATTGTTAAATGGGTGAATTTTATGAATTGGTTCGATACTGAAACAAAAAGTTTATCAACGAAAGAGTTTAAAGACGAGTTCAAAATTGAAAAAGAAGGACTAATAATTGAAATTCAACATTACATTAACTATCACTCAAAAAATCGTTCGGAACTTCATATAACAAATAAAGCTGCGATAAAATTCACTTTAGATAAACCGGTTACAATTCTAAAGGCTATTGAGATTTATAATCAGTTCCAAAAAGTATTACAATTATTAAGAGGTGGCTCAGAAAAATTTAGCGAGTTTAGTTTTAAATGTCTTAGTTGCAATGAATGGAAAGAACTTTATTATAATGACAAAAATTTATCTAAAAAAACAACCACTTTTGTTCATACAAATTATGATGAGATAACTGATGATTTAAATAAAGTCTTGGAGGTAGTTTATATTGATAATGACTTTAAATTTTGTCTTGACAGATTGATGGAGAATTTTATTACAAATCATTCTAGTCATAGCAAGAGGTTTACAAATAGTATATCAGCATTTGAAGCATAGTGGAAAAGAGAGGCTGGAATTAATACTCCTAACTTAAAGAAATATATAAAAAACTATGAATCTGTTTTTAAGTTAATAGGAAAGCTATCCGATGAAGATTGGGAAACGTTTCCTAGCAAATTGATAAGGTCTAGGAATTATCACATTCATAGCGACTTAAAAAACAAAAGTATTTTTACAGATTTCGAACTATTATATATTAGTTTTTTAATAGATTATGTTATTGGATATCTACTTTTAAAAAATATAGGTGCTTCTAATTTATTACTTGAAAAATTTATAATGCACGGTAATTCTGTATATGTAGATATGAAACGTACTAATCAAGTATTAGGAACAAATCCATTAATTTCTAAAGAATGATTTTATTAGAATTTCTAAAATCTGAACTCAAACACTTTAATTTAGAATTAACAACAAAACCAAATAGTAGGGAAGGAGTTGATTATTTAATTGGAGATAACCAAATACACATTAAATCCATTGATTTAGATACTACACAACGCAGTATTAAAATATTAAAGGAAGAATTAGGAGAATTAAAAGAGAACTTGTTTATCGCTTTAATTTTAATAATAGATAAAGAACCAAAAGTTGTTTATTTAATTCCATCTAAAGATTTATCTCAATCAGACAGTGATATTTTTATAAATAATGAAGTGAGTTTAGTTCCTCGTTTATCTAATTGGGAAATTAAAATATCTACAAACGCAATTCAAAAACTTGTGAAATATAGTATTAGTAATTTTGTTAAAAGTAATCAATGATAGATATAACTGTTGAAGTCACTAAAATAGATGATTTTTTTGAACCAATAATATATGATATAGTAAATAAAAAGCTAGTTACTTTTTCGGAGTCTTTTAATATTAAAGATTTACCAGATAATCAAGTTTTTAGTGTTCATCCAAATAGATTACCAGAATTTAATTATTTATTTAGACCATTAGATAAAAAAAATAATGATTGTCTTTATTGGTTTGAATTAGAAACTATTAAAAAAGCTAAAGAATTAAACAGTCTTTTAGATGAATATAGAGAATCTAATATAAAAGGAAAAACTAATTATAGAAATATTCCAGCAAAAAATAAAAATGAAACAAGTAACGTTTTATATGTTGGCATTAGGAGAGGAAGTAAGAGTAAAAACCCTAAATTAACTAATATAGTTGGAAGAATTAATCAACATTTAGGTTACTATAAAAATCCAAATACTCAAGGCTTACAGTTAAGTCATTTTGCTAAAGATTCTGATTATAAATTAACTCTTAATGTTGTTGAAATAATAAGTCCAAACAATATTTATTTAAATATCATTGAAAAAAAAGTTGCTGATAAATTAAAACCTCTTTGTGGTAGACATTAAAAACAAGAATAATAATATTATTATGTTAAATAGAAGTTAGAATTAAAGAAGATGGCCTCAGAAGGTTTTGGTTAAAACAATAGGTGAAATGAGCGTCCATATTTTAGATGATTAGTACTGAATATTGTTGATTTTACTAAGCTTAATACTTAGTTTCAAAGAAAGTTAACGTATTAAAATGTATTCTAAAATATAGCGAGTGAACCGTAATTGTTTCCAAAGGATTCTGAAGCCTTGATTTTTTGTTTCTTTTGCATCAAGGCAAAAGATAACGCAAGAAATTAAAAATGACAAATTGAAACTACAAAGTTAGCAAGTGTACAGAAATTATCTCGTCAGAGTAATTTTGTACTCTTGCGAATACTCAACGAAAAGCTCCTGAAAAAAATATAAACGGAATTATCTTTAAATACGAGAATTTCAATACAAACGAAATGTTAGCTTTTATGCGGTTGCAAGCGTTGGAAAATTGTGTTTAAAATTTAAAGCTTTTTTCAGCTTTAAATTTTAAAAAGCAATCGAGCGTTTGCGAGCGGCAATTTTACATAATGTCTAATTATGGCTACAAATGTATAGTTACAATGTTTCTTGAGAATCGTTTATTTAAAAAATCATGAACCATTGTACAGAATATGAAATTTTCACGAAAGCCAAAACAAATGCTAAATAACCCAAGTAATAAAGATTCTTGTAAAACGTAAACACTGTGGGATATTTTACATAATACTACATTATAGCTATCTAATGGATGAAATGCATTTGTACTATAATTAATATTATGTCAAATAGAATGTTTAATAGAAAAAATGTACAGTGCAGTTATTATAAATAACAACTACTCCATACATTCATCTTAACAGAATTAAAAGAGAACTACTTTGCCAACCAATTATAATCAACCAAGTAAACAACAGTAAATGACAAAGCATTCTCTTTAAACAATGTTTTTAGTCCAATACCTTAGTATTGTTATCTCTATTAATATCTAACAATAAATAATTTGAATCTAGTACAATCTTGCTAGGTTTCGTTTTGAATGCAAATGCCTTTTCTAAACTTTTAGAATTCATGATTATTTCACGTTTTTCTAAAACGATTTCGTTGTTATCAGCATCCAATCCGTATATGGTAATTAGTACCATGGTATTCAAAATTTTAGCTTCAGCAACACCAGTTGCATTGTTTTGCCATTTCTCTAGCTGTAATTGTAGGTTTAAAGTAAATACATCTACAGATTTTTCATCTACAACTGCGCTTTTTATAGCAACATCATAGCTCGTTACGGTTTCAAATAACTCAAAAACAGTACTTTTAAGTAAGTCTGGTGTCACTGCATAAAAATATTGTAGCAAATCGGTACTAGTTGCATAACGATCTTTGTCAAAGTCAGCATCAAAAGCATTCCAATCTTTCACGAATCGTTTCAAAGCTAAATTTACCTGTGCTTCTCCTATTTTTTCCTGCAACACAAACATATTCATTGCGCCTTTATTGTAATAAATATGGTTCTGTTTTTCTACCAAAGCCAATGATACTTCAGATGCGCTTGATCCTTTTCTACTCTTTAAATAGCTATCTAACTCACCTTCTATAAATTGCAATACCTTGTCTTTTCCGTAGTGTTCTTTTAGTACCATTATGGCAGAATACTGCGCTAAGGTTTCTAGAATTAGCAATCTCCCTTGTACGTTAGAAGCTACTACCTGCAAGCCCCACCATTGGTGCGCCAACTCATGTGCTGTTACATAAAACGCCATATCTACATCTGTTGAATCATCAATATCCAATACAAAACCTAAGGCCTCAGAAAACGGAACGGTATTCGGAAAAGATTGTGCAAAACTCGCATATCTTGGAAATTCCATAATACGCATTTGCTGGTATTGATATGGACTAAAATTGTTGCTATAATAATCAAACGATTTTTTCATGGCAGTAAACATGCGTTTTAAATTATAGTCATGTCCTTTGTGATAATAGATTTCCAAATCGACACTGTTATTTTCTACGAGTGAATCTGTTTTTGGTGTCCAGGTATCTTTTACAACTTCATACTTTGCAGATACTACCGCGTAAAAGTTTACCATTGGTGCGTCCATTTTATAATGAAAATAAGCTCTGTCCTCTTTTTTCCAAGATTTTACCAATTTACCAGGCGCAATTGCTGTTTGATCTGCAGCTGTACCAATCACCATTTCAAAATTAATTTTATACCCATCATCACCATTTACGCCATTTTTCAATTCAAATGCATCGGTTATACTTGCCATTCGTTTTCTAGATGGTAATCCAGCTTCCTCGCGTTCTTTTCCTTTTTTTAATTCATAGTTATTATTGTATCCAATAGTTGGAAAATCTTCGTTATTAAAGAAAGTTCCGTTGTGTACAATTTTCATATTCGAATTTCCAGTTTCAAATCCTTTAGTAGTATAAACTTGCTTGAATTTCATTTTAATAGAATCACCAGGTTGTAATGCTTCTTTTAAATTATAGATGTAATAATCATAGGTTAGATACTTTTCATTTAACGTTGTTTTTGTATCAAATTCAATGTAATCTAGAGTAACTTGATTGTCTAATAATTTTTGAATATGTATATTTTTAATTGGTTTTACCGTCTGATTTACAAGTGTATACATGCCTTCAGCAGTATAATTCCTTGAAGCAGGATATAATTCTACTTGTAGGTTTACATCCACTAATTTTGGTTGTGGAATTTTCTCAAACTTTTTCAATTCACGCTCATACCCTACTCTAAATTCTGTTTGTTTTTCGTCAGACCATCGAACATTTAAGACGTTGGTATTGTAAAATATAAAACTTCCCAATCCAATAAAAAGAACCATGATAACCAAACCTGTTTTTACTACCGATGGCGTGATGCGTTGTTTTGCTTGTTTCAAACGGATTCTGAAATTAGTTTCTGTTCCTCTCACTAAAAACAGTGTCGTAATCAACATAACAAAAGCACAGAATACAAACCAATAGGCTTTAATCCATATGAAAGGCGCCAGAAAATGTCCAAAACCATTCATTTGAGAGTAGGTTCCTAAATTGTGTCCTCCAAAGCTATACAAGTCATGATCATATCCTAATAGGCCCAATGCAAATACGGCAATGAAAAATGTTACTACTATAATATATGCTATAAATTTCTTGTTAACCAATACATGGATAAAAAAGGAAATGAATGTATGCAATAACAAGAATGGCAATAATTCTGCAAAAAAACTGATAAAATATACATCTAGCTCAAAATTATAATAGCCTTGTACACTTTGAAAAATTACTCCGGCTATTATCAAAGACAACATAATAACCATGTATGTCAATGCCAAACCAATAAATTTTCCCATTAAATTGATGCCATTATTACTTGGTAGTGCATCATAAATAAGATCTAGCTTCGCTCCTCTTTCTTTCCATATCAATTCACCAGAATAGAAAACCATTACAATGATAAAAAAGAAGCTAGACATTTCTAACAGTTCTTCTACAATAAAATAGGTTGCAGGATGGCTATTAACGCCATACACCGTTCCTAAATTGATCGAATTTATTAATATGATCACCATGGCACTAATTACAATAGCCCAAAAAGAAACTTCTTTTAAGATGGATGTAAAATAGAACCAAGAATGTTGTATTAGTTGCAAGCATTGAGATTTGAATCCGCTTCTAACAGTAACAATTGGTAGTTCATTATCGAAATTTGAAGTTTCTTCTGAAGCAATAGTCATTGCTTTCTTTTTCTTTTTTGAGCTATTTGAAACTACTTGAAATTGGAAGCGATAATATCCAAAGGCAAAGATTAATATTCCAATACCAATCCAGAACAGTTTACTGTATAATAAAACCCCTGAAAATGGCATTAATTGCGAATTGATCTCAATAGGCGTCCAATGTTCTGTTAAGGTAGATAATGTAGTTAATGAAAACGGATCTAGAATAGCTGCTACCGTCCTATTTCCAATAGAACGTGTCAATAAAAACAAAACAAAAGTAAAAAGCCCTTGTGTATAAACAACAATTAGTTTTTTACTCAATGCACCGGTTACAAAAAACAAGGCTCCACCAAAGAATAAAATGGGTAAAACCACGGTAAAATAAGGCTGTACATAGGTTGTTAAATCAAATGGCAACAAGTGTTCTGGGTTTCTCCAAGGCACCATCTCCCCTAGCGCAGTTCCAAAAATTAAGGCAGTAAATATGATCATTAATACCACGAAAGAACCTAAAAATCGCCCTAATAGGTAATCTCTTTTTTTAATTGGATTTACAAACATCAAAGATTCTATTTGATGTTCAAAGTCACGTAATATAGGAACTCCCATAATTAACGATGTAACTATCATACTAAATCCTGTGAGTGCTGCCATTGTTTTGGCAATGATCAAAGGGGAATTTATTTTTACAGGACCTAAGTCTACTCCACCGTACATAAAATCTACTCCAACAATAGAGAACAAGAATAAAAACAAAAAGAAGATATAAGTTTCCAACCGTTTTACTCTGTATAGAATTTCGAATTTAAATATTTCGTATAACATGGTTCTTATCGTTTTGAGTTATGGTTGAAAATTTGAGTAAAATACACATCTTCTAAACCGGCAGCAATTGGTTGAAAACCATTTCCTGGTTCAGTATCACTTAAAATGGTGATTACAGGTTTTCCTATAAAAAGTTTGTCAGAAACTACCTGATAGTTTTCTTTATACTGTTTCAATTCGCTTTTATGAATGGTCTTTTGATAGATCTTTCCTTCAATATCATTCATAACATCCAACGGATTTCCTTTTAACAATACCTGCCCTTGATTGATAATGGCCATGTTGTTACACAACTCTTTTACATCATCTACAATATGTGTTGATAGAATCACAACTGTGTTTTCACCTAATTCACACAATAAATTGTAAAATCGGTTTCTTTCTGCAGGATCTAATCCAGCCGTAGGTTCATCGACAATTAACAATTTCGGATTGGTCAATAATGCCTGTGCAATTCCGAAACGTTGTTTCATTCCGCCAGAAAAACCACCTAGATGTTGTTTTCTTTTTTCATATAAGTTGGTTTTATGCAATAATGCCTGCACCATTTCTTTACGTTCTGGTGCATTGGTCAATCCCTTTAATACCGCAAGGTGGTTTAGCAATTGCTCTGCAGATATTTTTGGATACACACCAAATTGCTGCGGTAAATAGCCCAATAGTTTACGTACTTCGTGTTTTTGCTCTAATACATCAAGATCGCCTAACATAATACTTCCTTTATCTGCTTCTTGTAAGGTAGCAATGGTTCTCATTAATGTTGACTTACCAGCGCCATTTGGTCCTAATAAGCCAAACATTCCTGTGGGAATTTCTAAAGAAATATTCTGAAGTGCTTTCACTCCATTTGCATAAGTTTTGGATACGTTTTTTATTGTAAGGTTCATGGTTGTCGTTTTATAATTGTTACTTTATTTCTATTTTTCTAGTGATGGAATCGCGTATTACTACTTTGTTTGACCGTTCTTTAATGGCAATTTTTTTCCGGATAAATCTCCACGAACAAATATTCCTTTTTCCCATAAAAGTATTTCTCCCATCGCTCCACTTTTCATATTGGCATCAATAACAATAACTCTTCCGTCGTAATGCATTTCTATCTCCTTGTGAGTAGTATGGCCTACAATAATATTAGAAATCTTAAAGTGCTTTAACAATGCATCTATTTGTGTATCTGTAGCCAGTTTTCCTTGAAAATAACCTCTGTAGTAGATAGGTCCGTTGTTTCTATGTAGAAATTTCCCCAGTTCGTTACGCTTTTTAGCCAATTCACTTTCAACCAATTGTTGTTTGAACTCACTATTTATAGCTTCCATAGACACACCTTTAGTTACTAAATCTGGATGCAATCCACCATGTGTGAATAAGATGTCGTTTATTTTAATTAGAACCGGACGTGTACGCAACCAATCTCCTAATACAGTTCCTTTATTAAAAAGAGTATTGAAAGATCTTTTTAAAATTTTACCGATTTCTGTGTATTTTGGATGTACAGAACGTAGATTTCCATTTAGCACCATAACATCATGATTACCAAGTAATAGGTGTAACTTTCCACCTTTTCTTTCCGCTTGCTTTTCTAAATCATATAAAAACCATAATACTTCTGTAACCTGAGGTCCTCTGTCAAATACATCACCAGCAACTACAAAATGCCCGTTTCCGAAAATCCATTTATTCTTTTTATTGATGACCCCATTATTTCTTAACAGCTTTATAAATGTATCATATTGCCCATGAATATCACTTACTGCTCCAATCTTGAAATCTCCTTTATATGCTAGTTTTTTTACTTCCTCTGGAGTCGTATTCCAAAGTGTTGCTTTAACGCCTTTGTATTTAATAGTTTGAGAACCTAGAGAACTGATTTTTTTTGTATGTACCGCTCCCTTGTGTATCCAAGTTGCAATACGCCCAGTATCTGTTTGTATAACATAAGGCCCGTCACTAACACCCTCATACGGAATGTTAAGAACTTCCATTATGTCCTTAATATTTTCTTCTTTAGCCAAGTCGATGGCAGAATAATCATCTTTGATTTTTATGCTAGGATCGGCTCCATTGTCTACTAATATTTGAAGCGCCTTTGCATCTCTTCCTTTAATAGCGAATATAACTGCCGATTGCTTTTCTTTACTGATAAAATTCACATCAGCCTTATGTGCAATAAGCTCTTTGATAATCGCATGTTTTTGATACGCAGTAGCATACATTAACGGAGTTAAACCATCAGTTTCTAAATTTGAACTCGCACCATTCTCCAACAAATACTTTACTACTTTATAAGTCCTGTCTTTTTTTATCGCAGTAAATAACAAGGTCTGCCCTTTTCCATAAAGACTGTCAATTCCATTGCCTTTAGACAAAAATATTTTAACAGCTTCTACGTTTCCTAAGGCTATTTCTTGTTGAATAGTAGCTTTATCACTATTTGATGATTTGCTAAAGCGCTTTTTTAATTGGTCTTGCGTTAATTCCCTAGCCATATAAAGCACCAATTGCTTACCACTTTGTGTCTTAAATATTCCTTTTATTCCTGTTTTTGAAATTAAACCTGAAAAGCTACCCTGTGAATGAATAGAGAAACTAAGTGTTGTATTTACAAGAACAAGGTCTTGCATTGGTATGGTTGCCACTCCTACTTTAGCAGGCCCCATAAAACCAGTAAGTTTACCATCTTTTAAGGTTTCGAAACGCCACAAAATCCCAACAGACTTATTCTCGTTAATAACCAAATTCCCTTCCCATTTACCTTCTATATGGCTACTGGCTTTTCCATTTAGCGTTGATTCTTGTGCAGAAACAGCATTGTTAAAAACAAATAGTACTATAAGTGAGTACGTAAATTTTAATAGATGTGACATTTTGATGGGTTTTAAGTGGTTCGTGAATTTTAAACCGTACATGTTTTAATTTATATAAGGCAAACATATAATGATACGATGGTACCAAGAAGTAAATGTGACCAACGTTCTTTAGCTTCGTACACATAGCATGTATCTCTCTATGTATGCATTATAGCGTCTGCAAAAAAGAATTCATCCCTCGTTTGAGGTTGTTTATCAACTTCTTTGGTGGGAACATTTTATTGCTGTAGTTTTGAGGCATGGAAATATTTTACAATCAGTATAGACGTGTTTTTATCACATTAATAATAGGTATTATTTTTTTGCTTTTGGGAGAGGTTTGTATGGCTTATGAATTTAATTTAACAGGACTTTCCTTAACGACTCTCTCTGTAAGTACTATCTTTTATTTACCATTGTTTTACTTTTTAAATCGTAAAGCAACACATCCATATTCGCTTACTGTTACAAAAAAAGAAATGATCCTTTTTTCTCTTATCAGCATTTTTATATGTATCACCGGAATAATAGAATCTCAGCCAAATAAAACAGACTTTTCGTCTGTTTTTGCCATATTCCTTATTTATACACTTATTTTTATTGCTGTACAATTAAAAAATTATCAACTTCAGAAAAAAAACAAGGCAGTACTTTCCAAATCCTTTATTAATAAGTTGGCGTTTTGGGCTTTTGTTCTTGGTTTTGCTAGAATAATTCTAATTATAGAAGAATATGGTGATAGTGATGCCTTAGTAATCGTTGCATTTGTTTATTTCCCTGTATCATTCTTTTTAATAACACGTTGGATATTTAAACAAACAAGAAGTATCTTAACCTTAAAAAATGAAAAGGCAAAAACAGAGTTAATGCATTTAAAAAGTCAAGTGAACCCTCATTTCTTTTTTAATATGCTAAACAACCTTTATGGTTGGGTAGACAAAGACCCTGTGAAAGCAAAAAAATTAATTATATCACTCTCTGAGATGATGCGTTACAGCATTTATGAAGGTGAAAAAGATATTGTTTCTTTAGAAGAAGAAGTGGTATACATGCAGCAATATATAGAGTTACATCGCATGCGATACCACAAAGAAATTGACATTCAGTTTGCAATTGACATTACTGAAAACACAATGCATGTGATGCCTTTGCTATTCATTATCTTACTAGAAAATGCGTTTAAACATGGTGTAGAAAACTTGAGAGAAAATGCGTTTGTACATCTAAAAATGGTGGGAAATGACAAACAAGTAGTTTTTGAAATAGCAAACAATTTTGATCCAAAAGAAACGCCAACGACACCTGGAATTGGAATGCAAAATTTAAAAAGACGCCTAGAGTTGGTGTATCCTAAAAAACATTCACTAGTTTTAGATTCTGATAACGGAGTTTACAAAGCCAAATTAACATTAGAAATATGATCAAGTATCTAATTATAGATGATGAATTTATCGCGCATGATATTATAAAAGGATATTGTGACATCTTGCCAAACATGGAATTGGCAAAACATTGTTACGATGCAATTGAAGCCATTGAATATTTGAATTCTAATTCGGTTGACCTTATTTTTCTAGATTTAAATATGCCTAAGTTAAAAGGTTTTGACTTTTTAAAAACCCTGACCAATGCTCCTAAAGTTATTGTTACCACTGCATACAAAGAATTTGCCTTGGAAGGGTATGAATTAGATATTTCCGATTACCTCTTAAAACCATTCTCTTTTGAACGTTTTTTGAAAGCAGTAAATAAGGCAACTAAAACAACCGCTATTAAACCAGTTGTAGCAGAAGTACCCAATACAACAAATACATTGGAACGGGTCTTTTTTCATAGCAATAAAAAACACATTCAAGTAGAAGTTTCAGAAATACTTTTTATTGAAGCCGATGGAAACTATTCTAAAATAGTACTGACAACAGAAACGATTAGCATTAGAGAGAAAGTCTCTGATATTTTAGACATGCTTGTTTCTAAAGACTTTGTACAAGTACACAAATCATTTGCGGTTGCAAAACAACATATTAAAAGTATTGAAGGCAATCGAATTCACATTAAAGAACACATCATTCCGATAGGAAAAATGTATAAGATGAATGTGAATGGTTTAATAAATTAATTATCTCAAAAAAATTGTTCTTACTATTTATGAAGTAATCCAAATTATTAATAAAAATAAATGTGAATAATACGTTCTTTTAAAATTTCGTCGAGAACGGAAAGCTACACCAAAATAATAGTATCAGATGTTTAATTTTCTTTTAAAGTCTGATATAATTACATAGGTATTACTTTACCCTGTTTTTTTAACTTTTCTATATACATATTCTATTTAGATGCTATCAAAATACAAAATCTTAAGAGTACATTTGCAAAATGCAAAAACAAAAGAATAAATCAAAATTAGAATTCATTGCTTTAATGGCTGCTTTAATGTCATTAGTCGCTTTATCTATTGATGCATTATTACCTGCTTTAGAGCAAATAGGAATCAGTCTTAATATTCAACAAAATTCTAACGATAATCAATTATTAGTAACAATGATTTTTTTAGGTTTGGGTTTTGGGCAACTAATCTCAGGGCCAATATCTGATAGTTTAGGAAGAAAACCCGTTATCTACATAGGTTTCCTAGTTTTTGTTATTGCTAGTTTTATATGTGTAAGTGCAACAAGTATAGAAATGATGGTTTTTGGTAGAATATTGCAAGGTATCGGTTTATCAGCTCCAAGAACTATAAGTATTGCTATGGTTAGAGATAGTTTTGAAGGTAATTATATGGCAAAAATAATGTCATTTATTGTTGTTATTTTTATCTTAGTTCCAGTTGTGGCTCCCGCTATAGGTAAATTAATGTTAGATGCTTATGGATGGAAATCAATATTCTATAGTCAATTAATTTTTGGTTTTTTTGTTATGTTATGGTTATGGAAACGTCAACCAGAAACTTTAATAAAGGAAAAAAGAACGAAATTATCTATTAGTCTTTTTATAGAAGGAACAAAAGAATTTATAAAACATAAACAAGCGGTCGTATTTACGCTAATCTCAGGATTTATTACAGGTTCATTTATGGTGTATCTAAGTGCTTCACAACAAATTTTTCAGGTGCAATACGATTTAGTAGAAGAGTTTCCTTACATTTTTGCAGGACTCGCTATTTCAGTTGGATTTGCCACTTTTTTAAACGGAACATTTGTTATGAAGTTTGGAATGTTAAAACTAGTGTCTACTTTTTTAATTGTGTTTACGCTTATTCCTATTGTTTACATCATTCTATTTTATCAGAAAGAAAATCCAAGCATAAATGTGTTATTATCATTTTTTGCGTTACAATTTTTTGCTATAGGTTTTCTGTTCGGAAATTTAAGAGCACTTGCAATGCAACCAGTTGGTCATATTGCTGGAGTTGGAGCTGCAATAAATGGTTTTGTATCAACAATAATGGCAGTTCCTATAGCTACATTTATAGGTAAATATGTCGAAACTACTACGCTCCCACTCTTTGTAGGCTTTTTAATTTGTGGAATATTATCTTTAGTAATACTCAATTTATCAAAAATTAAAGCCATAAAAAATTAAAACCTATGAGCCTTACTATTCTTTTTGAAGATGATTATATAATTTGTGTTACTAAACCTAATAATATTGTTGTGCATCATGCACATCATTCACGAAATGTTTCTGATGAAGATTCATTATTGCAATTATTATATAATCAATTTGAACATAAATTTTATCCGATACATCGTTTAGACAGAAAAACATCGGGAATTATATTACTAGCGAAAGAAACGAAACATGTATCAAAGTTTCAAGAATTATTTACAAATAATGAGATTCAAAAAACATATTACGGAATTGTAAGAGGGCACTCACCAGAATCTAAAATCATTAATTCACCAGTAAAAGGGAGAGATTCTGATGTTTATAAAGAGGCCGAAACTCATTTAAAAACAGTTCATAAAGTTATTTTAGATATTCCTGTAAAACCTTATGATAGCTCAAGATATAGTTTAGTTGAAATGAAGCCTACGACAGGAAGATTACATCAACTGCGCATTCATATGACTAAAATAAGTCATCCGCTTATTGGAGATCCAAAATACGGAGATAAGAACCACAATGTAATGTTTATTGATAATTTCAACTGTGAAAACCTATTTCTACACGCGTATTCACTTGAATTTGTTCATCCTTTTTCTAAAGAAAAAATGGTGATAAAAAGCAATTTACCAAACGATTGGAATACTGTTTTTAAAAGATTTGATTGGTCAATTTAAGTAAATAGAATCGGAAATATCATACCTAGGGCAAATCAAGAAGAATACATCAAAGAGCAACAGGAGAAACTCGGGAAAAGATTCCGTGAATTAAGAATAGCTAAAGGTTATACTAACTACGAACAGTTTGCTTTTGAGCATCGAATTCCAAGAGCTCAATATGGACGTTATGAAAATGGAAGTGACCTGCGTTTTAGCTCTATTGTGAAAATTATAAAAGCAATGGATATTTCTTTGGAAGACTTTTTTAAAGGGATGTAATAATAATAAAAGACTTGATTTATCTAATTTAAAAGCGCAAACATTTGCGTTCTTTTGTTGTAGACTCAAATAGATGTTGCTCTGAAGATTAACAGCATCGGCACCACTAGGGTCAGCCCAATATACTGGATTATTATCAAAAGCTGTATAAGTACTCATCGAATGATGTGTAACTGGGACAATAGAAGTAAATCTAGCAATAGCTGGGCTTTTGTACTCAAAGCTGACCTTACAAAAATTAGCCAAATAAAAAACCACAACAGTACTGCTGTGGTTTTATTTATTTTAAACTGTATTTCTTACTCTTTATCGGTACTAGAAAGGATTCTAGCACTAGCGATTACTCAGGCACTCTAGCGCCAGCAGGGGCCACTAGTTACAAACTAGCGGGAGCGGGGGAAAACTACCCGATAAATATTATTTTAAAGAACAAATTACACTAGCGAAAACAGATAGAATAATTACCAATAAAGCATTTAATAAATGTAGTTTTATTAAGAGCTTTACCATATTTTGTCTCAAAAAAAATCTCTATAACTAAATAAGCATCTATTTTTTAAAAATAGATGCTTATAAAATTCTGTAAATTAATAAACGCAAACATTTGCGCTGTTTTGTTGCAGATTCAAATAGATGTTGCTCTGAACAAAACTCTGATACATATTGCTGATTATTAACTGTTTAAATAATTTTATTAGTGTTTTTTTTATAGAAAAATTTTAAAAAAATATTTAATTTAGTCACAATATAATTCATTTATTATTAAAATTCTTGTAAAAACAAAGTGACTAACTATCTCCTAAACAACAAAAAGATGAACCTAAGTCCATCTTCTTGCATATTCTAATTATTTAATAAACTACTAAGAATTATCTTCTACAGTAGCATTTGGTGCATTATTTTTAACTAATAAGTTCCATAGGAATTCAAATTCATTTTTCTTAATTTCTATCATTTCAAATTCTGGGTTTTCATTAACCTCTTCTATTGGAGGAATTGGATAAACCCCTAATCTGGTATTATTAAATTCAACATCAGCATAAGAATATCCATATTTACCGCTTTCATAAAATTCTATTTTACGATTTTCAAAATTATCTGACCCGACTTCAAAAACCATTCGAAAAGGATATTCTTCTTTAGCTGTTAACCATTTTGCTTTGTAATATTTCATATTATTAATTTTTACCTGTACCTAATAATCGATTACTAATATCTAAAGGCTTCTTATTAGGAACAACATAAACTCCATCTCTTCCTTTCAATACATTTAATCCTTCGGTTTTTACTTTTATATAATTACTAAACTTCTTACCTTGGAAAGGGATTCCAAGAAAACTTGCTGACAACTCTGCGTTAGTTTTTGTCCCTGGTTTTATATCCGATAAATACTGTCCATCACCATACCTAGCATCTTTAGGGTTATTTGCTTTTAATGACGGGTTTAATTCTTTAGTAGCACTAATTCCTTCCACTCCAGCAGCATCAGTATAATGGTATAAAGCATCGGGAATTCCATCACTCGCTTTAGTTGCATCTGTTACTGCATCAGCTGCTTTTCCAACACTTCTAAATTCAGATAACATAAACAATCCTAAAGCTCTGCTTGCAAAACTAAGTTTTTCACCAGTCATTAAATCACTACCTGTAAAAGTCTCTATAAATCCTTTTACATCACCTACCACTGGAGTGAAATCTACACCAGTAGCACCTCCACCAATTAACCCCCTTTTATAGCCAGCTTTCCCTTCTGGTGTTAAATTTTGCATGTTTGGGTCTTTATAGTTTAAATCCCAAGAACTCTCCAGACCTTCTAATTCTGGTGCATGAATAGGTTGATTAGATGAGAATTGATAAGTTGTCATCCAATTATATTTTTCTGCTAATGGGTCTACTTGCCAAAACCTACCTATAGCTGGGTCACTAACTCTGTATTTCCATTCATGAACATTAAGCCCTAAATCTTCTGTAACTCTTTGACCTTGGAAAGTTTTTTCTTTTTGACCTGTACTATTCCCTAATGAACTAACTAAGTTACTATACCCTTTATGTTTTAAACCAAAAGGATAATAATTAGATTCTTCTATAATTTCATTAGCTAAATCTCCATCTCCATCCAAATCTATATCTGGATTTCCATCTCCATCTGTGTCTTTTACAGTATCAATAACACCATCATTATCATTATCAGCATAAGATAACCTAACATTTCCTAAATGGTCTTTGTATTGATATACATAGTTAAAGGTACCATTATCATTCTTTACATAGCCTTCTGGGTGGTTAAAGAATTGTAAGACATTATCCTTATATATATAATTACCTGCGTAATAAGTATATTTGTCCGGGTTACCAGTTTCTATTACCTGCTTACTTAATTTTACACCAGTAGCGTCATAAATGTATTTAATTTTATTTGTACTACCAAACCTAACTTCTTTTGGCAAGTTTAAATGGTTGTATAGAATACCATCTGTATTACTCAAGCCTACAATACCTTTATTGAGATCTTTGGTCATATTACCATTTACATCGTAGGTATAATCATTAATAAAAATGTTTTTATCTTGAAATTGTCCTTTAACACCTATTGGTGCAAGACCAGTATCTGTAACGCTTAGTAATTTATTTCCATTAGCAGTACCATAATCATAAACAAGATTATCCATTACTCCAAAAGTAGGAGTTGTTGTATTATCTAAATGGCCTCTTCTAACAAGGTTTTTGATATTTCCGTTAAGATCATATTGGATTCCAGAAACATCATAATTATCGTTTGCAGTCCCTATTGCACCCGTAATTCTGTTGAGCCCATCGTATTCGTAACTATATGTTTTAGAGCTATTATCGGGACTTAGTGTATTCCAACTTGTTTCTGAAATGTTTCCATTAAACAGTGGCGTAGCACCATGTTCAGGGTCATTGTAGTTAATCGTAAAATTAAACAAATCATTATCGCCTACTAAATCTTCATTTATGGCTTTTAACCAACCTCTTACATTGTATTTGTAATCTACAGTTTGTAATGGTTTTGCTATCGTATTTCCAACTTTTTTAGATTGTAATTGACCTAACTCATCATAAATATTTCTTACGATAACTTCATCAGTTATATCATTGTTTATATTTTGAGTTTGCTTGGTGAGTTTTCCAATTCTATCATACTCAAAAATATCTATTACTGTTTGTGTTCCTAAAGAAATATCGCTAGTATTTGT
>CBDTZS010000059.1:0-20496 GCA_965364955.1 uncultured Tenacibaculum sp. | reverse complement strand
TCCTCCAGGGCTCACTTAAAGCTTCACTAGAAATAGTGAGGCTTTTTTGTTGTTTAATGTTTACAATGCTTTAAGGCTGTTTTATAGTCTGTGCTTCATATTTCTATCTACATACAATTTAACAAACCTATGTCTTATAGGTACATTAAAAGGTGCACCGTTTTTACTTCAGGTACACCCTTATCAAAATTATAAAAAAATGAATGATTTTAAAATATCTATACTGTTTTTACTTAATAAAGTAAAAATAAATAAAAGAGGACTATGTTCTATTCGTTGTAGGATTACAGAGTAACATCCATTTAAAACTACAACAATACTAAGCAAATGATTGCGCAGTAAGTTTCATAAAATAGAGAAAGAATACTAAAAAAAAATGGAATTAGGTTCCTCTTGTCATTGTGATAATGAACGCCTTTATAACTTAAAAAACTCCAGATAAACTGGAGTTTTTTTGGATTGTAAGAAGTAAATTTTATTTTTTTCGATACCAATAAGCAGTTCTGCCAAAAGCAGCAAAACCAATATAGCCTCGAATTTTTAATTTATTAGTGTCTTCAAGTTTAATATAGCACTTGTATTCTTTTCCGTTTTTAGGATCTAAAATTTTACCTCCGCTCCATTCGTTACCATCTTTTTTTAGTCCCGTTAAAATATGCATTCCTAAAATAGGATTGTTTTTACGCTTCCCTTTGCATTTATCACACAAAGATTCTTGTCTGTTTTTATCAGAAATTTTAATAATTTTTGCAAAGGCTTTTCCGTTTTCTTTATAAACCTCAATAACAGAATCTACTTTATTGGTTTCTTCATCGCGGTTTTCCCATTTACCGAAAATAGTTTGGGCGCTAATAGAAGAGCTAATAATAAATAAAAGGATAAAAAGTGGTTTTTTCATGTTTGTTGAATTTAATAAAAAGTAAATTTCAAAAATCGTTCCAGTTAATCATATTGAGCATCAAAATTATTCTCCCATTTATTTTGAACACGCATAACCTGTTCTAAAATATCACGAGCACAACCATCGCCACCATTTTTATCAGAAATATATTTAGATACTTGTTGAATTTCTCTTACAGCATCATTAGGGCAACAAGGCATTCCTACCAATTTCATTACAGGATAATCAGGAATGTCGTCTCCCATATAAACAATGTTTTCAGGCTTTAAGTTGTAGTTTTCTACGATCTCATTAAACTGTTTAATCTTGTTATGAGCGCCTAAATAAATATCGATAATACCTAAGTTAGCCAAACGAGTACGTACGCCTTCGTTTTTACCGCCAGAAATAATACAGACTTTAAACCCTGCTTTTACGGCAGCTTTTAAGGCATAACCATCTTTAATATTCATTTGACGTACTAATTGACCATCAGGAAAAACGGTAACAATTCCGTTTGTTAAAACCCCGTCTACATCAAAAATAAATGTATCTATTTGAGGTAGTATTTCTTTATAACTTTTCTCCATTATTTTGGATTGATTTTGTAATGAGTTGATAAATTTCTTGTTGTTCTTTAGTAAGTAATGCTAAGTGATTTTGAATCGTTTCTTGGTCATTTCTTTTTGCAGGACCAGTTTGAGATTCTTCAGGGCTTAACGTTGTTATTTTTTGTGCAGTTTCTTTAATTAAAGGATGTAGAACTTCAAAAGGAACTTGGTGTTCTTTACAAATATCAGCACCAACCTTATACATGTGATTGGTGAAATTATTTACAAAAACTGCAGCAGCGTGTAAACTTTTACGCTGTTGAGAATTAATTGAATAAATCTTCTTTCCGATTGACTTAGCTAGTTTTTCTAAGATTTTAAAATCTTCCTTGTTTTCTGCTTCTAGACAAAATGGAATTTCATCAAAATAAACTTCTTTGTCTTTTGAAAAGCTTTGTAACAAATAGAAAACTCCTTTTCGTCCGTTGTTATTTAAAGAATCTAAAGAAGCACTTCCCGAAGTATGTACAACTAAGCTATTTCTTTTATCAATCTTAGAGGATATTTCAGAAATAGCATCATCAGAAATAGCGATAATATAAATATCAGCATCCATCAATAAATCTAAGTTATTCGTAATAGCAACATCCTGTTTTAAATGCGCAATTTGTTGAATATTTCTAGCGTACACTTGCACCAAAGAAACATCTTTAGTTTTACTAAAAGCTTTCGCTAAGTGTGTAGCTACGTTTCCGCCCCCAATAATGGTAACTCTAATCATAAGCACGAAGATATTGAATTTATGCTATAGTGTTTGGTTAAAAATATTTGTAATCTTAAGCTCGCTTATATAGTTTAGTTGTACCCGATACAACTCCCAGTAATACTCAATATCTTTTTCGAGTAAATTTCTGTATTTATATTTTTACTTTTTAAAGATGTCATTTTTCTATAAGAAGGAACAAGTAACATGATTAGGGATAATACTAGTATATGCATGACAAAAAAAGGAATAGGGAAGGTCTTGTTTTTTATAAAAAAAATAATCTGAACTTGATTATTAATTAGGTTCAGATCATTATATGAAAATTATTTTAATTAGGTTGATGTATAATATTTAAAGTGGTTGTATAAACATCTTTACGAATCATTTTTGCTTTTAACCAGGCATAAAAGCTTATAATAAATATATCTTCTTCAATATTTATCTGTTTAAAAGAAATTTCTACTTTCTTCGTAAATTCTTTAGTAGTTATTATATCTGGTTTTTTATAATAGAGCTCAACTAACGATAGATAAGTAATAACTATTTCTTGTTTCATTTCTTTTAAATATGGATAATAATTTCTTTTAAAACTTAATAAACGAGATTCTACAATATCAATATTACCAAGTTCAATGTGTAATAAAATTTCAATTAAACTTTTTTTAATAATCCATTTTTTTCCTGCTTTTTCAGCATACCATTTGTCAGTATGATAAAATTTAGAAAATATTTTTTGAGCTTCTTTTAGCTCATTTTGTTGAAAATAAAATACAATTAAACTTAGATAAATGTCTAAAAGTGATTCTAAATCAGGATGTTTTTTTGTAATAAATGGCTGTAATAAAGTAATTGCTTTTTCATGATTATTACTGTAATTATAGTTTAAAGCCAAGAGAAGGTTGTATTTTAATTTAAAGCCATTATAATATTTTCTTTTTTGTTGATGCATATAATCATGCATAGAGTTTAAATATTCAATAGAATTCTTGAATTTTTTATTTCTAAATAATGTGTTTGAAATTAAATATAATACTTGAATATGGTAAAAAACTTGTTTACTCTTTGATTTATAATTTCGTAATGTTTTATAAGTTTCAATTAAAAAAGGTTCTATTTTTAGGTAATCATTATTTTGAAACGAAGAGATACTTAGTATGGTTATTAATTGGTAAAGCGATTTAAAAGAGAATGACTCGTTTATGTTAATTCCATGTTCTTTTAAAGTGTTTTCTGTAAGAATTTGCAAGTTTATAACTTCGCCATTATAAGTAGCATTGTTTAACGCTTGTCTTATTTTAGCATAAACAATATTTAATTCATTTTCTAGATAATGCTTTTGTTGATTTACCTTAAATTTATGAATTAACTGATCTATTTTTACGGAAGGATTTGCATAAGCATATTGAATTTTGGTGTGATAAATTTCATTTAAGATCGTAAACAATTGATTTTCGTCCGCCAAGGCTTCAGCTTTATCTAAAATTTTATACGCTATATTATATTGTTCGTGTAACAAAAAAGTTCTGGAACTAATTATGTATTTTATAATTTGCATGTCAACAGAATTTTCTTCTTCTAAATTAACATTGGCAATAAAATCTATTAATGATTGAAATAATCGTTTCCTGAGAGCATGAAAAGCTGTTTTATTGTCTGCACAGTAAATTTTAAAACATATTTCTTTAGATGATAAATCACTCTCTATTAAAAGTTTAAATAATTGAATGTTTTTAAAGTCATTTCTTTTATTCTTTTTTTCTAAATGATTTATGAAACTTTTTTTTTCATCAATAGATAGTACAGAAATTAATTTACTTAAATCAATCATTATATCGTCTGTTTTTAATCATATTTCGCTAGTAAATATAGGTTATTTATGGTTTAATGTAATTAATATATCATCAGTTTTATGTAAAAATAGTGTTTCCTGTTTTTACATAAAACTGCAATTTTGCCTTATAATAACTAAAACAAGAAACATGAATTATCAAACAACAGTATCAACAGAAGAAGAAAAAAGAAGTAATGCCAAAAAGAAAAAAAACAATAATTCATTTGATCAAAAGCCAACAGCAGCATTTGTTGGTGCTTCATGGGGAGCATTGCTAATTGGTTTGGTTTCTTATTGTATTGGATTATGGAATGCAGGAATGGAATTAAATGAAAAAGGATACTATTTTACTATTATATTATTTGGAGTGTATTCTGTTATTTCACTACAAAAATCAATAAGAGATAAACAGGAAGATATACAGGTAAGTGATATGTATTATAGTATAAGTTGGTTTACTACAATTGTTTCAATAGTGTTATTAATTGTAGGTTTAAGAAACGCTGATTTATTATTAAGTGAAAAGGGTTTTTATGGAATGTCATTTCTATTAAGTTTATTTGGAGCAATTACTGTTCAAAAAAACACAAGAGATATTCAGTATATAGCTAAAAAAGAAGAAGAAAAATAATTGATTTTTTATAATGTAAAGCCTGATAAGAGTAACTCCTTATTAGGTTTTGTTTTATATTCTTATTAAGAAGATATTAATAATTTAGAAAAACTGATTTTTATAATCGTTTTTTAATTTTACTTGAACCAACTATTATCATATATCCTTCTTTTATAGTGGTCAGTATTTCGTTTCATCTCTTTAAAGTCAATAAAAATGTTAAAAAGCGGAAACTTTGAAAGCTTAAAATTTAACAATCCAATTCGTTTACATCATGGCAATTACATTGGCTGAAATATTAATTGCTATTTTAGGAATTTGGTTGTTTAAAAAAGGAAAATGGAAAACGGTAAAGGTTTAAAGGCTATTTTGTAGATTAGCTTATCAAAAATAAAAATAAATGAAACTAGATATATTAGCGTTCGGAGCACATCCTGATGATGTAGAGTTGGGTTGTGCAGGGACTATTGCTAAAGAAATTTCTTTAGGTAAAAAAGTGGGGATTGTCGATTTAACTAGAGGGGAGTTGGGTACCCGTGGTTCTGCTGAGTTACGAGATCAAGAAGCAGCAGCAGCAGCTGAAATTTTAGGGGTATCTGTTCGTGAAAATTTAGCTTTTGCAGATGGTTTTTTTAAGAATGACAAAGATCATCAGTTAGAAATTATAAAAATGATACGTAAGTATCAACCAGATATTGTGTTATGTAATGCAATTGATGATAGACATATTGATCATCCAAAAGGAAGTCAGGTTGTTTCTGATGCCTGTTTTTTAAGTGGTTTACTAAAGATTGAAACAGAATTAAATGGTGAGCAACAAGAGAAATGGAGGCCTAAGTTGGTGTACCATTACATACAGTGGAAAAACATTGAACCAGATTTTGTGGTTGATGTAACAGGTTTTATAGATCAAAAGACTGCTTCTGTCTTAGCGTATTCATCTCAGT
Source organism: uncultured Tenacibaculum sp. (assembly GCA_965364955.1). Taxonomy (GTDB): domain Bacteria; phylum Bacteroidota; class Bacteroidia; order Flavobacteriales; family Flavobacteriaceae; genus Polaribacter. The sequence goes on along the minus strand of CBDTZS010000059.1, from coordinate 14,908 downwards.
TCTTTGATCCGAAAAGTGATGCCCCAGAAACACCAATTACAAGTAAGAACTTTACAGATAGTATAAATTACAGAGCTAGAGATTTGGGGAGATTGATAGGAGTAGATTATGCAGAAGGTTTTACCTCAGAACGTTACGTGGCAGTTGATAATTTAAGTAAATTAATTTAAAAAAATACTTTGCCAGTATCAGAAACTGTCTTATATTTGCACCCGCAAGTTACATGGTGGTTGTAGCTCAGTTGGTTAGAGTATCGGTTTGTGGTACCGAGGGTCGCGGGTTCGAATCCCGTCTTCCACCCAAAAAGTCTTCTCGAATAGAGAAGACTTTTTTAATTTAACAAAAAAAACTTCTCAATTATTTTTGAGAAGTTTTTTTGTTTTTTAGCCATTGATCGTATTTGTCTTTGTGTTTAAAGCGTTTGTGTGTCCATAAATAACACTCAGGTTGCTTTTTTATGTGTTCTTCAGTTATTTTTAAATAAGCTTCAGTTATTTCAAAATCCTCAAAATCTTTTGGAGTTGTTGTTATTAATTTAAAATCAGCTTCATAATAACCTCTTTTTACCTTAGTAACATTCATGTTAACTATAGAAAAATTATACTTTCTTGCTAAAACCTCCATTCCTGTATGGATAGGAACTCTTTGGTTTAAAAATTTTGACCAATAACGTGTTTTATGTAATTGAGGTGATTGATCGCTTAGTAAAATGTATAAACTCTGAATATTGTTTTTTACTCTTTCGTCAAGTTTTTTGTTGAAGATACCAGTTGGTACTCCATCATAACCAAATTTAGTTCTTGAAGACTTGATAACTTTTTCAAAATAGGGGTTTTGAATTTTGGTATATGCGCCATAGCAGCTAATGTCTGTGTTTAAAGGAAGTCCAAATGATAATTCCCAATTAGCCTGATGAGAACCTGTTAAAACGATGCTCTTCCCTTCGTTAACTAACTGATTAACGACTTCGATGTTTTTATAAACATATCTTTTTCTAATTTCTTTTTCTGATATGGTAAATGATTTTATGCTTTCAAAAATTAAATCAACAAAATGCTTAAAGAACTTTTTAGAAAGCTTCTTTATTTCTGTATTTTTTTTGTTTGGAAAAGCTAATTTTAAGTTGTTAAAAACAACCTTTTTTCGATAGCCAATTAAATTGAATATAACGAAACGGAAAAGGTCAGAAATAACATATAGTAATCTCATCGGTAAAATGGATAAGATCCAAATAAAAGGATAAACAACGATAAATAATAATAGCTTCATTCGGTAAAATTTTACGCAAATATCGGATTAAATTACGAATCATTTACTTTATTAACTTTTGATTATGTTTGCGGTTATATATATAAAATATGAGTCAAGTTATTTTACTGCTAATAGTAGCAAACGTATTGTTTTCAATGAAAGGGTTTAATGATATCGTTTTTTTTGATCGATATAAATTTCAAGTGCAAAAAATACTTGGAGGTGAAAAGTTGCGAATGCTAACTTCAGGTTTCTTACATGTAGATTGGGCGCATTTAGGATTTAATATGTACGCATTATATCTTTTCGGAGGTTTGGGGGTGAAAAACTTTGCTACAATTAGTTTTTTATTGATTTATTTAGGGAGTTTGTTAATAGGTAGCATGTATTCTTTATATCAACATAAAAAAGAATTTTATTATAGTGCTGTAGGTGCTTCTGGTGCGGTATCAGGAATTATGTTTTCAGCTATAATGTTGTATCCAGATAAGACATATAGTTTTTTGTTTTTCCCATTTATAGGTTTTCCAGCGTATGTTTTGGGAATAGGGTATTTATTGTATTCAATCTACGGAATGAAAAACCAGGTAGGTAATATTGGTCATTCTGCACATTTAGGTGGGGCTATTGGGGGTTATGCGTTAACATTGATGCTAAAGCCGAGTGTGATAGGAGAAAACACCTTAATGATTGGGATTATGGGGGTTATTATTGTTGGATTACTTTTATTTGGAGATAAATTAAATAAGAAATAAACAATAAAAAAGCCGAAACAAATGTTTCGGCTTTTTGAGCGAAAGACCAGGTTCGAACTGGCGACATTCAGCTTGGAAGGCTGACGCTCTACCAACTGAGCTACTTTCGCATTGGTAAATAAAGATTTTAAAGTCTATCTTTTAAAGACTTGAGCGAAAGACCAGGTTCGAACTGGCGACATTCAGCTTGGAAGGCTGACGCTCTACCAACTGAGCTACTTTCGCATTGGTAAAGATTTTTGCAATTACTTGCTTTTGCTTTTAATAAAATTACTTCTACTGTAAAGCGGTTGCAAATATAAAATAGTTTCTATAATTTACAATGAATTTTCGTGTAAAATTAATAAAATTTTTGATCTTCTCTCATAACTTTCACGAAATGAAATCCATAGATGTCAAATCCTTCGTTATAATAAAACTTATGTGACTTTGTATTACCAGTATAAGTGTTTAATTCGATCGCTTCACACCCTTTTGACTTTGTGTATTCATATATCCAATCAAAAAATTGTTTTCCTAAATTCTTACCGCGATACGTTTCATCTATAATAACATGGTCTGCTTCTACACTTTTCCCTAAATAATGACGTAAACTATACCAAAGTCCGGAAATACCAATTAATGTGTTATTGTCAAAAATACCTACACATTCATATGTCTTATAGGTTGCCATTTCTAAAACACGTTCTTTTAAAATAGTATCAGGGGTGGTTGAGTTTGTTTTTCTTAAAAGTGGAAGAATAATTAGTATTTCTTCTTCTTTTATTGATCTGAAAGTTATTTTCACTTTAAATTTTAGATAAAGATATAAAATTGAATAAGTAAAATGTTAACTTGGTCAATGTAATTTTTTGGTATTCAATTCAATCCAAAATTATTTAAAACAAGATTGTAATGAATATAAAAAATACGATTACTATAAGCTTATTTTGCTTAACAAGTTTAATCGCAACACCTCAGAAGAAGGATGTGAAAATTACTTCAGAGAAAATAACTGAGAATATTTATGTATTGCAAGGTCAAGGAGGAAATATTGGAGTTTTTGTAGGTAAAGAATATGTTTTTATGATTGATGATCAATTTGCGCCATTAACAAAAAAAATTATTAGCAAGATTAAGGAGATTACCGATAAACCAATAAGATACCTTATTAACACTCATTGGCACGGAGATCATACGGGGGTAATGAAAATATGAAAAAAGAAGGTGTTTTAATATTTTCACAAGAAAATGTTAGGAAAAGAATGAGTGCTGATCAAATAATAAGAGGAAAAAAGAAAAAGGCTGCACCAAAAGAAGCATTACCCGTAATTACTTTTTCAAAAGACATGATGTTTCATTTGGGAAATGAAGATGTTTTAGTGTCTCACGTTCACAATGCACATACTGATGGAGATTCTCATATCTACTTTTTAAATAGTAACGTAATTCACATGGGAGATACTTACTTTCAAGGAAAATTCCCTTTTATAGATTTAGATAATGGAGGAAGCATTGATGGTTATATAACTTCTATTGATAAGGTTTTAGTAATAGCTGATGATGATACTAAGATTATTCCGGGTCATAGGAGTGTTTCTAATAAAAAGGAGTTAAAAACGTATAAAAAAATGTTGGTTACGTTACGTGATAGAGTATTAAAAGAAATTAGTGAAGGGAAATCATTTGATGATGTATCTAAAGATAGTAGTATTACAAAAGAGTATAAGAAAGAATATGGAGCTTGGTTTATTTCGGCTAAGGAAATAAGAGAAACGATATATAAAAGCTTAAAGAATAAGAAATGATTAAGGAAATTGCAGTTGAAGAAACATACCCAATGAGATTAGCGGTTCTTCGTAGAGGAATTGATTTGCCTTATAAATTTAAAGAAGATTTTAATAAAGATACTTTTCATTTAGGAGCTTATTATGCGGATGAGTTAGTCGGAATAGCAACTTTTATTAAAAAAAAGATGGGTGATTTAGAGGAAGATCAATATCAATTAAGAGGGATGGCAACATTGTTAAAAGTAAGAGGTAAAGGTTTAGGAAAAAAAATGATAGAAGAAGCTATAACTCTTTTAATAGCGAAAAATGTAACTAGTTTATGGTGTAATGCAAGAAAAGAAGCAGTTCCGTTTTACGAAAAGCTAAATTTCAATAAAATAGGAGAGCAATTTGAAGTGAAAAAAGTGGGTGCTCACTTTAAAATGTATGCTAAAATTTAAGCATAAAAAAACTCAAACCGTTAAGTTTGAGTTTCGTAGCGAGAAGCAGATTTGAACTGCCGACCTCAGGGTTATGAATCCTGCGCTCTAACCAACTGAGCTACCTCGCCATTGCGGCTGCAAATATAAAATTAATTTATTTTTAAGCAACCAAAAAATGTAATTTTTTTTTAAAAAAATAAAGATATATATTGCCACCCTAAGAAAAAACAAATGACTAAAGTAAAGTTCGAATTAGAATTTCCTATACATGCTTCTCCAAGTATGTTATATAATTGCTTAGCAACTCCTTCAGGATTAGAAGAATGGTTTGCTGATAGAGTGAATTCTCGCGGAAAATTAATCACTTTTATGTGGGATGATTCGGAAGAAGAAGCGAAAATTTTAGCAAAGAAAACGAATGAGCGCATAAAATTTAAATGGGTAGAAAGTGAAGATGATGACAGTTATTTTGAATTTAAGATAGAAGTTGATCCATTAACTAAAGATGTAGCTGTAATTGTTACCGATTTTGCCGATGATGAAGAAGCTGTTGAAGAAGCTAAAATGTTATGGGAAAGTCAAATTGAAAGTTTAAAGAACAGTATAGGAGCATAGTCTTCTATAATTAGATATTAAAAACTCGACATTTTGTCGAGTTTTTTTATGGCTACTAAATACCTAAAGTGTAATTTTGCAATCAAATTTTTTGAAGAATGATAAATTTTAACGGAAAAATAATACCAGAAAAAGAATTACAACTGTCTAACGAAAATAGAGCCTTTAAATATGGTGATGCTATTTTTGAAACGATAAGAGTATTTAATGACAGGGTTGTTTTTATGGAAGATCATTATTTTAGATTGATGGCTTCAATGCGAATGCTACGTATGAAGATTCCAATGAAATTTACTCTTGAGTTTTTACAAGAAGAGGTTCTTGCAATAACAAAAGAACATCCGAAGGCTGAAAATTTTAGAATAAGATTAACTGTTTACCGAAAAGATGGAGGGTTGTATAATCCAAAATCAAATGAAGTCGATTATCTAATTGAAGCGAATCCATTTAATTATGTAGAGGAATCTAGTTATAAGATAGATTTATATAAGGATTTTTATAATTATTCTGGTTTATTATCTACAATAAAAACTTCAAACAGAATGATAAATACGTTGTCAGCTATTTTTGCTGATGAAAACGATTTAGATAATTGTGTATTACTTAATGAGCGTAAAGGGGTTGTTGAAGCTACCAACGGAAATATTTTTATTATAAAAGATACTGTAATAAAAACACCAGCTTTAACAGAAGGGTGTATAAAAGGAATTATTAGAAAAAAAGTAATTGAAATTTTAGAAAAACATCCTGATTATTCTATAGAAGAAACTTCAATTTCTCCATTTGAATTACAAAAAGCAGATGAGGTTTTTATTACAAATGCTATAATCGGTATTCAACCTGTTAGTAATTATCGTAAAAAAGTATTTACATCAAAAATAACTAATAAAATAAAGAGCAGTCTTAAATTGTTAGTGATAACAGGTTAATTCATTTGAATATCGCTCGGTGCATTCGCCCATATTTTATATTTACCACCTCTTTGAAGTAGTTTGTTTTTCCAAAAACTCTCATTGTTGGTTGTTAAAATATTGTCATAATCATTTTCAGAAATAAACCAAGAATCAGTATTTAATTCATCTTCTAGTTGATCTGTTTCCCAACCGGAATACCCTAGAAAGAATCTAATATCAGTCGATTTTAGCTTGTGTTCGATTAAAAGTTCTTTTAAAAGTTCAAAATTACCGCCCCAATAAATGCCATTAGCAACTTCAATGCTATTTGGAATTAATTCTGGCACCTTATGTATAAAGTATAAATTATCTTGCTCTACAGGGCCACCTTGATATACTGTAAAATCACAATCTATTTCAGGGACTAAATCATTTAAAACATGATTTAAAGGTCTATTTAAAATAAAACCAACAGAACTCTTAGCAGTATGTTCCGTTAATAAAATGATGGTTCGTTTAAAGGAGCTATCATTTAAAATAGTAGGCTCTGCAATTAATAATTTGCCTTTTCCGGGTTTAAGTGCAACCATATATTTGTTATTTATGATACTAAAATAAGCAAAATTTTAATAAAAATTTAACATAAGTGTTAAAATATTTAAGAAATAAGAAAATAAATGTTTATATTTTTTCTAAAATATTGATGACTTCATTTCGTTTTCTAACAGATACAGGAATAGTTTTTTGTGTTTTCAAGACTAAGTAACCTCCGTCAGATTTAATAAACTCTTTGATATACTGTATGTTAATTAAATGACTTTGATGAACTCTTATGAAATCAAACTCTTTTAGCATGTCGGCAAAGTACTTCAGCGTTTTACCTACTAAAATCTTTTGACCATCAATTAAAAAAAACTCGGTATAGTTATTATCTGACTTACAACGAACGATATCATCTAAATTTACGACGATAATTTTATCAGAAGTGTTCAATGAGATCTTTTTCGGACGTAGATTAGGCTGTTTTATAGATTGCTGTAAAACTGTTAATTGTTCTTTATCGGGTTTAATTTGATTTTTAACTTTATTGATGGCATTTGATAGATCTTCGTTTGAATAAGGTTTTAAAACATAGTCTATAGCAGCGAATTTAAAAGCTTTAATGGCAAATTCATCACTTGCGGTAACAAAAACAATTTTTGAAGATAAATTTGGATGGATTTCAAGAACATCAAATCCAGTACCATCACCAAGCATAATATCTAAAAAAAGAATATCGGGTTGTTTTTTTCTTAATAATATTGAAGCTTCAACAACACTTTTGGCGGTTCCTATAATATCAATTTCTTTATGATGATTTAAAATGTCGTTTTGTAACATTTCTAAAGCAGATGGCATATCATCAACAATAACAGCTGTGAGTTTATTCATGTTAAAAATCAGTTTTTAAAGGAATTTTAAAAAATACTTTTGTTCCGGTTGTATTATTGTTTTCAATAATTTCATCAATAGTAAAAGTATTTTTTCTAGTAAGTGTTTTAATACGTTCTTCGGTAACTTTAATAGCTACGGAGTTATGGTCGCTTGTTTTTTTATGTTTTTTTGATTGATGAATTCCAATACCATTATCAATAATGTTACAATGTAAGAAATCATTATTAGTCGAGAAATTAATGATAATTTGACCACCTTCTTTTGTTTTAAATCCGTGTTTAATACTATTCTCTACAAATGGTTGAATAAGCATTGGAGGAATTAAAATTTCTTCGGAATCGAAATTTAAGTTTGTATTAATTTGATACTCAAAAGAACCTGAATTCATTTGTTGTTCTAACTCTATGTAGTTTTTAAGAACTGATATTTCTTCTGCTAAGCTAATTTCTTCTTGCCTTGAATTGTTTAAAACGCCACGTAAAAGAGTTGAGAATTTACTTATTGTAGTGTTTAATTCTACTGATTTCCCTGAGTTTCCTAAAGCTTTAATACCGTTTAAAACATTAAAAATAAAATGAGGGTTCATTTGTAATTGCAATGCTTTTTGCTCTAAGGATAATAAATGATTCTCTAATTGTAATTTTTCAATTTTGGCATTGTTTTTGGCTTTATTTTTTCGGATGTAAAAAAAAATTATTCCACTTAATAGTAAAGTTGCTAAAGAAATTCCACTCCATTGAAACCAACTTTTTTGATATATTGGTGTATCAATAAAAAACCGGAATTGTATCGGTTTACTTTTTGTTTCATCAATTTTTGATTGTGCTATAAAAGTATAATTTCCAGGGTTTAAATACGCTAAGTCAACTGTGTTCTTGGTCGTCCAACTACTAAATTGGTTGTTTAACTTATAACGATACAAAACATTTTTAGGACTATTTATAGTAACTGTTTTATAAGTAAATGAAATGTGATTTTTTGTAGGTTTTAATTGTAGTGTTTTTGTGTAATTATTAATATTTATACTGTCTAACGTCTTGTAAACTACCTCGATGTTTTGAAAGGTAATTATAGGCTTTTCTTTAGAAGTGCTTTTACCTTTTAGTTTGTAAATACCTTTATTGCTTGTCGCTAGCCAAATATTTTTTTGATTATCTTGATAAACAGTATTTATTTGGTTGGTATTTATAGTATTATATTTATTAATACTTCTTTCAAAAGAGAAATTTTCATCGAGTACAATAATTCCTTCATTTTTTGTGATAACCCAAAATTGATCGTTAATTTTTATGATGCGTACTATTTTTTGTGGGGTAGTGCTAATTGTTTCAGCGATGTCATTTCTAATTAACTTAATTCCGTTGTTGTAGGTAGTAGCAATGCACTTTTTTTTGTTGAAGAGAATTGAAGTGTAATTACCTAATCCTACTCTTTTTAAAATAGTAGGATTAATTAGCTTATCTAGTTTCCATAAAGCTTTGTTAGTCGCAATCCAGTAAAAACTACCATCAAATTTTAAATCATTAATAACGTTTAAATCAATTTGAAAATTTGTTCGAATATTAGAAAGAAAATCCTCACGAACTCTTAATATACCTTTATCAGTTCCTAAAAAGGTATGTTTAGGTGTTGTTACTATACAATTGATTTTATTTCCTTCAAAGTTTGTAAACTTATTGACGGTTTTAATACTTAAACCTTTATCTGTTCCAACGAAAATATTATTCTTATTTGGAGCAACCAGAGTTGTGTTGTTTGAAATTAAACCATCTTTATTTGTATAATTAATAAATTCATTTCCATCAAAACGGGTGATTCCTTTATTAGTTGTAAACCATAAATAACCAATAGTATCTTGGGTAATATCAGTAATATTTAGACTTGGTAAACCATTATTTAAATTGTAGTTTTTAAACGGATTAACCTGAGCAACAATATTGAGCGCAGTAATTGTAAAAGCAATAAAAAATAAATATTGAAGAAACTTCATAAAAACAAACTTAACTAATTTAAACGTCATTGCGAGAAAGTATACCGAAGTAATCTTTTAATACAGATTGCTTCACTTTGTTCGCAATGACGTTCCCCTGAAAATATTCAATTACTTCATTGCATACAAACGTTTGTTGTTTGTATCTGGTTTAATGTGTTCTAAATCACCATAAGGTTTTGTTAGCGGTTTTAATACACATAATACTGATGTTTTTCCTTTAATAATTAACTTGTTATTTTTAATTTTATATGTCCACCTGAATTTGTCAACAGGAATGTTTAATTTATTCATGTCTTTCATTAAACTCTCATCATTGGCAATAAAATCCATTAATTCTTCTTGCATAACGAATGTTGGAATTTCATTATCTGAATGAAGATAGTCAACTTCTAAATTAACAGGTACACTAAATTGCTGCGTATATGCTTCACCTATGTAGCGTTCTCTTTCATTTGTTAAAGCATCAAACCAATTTATTTCATTTTCTTTAGGGTATTTTTTAGCGATTTCTTTTGATAAATCTACCTTTCCTGGTGAGTTTGCCGTTGGGTAAAACACGTAATATGGTTTTGCTAAGTAATGATTAGAAAATTGACCTCCAAACACACTAAAATAGGTTGATGTAACCACTTGCGGAGCTTCATTTGTAGAGAACGCTTGTTTTAAACTTTTTAAAAGCTCCGTATTTTTTCCTAGCCCGTTTGAGTGAAACACAATTTTAGTATTCGTAGTAATAGCTTTTTCTAAATTGGGTAAAGTTCCTTTGTTTATACTTTTTTGTAAAGATTCTGCGGTAACTTTATCTCCGTTTACAACAGTTTCAAGGTTCATTCCTTTAAAAGGATTGCTATAATTTACAATGTGAATATCTCCATACGGGTTTTCAGTCGCATTTTTATTCATCCAAATGATAATCTCTTCTAAAGAATATTCTTCATTTATAATTTGATGTTTTTTTTCTTTGAAATATACTCTTGCACTATCATAAAAGGTACTGTTTCCTTTATCATATCCTGCAATAAATACAATAGGTTTTCTTGATATTAAGTTAATTTTATTTACTGTTTCTTCTTTATTAGCAATATTCCCCAACTCTTGTTTGTTACTTTTTTTTGTTTCTTCACAACTTGTGAATGTTCCGATAAGTAGTAGTAATCCCATTACTATTCCTACTTTTAAAATGTGTTGTTTCATAGGTTTTAATTTTAAGGTTATTATTTATTGTTGTAATATGATTGTTACATTTTTCTCTAAATTGAAGCTACTTGATAGCTTATTTAAGATATTAGGTAAGTTTCTATCGTTAATCCATTTACCATTTTCTTTCTTTTCAACAGAAGCAATTAATCCGTTATTGTTAATTTGTAATTTTAAGCTGTTGTATTTGCTTAAATACATTTTTAATACTGATGAATAATTGTTGTCTGACCACATAATTGTTGTTTTATAGGTTCAAAAGTAGAAGAGAAGTAGTGTGTAATTTGTAGTTAATTAGAATTCGTAGGTAATAAATTAGAATTCGTTGAAAAAAGAAGACCCTGTCAATTTATTTGACAGGGTCTTAATAGATTTTTTTAAATGAAAAACGATAACTTCTTAATTATTTTGTAACGGTTTTGTGTAAAATAGCACCACTTTTCTGGTAGGTTCAGAACACAAAAAAAAGCACAAACTATAGGGATTGTGCTTTTTTAGCTATTACTTATGCATGTTGTGAGCAACTGTTATATTTTCTCTTTCTATAGGTAAATACACAATAGTATGTATCGTTTTCAATTAGTTGGCCTTTAGATTTTACATTTGTATAATATTTTTGAAAAATAAATTATAATACTTATTAAAACATCTGTTGAACCCAATCAGAAATAATATGACCCTTATTTAAATAAAGGAGTGTTATTCCTACAGTGTCATATATTCCATGAACTAACACAAGTAATAGTAAGTTATTCTTGTTTTTATTAAATATCATTGCAATACAGAAAGCCCACAAAAATGAAGACACCATTCCAATAGTTCCTTGATAACCGTGAGATACGCCAAAATAGATTGAAGTAGTAATTGCTGAGAGTAACCAAGCCTTATTGTTATTACCTAATAATTCGGCGAGTGCTTTCATATAATAACCACGAAATAGAAACTCTTCACCAAACGCAGCAAATACCCACATTATTATCATTAAAGCTATGTAGCCTCCAAGGTCACCTCTAACATAATCTAAAGATGATAAATCATATTCGCCAAGAAACATTTTTAGTATGGGGTCCAGTAGTATGTCAAAAGCAATAAAAAGTAGTGCAGTTATTAGCAAACTTTTTAAAACTGTTTTCCAACTAATTTTTTTACCAATACCGAATCTTGACCAATCAAAATTGCTTCCCCATAAAATAAGAAAGGCAATACCTAGTCCGAAAAAGTAGACGAAGTTTCTATCAATAAACCCAAATATTGGTGCGATGAGCATTGTTAAAACTACTACATAGGGCTTGGTTAAATAATTGTATATTTTAGTTTTCATTTCGGTTGATTTTTAATTTTATTTTAGCAAAACTAGTTTCAATTTTACCCTTATTAAAGTAATAGTTTTAAACGCATAGTAACAAGGGACACAAAAATAGTATCGAGGGATAAAGTGATTTCATCACACTATTAACTAATTTGAATACGCTTATAAGGTTGTTTGTCAACTTCTTTTGAGATGAAGTTTTATATTTCTAAATGCCCAGCAATAAAGTTATTACTATTGGATAAATGATTTCAGATATTTCAGAATTATTAAATGATATAGGTTTTATCCAAGGCTACAAATCGTTTGCGGTATTAAAAAGCACTTAAAGAGAATTGTAGGTAATCATATTTTTAATTATGAAAATATTATTCCTATTAGAAAAATTCACAAAGCAAATATTATTGAAATAGCTTGTTTCTAATAGTTTCGAACGTTGTTGTATATGATTTTTTGCATGTTTAAGTGACTAATTTAATTAATTCATATCGAATAGAAAGTCAGCTTGAGCTAGCAATTAATTTCACACGGTGTTGATATTAGTTTTTTTTACCTCCTCTATAAATTGATTAACTTCTTTTAAGTTGTTATTCTTGAGTTTATAGAAATAAAACTTTAGTTGATAGCTGGTTCCCAAATTAATGGAAACAGTTTGTGTATGGTTAGTTTCGGTAAATTAGTTGTGATTTTCCGAACGTACTCAAATGTAATTAATTCAAGTGAGTTTTCCGCATGGAAATTCTGGAGTAATTAATTACATACGTTGTTATAAGGCGTAATTTTTTATCACGAATTGTTCTTCAAATCCTAGTTTTAAATATAGGTTTTTCCCCATACTGGACGCTTGTAATGTTACATACTCATTTCGGTTTTCGACAGCTATATTTATCAATAATTTCATAATTTGCTCGGCATAACCTCTTCTTCTCATTTCGGGAGGTATACCAACAGAATGAATACCTACAACATTATTAGTTTTATGCAATATTGCTGTTCCTACAGCTATACCATCGTTATATGCTATATAATAATTAATCTTATTAAGTGTTTTATGGATTGTTTCAGAACTTATTTTGTAACCAAATGATTTTATAAATAGCTCTGACCATAGTTTGGCCTCAGTGCTGTTTGTAACAAGTTGAATTATTACATCACTTTTAATGTCAAAAGGTTTGTCTAGTTTCAAAGACATACCAACTTGTTCAAATTTTAGAATGAAACCGTTTAGTTCTAAAATACTGTCCTCATTTTTGTTATAACTATTCCAAATAGGCAAGGTGATACTTGAAGTTGTAGCAGCTAATTTTTCTTTGATTAAATCAATAGTATATTGAGTTATATTTTGGTCTACCCATAATCTATTTGGCCATTCAGAATCTTTAATTTCGCAATATTCAAAATCTGGTGTTTTGTGATAAGAGTCAAAGGAGTTTCCAACTGTTTTCCAGAGAGAAGTTAGATTCTTTATATTAGTATTTATTAAGTTTATTGTTTCTTTCATTTTATATTTATTAAAATAATTCCTGACATCATGATAATAAGGCCTAAGCCTCTTTTAAAAGTTATTGGCTCTATTGGTAGGTTTAACCATCCGAAATGACCAGCAATTATAGAGAATGCTATTTGTCCAAATAATCCTAAAGAGATCATTGTTGATATCCCTAGTTTAGGAATGGTATAATAATATAAACTAATTCCTAATACACTAAATAACCCTCCAGTAAACCATAAATAAATAGGTATTTGTTTTAAATCTACCCAATTCGGAGAACTCTTTACACTAATTAATACAAAAGCCATTGCAAAAACAGTACTACTAAAAAAAGCAACTACCGATGCTAATAAAGGGTTTTTTAGCAGTACACCTAAATTGGAGTTTAGTCCGCCTTGTGCGGCTAAAAAGACTCCACCTAATATTGCTAATAGTGATAATGAAGTTTGGTTCATAATACTTCAAATAATTCATTTAATGATTTTCTCACCTTAGGACGATTTTGGGTGTGGTCTTCATTAGAACGATAACCAATAGTTGCAATTACTGCTGCATTTAATCCTTGTTTAGAAAGTTCTAATATATCATTATACTTTTCTGGTTCAAAACCCTCCATAGGACATGAATCAATTTTTAATTCTGCACATGCATTAAGTAAGTTTCCTAGAGCCAAATATGTTTGTCGAGAGGTCCAATTAAGTGATTCTGATGTTGTCATTTCCTTAATTTTACCTTTCATAAAGTCACCATATTCACTCAGATTTTTAACTTCCATATCCTGTGATTTGGCAGTCATATTCAGAAAATCGTCTACATGTTTATCTTTTACATTAGTATAATTACAAAAGACGATTAAATGCGACGCTTCCGTTATTTGATCTTGTCCCCAAGAAACAGGTTTCAATTTTTCTCTTAAAGCGGCAGTCTCTACAATTATCACTTTATACAATTGCAATCCGTAAGATGACACTGATAATTGAATAGCTTCCTTTAATTTTTCTAAATTTTCAGATGAAATTTTTTTTGAAGAATCAAATTTTTTAGTAGCATAGCGCCATTTCAAGTTTTCGATATAGTTCATAATATTCTTGTTTTATAATTATAAGACAAAAGTATTAGAAGAAAAGGCCTCCAGAATTTACATATGTTGATTCAATGATTTTTTTTTAAATCTTTACGAATTCTGCTTAGTTGGGTTGGAGTGATGCCTAGATGTGATGCCAGATGTAATTGTTGTATTCTTTGGTCAATATTGGGATGTTTTGAGAGTAATTTTAAATATCTTTCAGTTGCATTCTCCATAACAAGGGAAACTTCTCTTTGTTCTTTTTCAATTACCCAATTATTTTCCAAATAAGCGATATAGAAATTCTTTAGGTCAATATTGTTATCAATAAAATGTCTGTATTTTTTATAATCAAGACTAATCAGAATAGTGCTTTCCAACGCTTCCAAGGTGAAATTTGAAGGTGTACTTAGAAGGTATGAAACCGTTGAGCCTGCAAAATCGGTTTCAAGAAAAATGTTTTTATTATAAATATTTCCGTCATAATCTGTTACATATGCCCTTAAAGCTCCCTTGCAAACAAAATGAATATTTTTTGCAATTTGCCCATTCCTTAGCAATATTTCATCTTTTTCTAACTCTTGAAACTTAATTATTGATTCAATTAACGACCAAGACTCCACAGATATTTGAGCGTAACTCTCAAGCTTTACTTTTAATTCTGAAATGTATTTTTCTTTTGTCAAACGTGATTTTTTTATGAATTACGACG
>CBDTZS010000058.1:0-20596 GCA_965364955.1 uncultured Tenacibaculum sp. | reverse complement strand
TTAATATTTAAACCCGTTTTTGTTTTAAAACGTTTATCAAAAATCTCAATACTTTTTATTGTTGATGTAGAATCTAACTGCTCTTGTGGAACAATTGTTAGTAAATGTTTTCCTCCTTTTTCATAAATCAAATACTTATCGTCTTCTTGAAAAAAGTTATTTCCTTTAGCTCCTTCACTTAAGACTTTTACTATTGAATCGTTTTTAAAGATTCTATCAACCTCTTGTATGGTCGTTTTTGTTGTTAATGCACCTATTTTTCCTTTAGATATATCGTATGTATTGTTTCCACATTGTATAAATACAACTGAAATTAAAGCGATTATTAGGGATTTGATTATGTTTTTCATTTATTGATTGGTTTATTTTTTATTAAAACGTTTTTATATACTATTTGTTTTACTTCAATACTTTTTTTAAGATTCCAAAAACGGCTCTTATAAAAGTTGCACTCGTTAATACTTTTATAATCGGGTTTTGCCGCGTACTTCTACTTCTTGTTGATGAAGATTTTCTTCTTGTTTTATCATCTTCTTTTTTACGAGCTTCTTCAGTTTTCTCTTTATTAATTTTTTCTATTTTCTCTTTTAATATTTCGTAAGCACTCTCTCTATCTACAACATCATTGTATTTAGGTATTAATCTTGAATTATCTAAAACCTGCTTAATTTCATTCTTAGTAAGCACATCCATTCTACTCATCGGAGCACGTAACATAGTTCTTGCTAACGGAGTCGGAATTCCTTTTTCATTTAACACCGAAACTAAGGCTTCACCAATTCCTAACTGTGTTAAAACTTCTTTTGTGTCATAATATTCTGAATCTGGATAATTTTCAGCCGCTAACTTAATTGCTTTTCTATCTTTTGCTGTAAACGCACGTAATGCATGCTGAATTTTCATTCCTAATTGTGCTAATACATCTTCTGGCACATCTTTAGGGTTTTGCGTTACAAAGTACAACCCAATTCCTTTTGAGCGAATTAACTTTACAATACTTTCTATTTGACTTAGCAACGCTTTCGATGCTTCGTCGAAAACTAAATGCGCTTCATCTATAAAAATAACTAACTCAGGTCTATCGCTATCTCCTTGCTCAGGAAATGTTTCATAAACTTCGGCCAACAATTGCATCATAAAAGTTGAAAACAATTTTGGTCTATCTTGAATATCTGTTAACCGTAAAATAGATATTAAACCACGACCATTTTCATCTATTCGAGCTAAATCATCTACTTCAAACGATTTTTCACCAAAGAATAAATCTCCTCCTTGTTGTTCTATCTCCACTATTTTTCTAAGAATAGCACCGGTACTCGATGTAGAAATTCGTCCATATTCTTCTTGAATCTCCTCTTTTCCTTGATTTGTTACAAACTGAAGAATTTTCTTAAAGTCTTTTAAATCTAATAAAGGTAACTTATTGTCATCGCAATATTTAAAAATAATCGCTATAATTCCCGATTGTGTTTCAGTTAAATCTAAAATACGAGACAATAAAACGGGTCCAAATTCTGATACTGTTGCACGTAAACGGACTCCGTCTTGTTCAGAAATTGATAAAATTTCTACAGGAAACTTTGTTGCATTAAAAGGAATACCAATTTTTTCGTGACGTTCATCAATTTTAGCATGTCCAGGACTTGGTTGTGCTAATCCACTTAAATCTCCTTTTACATCCATTAATAATACAGGAATCCCTTTTTCTGACATATTTTCAGCCAATACCTGTAAGGTTTTTGTCTTACCTGTTCCTGTTGCTCCTGCAATTAATCCATGACGGTTTAAGGTTTTTAAAGGAATATTTACCAATGCGTTGGTTACAGTTTCTTCACCTAACATACCAGCACCTAATGTGATAAAGTCTCCTTTATTTTTATATCCTTCGTTTATATAATCGAAAAACTCTTCGGTTTTACTCATTTTATTGCGATTCTTTTATTGATAAAACACGTAAAAGTAATAAAAATCATTCATAAAATTTTAATGTTAACTATCTTTGCTGACTTATGTTGAAAAAAGAAGTAAAAGAGTTAATTAGTAAAGGTGAAATGCTTCCATTAATGGAAGAGTTTTATACTATTCAAGGTGAAGGATCGCATACAGGTACTGCTGCTTATTTTATTAGAATTGGTGGTTGTGACGTTGGTTGCCATTGGTGTGATGTAAAAGAAAGCTGGGATGCCAATTTACATCCACCTACAAAAACAGATTTGATTGTTACCAATGCAAAAAAATATGCTAAAACAGTAGTTATTACAGGTGGTGAACCTTTAATGTGGAGCTTAGATTATATTACAAACGAGCTTCAAGATAAAGGAATGAAAACGCATATTGAAACTTCTGGGGCTTATGCTTTCTCTGGTAAATGGGATTGGTTTTGCTTGTCTCCTAAAAAAACAAAACTACCTACAAAAGAGTGTTATAAAGAGGCTGATGAGTTGAAAATGATTATTCATAATAAAAATGATTTTCAATTTGCTGAAGAACAAGCTGAAAAGGTTGGAAAAAAATGTCAACTTTTTTTACAACCAGAATGGAGTAAAAAAGAACAAATGACGCCACTAATTGTAGATTATGTAATGAAGAATCCGAAATGGCGGGTTTCTTTACAAACTCATAAATTTTTAAATATACCTTAAACAAAAAAGCAACCAAATTTGGTTGCTTTTTTATTTTCAGTCTGTATTCGCCAGAGTCTGTCATCTTTAATATTTTTTAGATTATCATTTCTAAAATGAAATCTATTAATCACTGACCTATTTTGTTTATTAAAATTTTAAAGAGTTTCTTTTTTAATAATCTTTCTACCACTCTAAATATTTAAACCGACCATCTGGGTGAGAACTAAACAAAACGATTAAGGAAATTAGTAATAGATACCAAATTACTATTAGCACAGTAGCATACTTTTTTCCCAAATTAACAACTAACCAATTGTACATTACTTAATTATTTAACATTAATAAAATTTTGAATATATGGATAGATTCCAAAAGTGTGCTTTCACTCACTACGACAAAGCTAAACATGACAAAATGAATTGTAATAAAAACTCCCAAACATTTTTTTAATAGAGGTATTCTGTCTAGTTTTTTTTGAAAAGAAGTATTTTCATATTTATACCAAACATTTATGGCAAAAGCGTGTAATAATGCCCAAAGAATATAACGAATAGATATTTCGTGCCAAAGACCTAAGCTTACCATAGTTATGATTATGCTCAATTTAGCGTTACGAGTAATACTTAAAAATGGAAAAAAAATATAATCTTTACACCAGCTAGACAATGAAATGTGCCATCTATTCCAGAAATCAGCAATATTACTTGCTAAAAAGGGAGCGTTAAAATTTTCACCAATTTTAAATCCAAATAATAAAGAAAGACCTATAGCAACGTCAGAATAACCCGCAAATTGAATGTAAGCATTTGCTGAAAAATTAAAAACTTTAAGGTAGGTAGATAACCAAATATAATTGTCGGAAAGGGTTGCTATAAAACTACTTAATCTACTCGCTAATAAAAAATTACCTATAAATGTAATTTTCACCAAGCCATATAAAACACGTTCCAACCCCATTGAAAATAAAGAACTATCCCATCTACGTTTATTATAATCTTTAAAAAATGGTTGAAATCGATTTATAGGGCCTATTAATATAGTAGGAAGAAAAAACAGATAGTTTAGATAATCTATAATTGTATGATTAGGTAATTGCTTTTTATAAGCTTCTATGGCATAATGGATTTGTCGGAATGAGTAATAAGAAAGACCTATAGGTAAAATTGTACTTTCAGAAATATTAAAATAGATATTATACTCTAATTTGAAGAATAAAAAGATTAAACACATCTGAATAACGACTATTAAAGTCGCTGTAGAAATTGAAGGTAGATGCTTAAGTATGTAATAGTTTGTAATACTACTAATTGTTAGTATAGCTAATGATAGTGGCGATGAATAACCAATGAAAACAACTGTAGTTATTACTATTGGAAATAATTGCCATTTCTCTGGTAGAACCCAAGAAAATAATATCGACGGAATACAAATCCCTATTATAACTAATAACACATCCATTACTTTTCTTCTTCAATTTTATCTAACAACCACTTTGTATAAAGGCTTCTGCCTTCTTTATTAAAATGAGCTTGATCTATGCAATGTTTATAGTAAATAGGTGTTCCTGTATAATTCCAATGTTCAATTCCCAAATTTTTATTGTACATATTA
This sequence comes from uncultured Tenacibaculum sp., assembly GCA_965364955.1. Lineage (GTDB taxonomy): Bacteria > Bacteroidota > Bacteroidia > Flavobacteriales > Flavobacteriaceae > Polaribacter. Next base: position 16,361 of record CBDTZS010000058.1, on the reverse strand, counting down.
AATAGCTTTTGAAGTTTTTTCTTAAATGATTTAATATAGATGATTTTCTCAGCTTGTAAAGGCCTTGGAATATCAACGAGTACTGTTTTTATTCCTTCCTTTTGTAGTAGCCTAAGCCCTTCTATAGCAAATCCTAATTCATCAATATTCTTAATATTTCTTTTCGCTGGGATATGTTTAAGAGTATCCCATTTTATTTGCTTATCAAGTTTTTTTGGGTAACCTCTATTTTTCAAGTTATAAGTTATTTTATCTTTAGGAAAAAAAATATGGCTAATTACCCGTTTATTAATGAAAGATAATTTCTGAATCATATTGTCCTCTTTTTTATCGAATTTTATTGCAGCTAATTCTGTTTGAAAGAGAACTAAATTTGGCTTCGCTTTTATGATTTCGTTAATTAGATTAAGGCCCATAAACCTTCTTAAAGGGTCGCCACTATCCCATATTTTAAGAAACTTTACGTTAGCTTTTTTTTGAGAACTTAAATAGTTAGTAATTTCATCCGAAGATGCTACTCCATGACCTATTAAAGATGACCCTATAATAATGGCTTTATAACTACTATTCTCTTTTTTAAATTCTCGGTGCATGTAATTTATTTGACTAGAATAATCTTCGCCCATTGTCTTATTAATATCATCTTCTTTAACTTTAAAAAAGATTATTACACATATTTGTACAATGATAAATATTGATCCTGTCCAGCTCCAAGCTTTTAAAGGTGTAAAATGAGTTTTCATTTACTAGTTCCTACTTAATTTTTGAGTTATAATTCGTTCAGAAGAGAATAAACTATTCATGGTCATCATTTCAGCAGTAGAAAATTGAATATTAAAACGTTCTTCTAAATTGGTAATAAAAATTAGGTGTCCCATTGAATCCCATCCTTCTAAAGAGTTAGAAGTATCAGACATTGTAATATCATTAATAGCAGTACCAAAAGCTTCTGAAGCACAATTTTTAATAATTGATTGGTGGTTTTCTTGTAGGTTATTGCCCGACTCTTCTTTGTTTTGTGACTTAATTAATTGAAGCACCTTATTTATTTGAATTTTTCCAGAAAGTCCTTTTGGTAATTCTGAGAAAAAGAAAAATTCTTTAGGAATTTGATTTTGTTCTAACAAAGGACGTAAAAACTCAATTAATTCTATTTTTTCAATATCTTCATTAGATTTAGTTGTTATAGCTGCAACTAATTTTTCACCAAAATTATCATCAGGTACACCAACACAAATACTTTCTAACACTTTAGGGTATGTATTAATCATTTCTGTAACTTGTTCTGGATAGATATTTATTCCACCTGCATTTATGGTGTTTTTATTTCTTCCAACAATTTTATAAAAGCCATCACTATCCTTTATTGCAATGTCTCCTGTATTTAGCCATCCGTCAATCAGGATATTATTGGTAGCTTCTATATTATTTAAATAACCTTTAAAAACATGTTTCCCTTTTATCCATAAAACACCTTCCTCGTTTTCACTAGCAAAAGAACCATCTTCTATTACAATTTTAGCTTCACAATCTATTGGTAAACCGATAGTTCCTTTGTTACATGGGGGGTTAATTGTACAAAAAAATGAACCTGCCACAGTTTCAGTTAAACCATAAACATTTATAATTTGCGTTTTAAACGTCCTTTCAAAATCAGTCCATAGTTTTTCTTCTAACTTAGAAGCAACAGATATTATACATTTAAAGTCTTCTGTTTGAAAACTGTCTTCATAATCCTCTTTAAACTTATCCATAAACGATAAAACAGTAGGAACCGTAATAAAATGGGTAGCCCTGTATTTATAAATACTGTTAAAAAGATCTCCTATTTTTGCTAAATCAAAAGTAAAAGGACGTAAGCAAGTAGCCTGGTTATATAGAGCTAATAATGGCCCTTGTATACAACCATCTGCATGATAAAGCATTAAAATATTTAGTATTCGAGCATCTTCATTTAAACCATAAGCTTTAGTTAAGGTTTGCAGGTGCGTAAATAGGTTCTCATGATTTATAATTACACCTTTTGGATCAGCAGTGGTTCCTGATGTAAATAAAACATAGGCTACATCCGATTCTAAAATAGGTTCTAATAGTGTTGGAATCTCTGTAATACTTTCCAATATTCCAGGGAAAGAAGAATCAATACCTAAAGTTGCTGTTTTTTTGTTTTTCAGCAAGCGATTAAATAGTTTTCCTTTTTTTTGAACCTCTTTTTTAATATTCAATTGAAAAGAAGGCATTTTTGAATCAATATTTCTTGCTCCAAATAAAGTATTATCCATTACAAAACCACTAACTTCAGATTTTTGAATAACAGATACTGCTCGTTCATTTTTAATTTCGGGATCTAAAAAAACAGTTACAATACCATATTTTAAAAACGCTAAGAAAAATAAAGCAGTATAATAATCGTTAGTCGTTGATAGAATTATCTTATCCCCTTTTTTTAATCCTTCATTCTGAAAAACAACATGAAGTTTATCTATTTCATTTAAAAGTTCTTTATAAGTAACTTTGAGGACTTTGGTTTGATAAAATATCTGATTTTTAACTTTTGACTGCTCAAGTCTTTTGAATACTTCTGAAATATTAGATAAGCTCATTTAATAATTGGCTTTTTAATAGTTTACCATTATTACTATATGGTAATTGTGTTAATATTTGTAATCGATTTGGCGCTTTTTTTTCTCCAAATTTTTCGATTAATAATTTATTAATGTCCTTTTTAATTGATTTTTCTTTGTTATAAAAGCCACTCTTTAAAGTTATAAACGCTGCAATCTTTTCATTATCATCACTATGATAAGAACTAACAAATGTATCTTCAACAAAATATAATTCAGAAATAAATTGCTGAATAACATCTAAATAGACTAGTTCTTCTGTTGATGTTTTTACTATATTTCGCTTTCTTCCTAATAATTGGATATTTCCATCTTTAATATATCTCGCTAAATCTTGCGTATAAAACCATCCGTTTCTTACTGCCTTTTTTGTTTGATCTATATCTTTATAATAACCTTGCATTAAATTATCACTAAATATTCTTAATTCACCTGTGTGACCAAACGCTACTAAATTATCATTCTCATCAACTATTTGAGCAATACAACCAATTGGTTTTCCAATGGTGTCAATATTTAAAGAGTTATCTAATGGACTTTGAGAAATGCATATTCCAGTAGTTTCAGAAAGGCCATAATAATTAAGAATAGATAAATTATAATACTCTTTGAATTCTATTCTTAAATGGTCACTTAATTTATTCCCTGTACAAATTAGGGTTTGTATACTATCTAATTGACCTCTAATTTTATCTTTATATTTAATTACTTGTCTCAAAAAAGCAGGGTTACTACCCATAATTGTAGATTGGCTCAACTCTATAGCCTCTGTTATTGCAAACAGGTTCGTAGTTGAATTTTCTTTTGGAATAACAATTGAAGACCCTACATTTAAACCAGAAATAGATGAATTTCTAAGACCACTCATACTTTCTAAACTACCTAAAGCAAAAAAACGATCACTTTCTTTCCAATGAAAAGTTTCTGTAATTAGCCTACCACTTCTAAATAGGTTTCCATGAGATAACTGAACTCCTTTTGGAGTACCTGTAGAACCCGAAGTAAATAAAATAACTGCTTCATCAGAAGGTTCTATATTGATGATTTCAGAACTCTCTTCTGTCACCAAATTTAGCCAATCAGCAAAATAAATAAAGTTATCATTTTGCCCATCTTCTTCATAATCAAACAAAATTGTTGTTAGCTTATCAAAAACACTTTCTTTTTCAGAATATAAATTTTGATTCGTAAATATGTATTTACTTTCGGTTATTTCTATTATCGTTGAAATAGTATCATCTGTTAAATGCTGAGCAATAGGTACTACTACAATTCCTATTTGCATACAAGCCCAAAATAATAAAACGGCTTCTGTATGTAATGAATTACAGATAATAATTTTATCCCCTTTTTCTAATCCTGCCTCGTGTAATGCCGTTATTATTGTTGCAATAATTTCAGCACAATCATTGTAAGTAAATTCGCTTTCATCTTGTAAAGAAATAATCGCTGCATTTTCAGGAAATGATTGAATAGCATTTTCCCAAAGATATCTTAAGGTTTGTTGTTTTTTTGGAATTACATACTCTTGAGACATTATATAGTTTTGTAGTCTTATTCCAGATTCTGAGACAGGTAATACTTGTAATAGTCCTAATATTTCAAGCTCTTCTAATTCTTTAATAATTAGGTCTTCAGATTCATTAAGAGTAGAGCTAATTTCTTCAATAGTAAGTCCACTTTTAGCTAAGTAAATTGTTTTAGTTGCTAATTCAGATAAAGCAAAATTTTCTAACCCTTTTATTCTTTCTACATAAACAGGATGTCTTTCTAACAAACTGTTCATAGCTCCTTCAAAATAACGATGATCTACAGTTACTCTTTGTTCATGTAGAGATATATTTAGAAGTAAATTGATTAGAACTCTTGATTTGTTAAGATTAGGTATATCTTTTAATGAAAATGAAGATAGCTTTGTCTCTTTCCATGATCTAGGTAAGAGAGCTATAAAAGCGTTATAATCTATAGTATTAGGGTCAGATTGAATAGTAACAGGAAAACTTGTTGTAATATCATTAGCTCTAAATAGCTCGGGCTCAGAAAAAATGAAACCTTCCCAATCGTTTGATTGATTCATCAAATTAAAAGCCGACTGGTACTCCATTCCATGAATTTGTTTGCCACCTCTTTCAAAAAAAGGTTCAGGTTCGGAATTAGATAAATGAACATGAGGAAATAATATAGCTCCTTCATTTTTAACCAATCGCAATAACTCTTGCATCATTAATCTCTGATCAAACCTATGAAATACATCCAATCCAACAGCAAAAGCAATACTTTTATTTTTTAGAGGTAAAGGTTTATTTAAATCACAAAATAAAACACTAACATTTTCAAGGTCTTTCATCCAGAAGTGAAATCCTTGATACCCCAATATGTCTTTATTTCCTTCCCAAGTTGTTATTATTTGTTGCTCAGGAAATAGACCAGCAAGTAAATTTGTAAGCCAACCACTTCTGTCCCATAAATTTAATATTACATCGTCTTTCTTTACTAATCTCTTGAGTTTCTTTAGAAAAGGATAGAGCGCTTTTAAAGCTTCATTAAATGGTTGAAAACAAGCATACATATCATATATAGGACGTCTTCCTTTTTGTTTAAGAAAATGTTCATATTTATGTATATCTTTAAAAGAATGGGCTAAAATTCTGCTTTTAGAAACCGAAATACTTTCAGGAAAAACATCAACTTCATTAAAGAAATAAAGATTGTCTATCTGTGGAATTAATTGAGATGTAGCCTCCTTAAATATTTTTCTCTCATAAAAACTCATAGAATTGTTCTAATTTCATTATTCATATTTTGCCCTTTGTTTTGCACTAAACTACTATTTTATATTTAATACGATGCTAATAAGTATGTTTTCGATAATTCAAATAAAAGGTTAAATGTGGAGTTTATCTTACTCCTGTTTTTAACAAAAAAAAAACGTTTTAATAATTTTTATCAGTCAATAAGTAAGTTATTAAAAACAACTAAAAAACTCGCCCAAAAGACGAGTTTTTTAATAATATATATTTTTTTTACTATTATTCTTTATATACCCCCATGTTCGCGTATTTATCCATACGCTGGGTAACTAATTCTGTTTCATTTAAATCTTTTAACTCCTTAAATGCAGCTACTATTTGTTCTTGTACTACTTTAAAAGCGCCAATTCTATCCCTATGTGCTCCCCCTAAAGGCTCTTCTATAATAGCATCAATTAAGGTCATTCTTTTCATGTCCTCACCTGTTAATTTCAAAGCTTCGGCTGCTTGTTCTTTATACTCCCAACTGCGCCACAAAATAGATGAACATGATTCTGGTGAAATTACGGTATACCATGTATTTTCCATCATGTATACTTTATTTCCAACGCCAATACCTATTGCTCCACCTGATGCACCTTCACCAATAATAATTGTTATAATAGGTGTCTTTAGACGTGTCATTTCAAGAATATTACGTGCAATAGCTTCTCCTTGTCCACGTTCTTCAGCCTCTAAACCAGGGTAAGCTCCTGGTGTATCTACTAATGTTACTACAGGGATACCAAATTTTTCTGCCATTTTCATTAAACGTAATGCCTTACGGTAACCTTCTGGGTTTGCCATTCCGAAATTACGATACTGACGTGTTTTAGTATTGTACCCTTTCTGTTGACCGATAAACATAAACGATTGATCGCCTATTTTACCTAAACCACCAATCATAGCTTTGTCATCTTTTACGTTACGATCTCCGTGTAATTCCATAAAAGTATCGCCACAAATAGCATTAATATAATCTAGTGTGTATGGGCGATTTGGATGACGCGATAATTGTACACGCTGCCAAGGTGTTAAATTTTTGTATATCTCTTTTTTAGCTTTCTCTAACTTTTTTTCAATTTTATTACAGGTTTCTGTAACATCAACATCACTTTCTTTTCCTATATCAAAACATTTTACCAACTGATCTTCTAACTCTTTTATTGGCAATTCAAAATCTAAATATTCCATTATGTATAGTTTGATTTTATAATTAGTCGTTTGTAAGCACAAACATACTAAAAAATTGTAAAATTTAGCTTTTTCCCTTTTCTTAAAATACTATTTTTTACAAAATTTATTTTTTATTAAAGTCGTATTTTTTAAAATTCCGTTTAATAAGACTACGAATAAAACTATAAATGCTCCATAATAAAATTCAATATTCATTTCTTCCTTTTCACCGAATACTATTAATGCTAAAATAATAGCATAAATAGGCTCTAAATTAATGGTAAGCATTACAGTATATGGTGTTATATATTTCATTACTTGTACTGAGGCTATAAAAGCATATGCTGTACAAATACTACTTAAGATGAATAGATACAACCAATCATTCGATGATAATTGAAAAAAAGTTATTGAGAATTTTTGGGTAAACAATAAGTATAATGTTATTCCTAAAACACCAAATAATAATTGATAAAAAGAAATGGTATTCGCATTATACTTTTTAATAAAAAGTCCGTTTAAAACAGCAAACAGTGCAGATAAAAAAGAGGAGATTAAAGCATATATAATTCCTAAAGTGTATTCACTTTGAAAATTAAAAATGATATATAGACCTATTATTACCAATACCCCCAATAAAATTTCAATTGTTTTAATTTTTCTTTTAAAAAATAAAGGTTCGATAAGAGAAGCAAAGAAAGCTCCAGTACTCATAGTTACCAATGCTACAGAAACATTTGATACTTTTATCGCCATAAAAAATGTTACCCAATGTACTGCAATAATTACGCCTGAAAAAGCAAATTTTAAAAGCCCTTTTTTATCTACTTTAAATGATTTTTTACAAATTAAAAAGTAGATAGCTATAAACACTACTGCTAATAACATACGATACCAAACTAAGGGAACAGCATCAATAGAAATTAATGCTCCGAGTATTGCTGTAAATCCCCATATAAAAACAATAAAGTGTAAATGGAGATAATTTTTTAATTTATTTTCTTGCATTGAAATACAAATAAACAGCATATAATCCAAACACCATGTTTGGAATCCATACATTTAGTAAAGCGTTAGCCCCTGCAACTGCACCTAATACCTCTGCTACCTTTAAGAAAAAGACATATACAAACATTATTGAGATACCTAAAGCTAAGTTAAGGCCTATTCCTCCTCTTCTTTTTTTATGTGCTAAAACCACAGCTATTAAGGTTAATATATAACAAGCAATTGGTAAACTTGTACGTTTGTACAGTTCTACTAGGTAAACATTTAAATTTTTAACACCTCGTTTTTTAGAAATTTCAATAAACTCGATTAACTCCGGAGATTTCATCTCTTGCGCCATAATATTTTTATAATTAAAATCTTTAGGCGTAAAAGAAAAAGTAGTGTCTAAGCTATTTCCAGAAAAAATACTATCTCTGTCTTTAAATACTTTTCTTTCTTTCCATGTAATTAATCGAAATACACTATCCTTTTCTTTCCAAGTAATATTATCAGCAGTTAATTGATGTTTTAATTGAATTCCGTCATATACTATAGTAGAAAAATGATATCCAGAATTACTTTTTAAATTAAAATTTTGAATAAAAATATACGTACTATCATTTAATTGCAAACTAAATTCTTTAATTGAATTATCAGAATACTTCTTTTTAGTTAAATATTCTTTCTCAAATGCTTTTCTTGTTTTACTACTAGAAGGCACAAAAAAATGATTCATTGATAGCGCCACTAGACAAACAATAGTTGCTCCAATTAGATAGGGATATAAAAAACGGGTAAACGATATTTGCGAGCTATTAATGGCTACAATTTCTGTGTTATTTGCTAATTTTGAAGTAAACAGAATTACGGCAATAAATAATGCCAATGGCATAAAAGTATTGGCATAATAAATAATAAAATTCTTGTAATAATCATTCGCTACTTCGAAAAAAGTTAAATTTTCGTGCCGTAAAAATTTATCTATTTTCTCTGCAATATCAATAGCTACCGCAATAGGTATTAATATTAATAAGGTAAACAAAAATGTTACCAAATAACGCTTTAATATGTACCAATCAAGTATTTTCAAAAGCTAGTTATTTTATAAACGCTTGTCCATTTGTTTAACCATTTTATCCTTCCAAACAACAAAATCTCCAGCTAAAATATGTTTTCTTGCTTCTCTTGTTAGCCATAAATAGAACCCTAAATTATGAACAGATGCAATTTGCTTGCCTAACATTTCTTTTGCTGCAAAAAGGTGACGTAAATATGCTTTAGAGTACATGGTATCAACATAAGTAATTGCCATATCATCTATCGGAGAAAAATCATTTTCCCATTTCTTATTCTTAATATTGATAGAGCCATGAGCTGTAAATAACATACCATTACGAGCATTACGTGTTGGCATTACACAATCGAACATATCAATACCTAAAGCAATATTTTCTAAAATATTAATTGGCGTTCCAACACCCATTAAATAACGAGGTTTGTCTTCTGGTAAAATAGCCGTAACTATTTCCGTCATTGCATATAATTCTTCCGCAGGTTCACCAACAGAAAGTCCTCCAATGGCATTTCCTTGTGCTCCTACAGATGCTATATACTCCGCAGATTGTTCTCTTAAATCTTTATATGTACTACCTTGTACAATAGGAAAAAAGGTTTGTTCATGTCCGTATTTAAAAGGCAACTTTTCTAGATGATTTACGCAACGTTTTAACCATCTATGCGTCATATGCATAGAACGTTTTGCGTAATTATAATCGCAAGGATATGGTGTACATTCATCAAACGCCATAATAATATCGGCTCCGATAGTACGCTGAGTTTCCATTACATTTTCTGGTGTAAAAAAATGTGTAGAACCGTCTATATGACTTTTAAATTTCACCCCTTGTTCGTTAATTTTTCTTCTTCCAGAAAGCGAATACACTTGATATCCACCACTATCAGTTAAAATATTACGATCCCAATTCATAAATTTATGCAAACCTCCAGCGGCTTCCAATATTTCTAATTTTGGACGCAAATATAAATGATAGGTATTTCCTAAAATTATATCTGGATTTATCTCGTCTTTTAGTTCTGATTGATGTACTCCCTTTACTGTACCTACAGTACCTACAGGCATGAATATTGGAGTTTCAATAGTTCCGTGATCGGTTGTAATAACACCAGCTCGTGCTTTACTTTTAGGGTCGGTTATTTTTAGTTCAAATTGCATAAGTGGCAAAGATACGCTTATTTAAGAATTGGAAAAGTAAATAAAATCATAATAATTATCAGGTCGAACGCTATTGATGGGTTTTTAAATCATTTAGTTTAAATTCTGTTCGAGCATATCAAAGAATTATCTACGTTTACTTCCGAATTTTGAATTTGTATTTCTTTTCGTTTTTGGTGAATTTTTTCTAAAAGAGGCACTTTTTTTATTAAAATCGTCTGGTTTTTTTATTTCTTTCTTCTTCGCTTGTTTTGGTTTCTTTTTTTCTATAACAGCTGACGCTTCTTCTGTTTTAGAAGAACTAGAAATCAATTGATTGATTTCTTTCATTTCGTCATCTGTTAATTCTCTCCAATCACCAGCTTTTAATTTACCCAAAGTTACATTCATAATACGTTCACGCTTTAATTTAGTTACTTCGTAATCTAAATATTCACACATTCTGCGTATTTGACGATTTAAGCCTTGGGTTAAAATAATTTGAAAAGTAAAATCGTTTATTTTTTTAACCTTGCATTTTTGAGTAACACTCCCTAAAATTGGAATTCCATTACTCATTTTAACTATAAAATCATCTGTTATTTTTTTATCTACAGAAACCATATATTCTTTCTCATGATTGTTTCCTGCTCGTAAAATTTTATTAACGATATCACCATCATTTGTTAAAAAAATTAAGCCTTCAGAAGGTTTATCTAAACGACCAATAGGAAATAGCCTTTCTGGGTATCCTACAAACTTTACAATATTCTTTTTTTCTTTACTATCCGTTGTGCAAACAATACCTACAGGTTTGTTTAAAGCTATATACAATGTTTTAGGTTTCGCTTCTAACAAACGGCCATCTACCCTAACATCATCTCCCTTTAAAACTCTATTACCTAATTGAGCAACATTTTTATTAATTGTAACCCTTCCTGATTTAATAAATTTTTCGGCATCTCTTCGTGAACAAATACCTGTACTACTAATAAATTTATTAAGATTGATTGAATCTTGATTCTTGTTTTCCATTATTGCAAAGAAAAAGAAAATCCTCAAGTTTTAGCTTGAGGACTCTACTATATTATTATATTTTTTTAAAACATGATCATTTTCTGAGTACATCTAGCTAAACTAGGTCTTCTTTCATAATCAAAACCTAATGTAATCATATGTGTACCATAATTAAAATCCTGGGTTTTATTCATATTAACACTAAAACCATAAGAAACATATAAATTGTTCTTTTTTAAACCAAATAGTGGTGCTATTGCATTTTCTTTAAAAAACTGATCATTTAAAAAGGTATAACTTAAGCCTGCCCAAATATAACCATCGTTAATACCTTTTCTCGCTTTTATGTTTATATCTGTTTTTGAACGCCCATCAGACTCTCTATATTCATAAAGAACAGAAGGTTCTAACTCAAAATTTCTTCTTATTTTATCAAACACAAAAGAAGTATAGATTGTATATCCTCTTAATATTTCAGGTTCTTCTAATGAAAAATCTTCAATTTTTTTATTTAGAATATTATTAACATTAGCTGTTATACTAAATCGTTCATAGCGATACAATAAACCTACATCGAAATTTGAATTAATAATTGACTTGTTTGGTAGTGTTTGCGTGGTATTATTTTCTGATGTGTCTATACCAAACTGAACAAAACTATAACTTAATGCAAATGATAAAAAACTATCATGAAAGTTACTTAATGTTAAATGGCTTGCAAAAGACAACTTAGCTCCCTTTTGAGTTGTAAATCCGTTACTATCATTAAAAACCGTTAATCCCCCACCAAACCTGTCTGCTAATCTCGCTTCAATAGTTAACGATTGGGTATTAGGTGCATCTTTAACTCCAAGCCATTGACTCACTCCGTTTAACCTAATTTGTAAACCTGTCCCTATACCCGCAAAGGTTGGTGAGATTAAAAAAGGATTATCAGCCATATGGCTGATATACCTAGGTAATTCAATTTCTTGTGCAGATAGTTTCACACTAAAAATTACGATGCTTATAGTTATTAATATCTTTCTCATTCTTATCTATATAATGTAAAGTGACCCATTACTTTTTTCTCTTGACCTGATAATTCTTTATAAAATATCGTGTACCAATAATCTCCTGAAGGTAGTGGTTTGCCGTCATATAATCCATCCCACCCTTGTTGTACTCCTTGAAATTTAGTGATCTCACGAGCATATCTATCATAAATATATACTCTTAAATCATGGTAATTTTCTACTTCTAATGGGTACCAATAATCATTTATTCCATCACTATCTGGAGTAAATATATTTGGTATTGTAATAGTAACATAAACACCTCTTACGATTAATGTAACTTCACAGTCTCTAGCATCTCTTACTGTTATTGTATAATCTTTTGTTTGTAATATTTGAAATTCATTCTCTTCTCCAAAATCAACTCCGTCAACAGTAAAGTTATAAGGAGGTAAACCAAAGTCTACGTTTGCTATTAATAAATTCTTTTGAGAATCATCAATTGTCATTGTCAACGCTTGAATATCTAATATATCAATAGGGCTACTAGTAGAACTTTCAGAACAAGAAGATATTGTGTTTGTTGCTGTTACGCTATATCCATTACCAGCAGCAACATCTATAAATTCACCTGTTGCATTTGTTGTTATTAGTGAACCTCCTTGATATAGCGAATAAGACATTGAATTCTTATATTTATCTGCAACAATAGCTTTGATTATGTTTCCTGCTGGACAAGTATATTCAAAATCAACAGTTAACTCTAAATCTATAGACTCAGCAGTTGTTAATGGTGCTATAGATTGTCGCGGACATCCTCCTCCACTATCTCTAACACTTATCAAATACACCGTATTAGCCATAATACCTTCAGCAGCGCCTATAGTTATTTGGTTCTGAGAATATGGTATTGGTGATTCAACGTTATTTATAATGATATAATATGGTTGTGTTCCTCCTTGAACATCAACCGTAATTGTTGGCGTTGGATCATTTAAACACGTTTGATCTGTTACACTTACTAAACTTATTGATAACTCTACAGGTTCACTAATTATAACTTCAATTGGAGGATATGGACATCCTACCACATCTTTAACTGTTATAAAATAAGTACCGGCTGCTAAGTTTTCAAAAACATTATTTTTCACATACTTATTCGCTGGATATTCTGCTCTATCTGGTACTGAAGTAATATTGTACTCATAATCTCCATTTCCATCTTGAGCACTCGCTGTTATAATTCCTGTATTACCACCAAAACATGTAACATGTTGAGTTGCTACAGCATCTGCTATTAAAGGTAAAGGTTGCGTAACTTCATGCGCAATAGTGTTTATATAACATTCATCTCCTGCTACATTGGTACTTCTTATTCTTATTTTATAAACTCCTGCAATTAAATTATTAAATGACGAAGATGCTTGCCAAATATTGGTTATTGGTGTATCGGTACCATCTAATAATAAATATTCATAGTTCATTAATCCTCCTGCAACATCAACAGATAAAACACCATTATTATCACCATTACAGGTTACAAATGCCGATTTAACATCTAAAGTAGCTATTAGAGCTTCATAAGAATCAATTGTTATTGTTGTTGGATCTGAGATACACATTTGACTATCTCTAACGTATAATTGATGCTCTCCTTGATTTACGTTGAATATCGGACTATTAACAAAGTTAATTCCATCTACACTATACATATATGGCCCGTTACCTCCTGTTCCAGAAACTTCAACTATAGCTAAAGGTCTATCACATGTAATATCAGCAATAATATTTGCAGATGCCATTGCTTTAGTTGGGTCGACTATATCAATAGGACCTACACGACCATCACAAGAATACCCATCTTTTACAATAACCGAATATCCTACTCCTGCTGATAAATTAGGGAATATTGGTGATGTTTGACTTGTTGTTCTGGTTCCGTTTGGATACTCTAAAGTATACGTATAATTTAAAGGTGCTGCTTGTAACTGTCCCCCTATAACTCCTGTTACTTCAATTGTTGCGGTAAAATCTCCTATACAATCATTAGGTGTTACAATATAATTTCCTGTTATGGTTGTACCTTGATCTAATTGAAAAGTTAACACTTCAGTACAATCATTACTATCTCTAACCGTAGCTTGATAATTACCTGCTGTTAAACCTGTGATTGTTGACTTGTTATCGAAATTTTGAATTGTAATACCCGTTGTTGTATTAACTAACTCATATTGATATATTCCCCAACCTCCTTGTGCTGTTAAATCTACTTCACCTGAATCTGCTTGATTACATTTTAAGAATGTTGGTATATGTGCAAGTGTTAAGGCATTAGCTGGTTCGTCAATCATAAAATTAACTGAAGTCGCTGAACAGAACGGTGTATTTGGCATATTGATAACTACATAATAATTACCTGCTGGTAAGTTACCTATAGTTATTGCTGCACTTCCATTTCCGTTACCGGAAGCAAATGCTCCTGGTGTACCTACCACAAATACGTCATAATCATATCCCCCTAAATATGGAGTCGATGGATTAAAACTTAAATCGATACTACCATTACCTCCAAAACAAGCTCTTTGAATATTATCTACAATTAATTCAAACGTTGGTGCTGCTTCAACTATATGCGAGGTTGATAAAATACAGCCCGTTATTGGGTGCGTTATCGTTATCGTATAATTATCTGTCGCTAATCCTGTAAAGATTGCTGAATCTGTTGATAAGACTACTGCTTGTGTTGCAGTAAACCCTGTATTAGCTCCTAGTATAGTATAACTTGCATTTGCTATCGCTGGATTTATACTTACGGTAATATCCTCGCCTGTTGCACAATCTATTGCTTTTGTTACAACAATTGCTGCATCTATTAACTTCTCAAATGGTAGAATCGTTCTTATTGCTGTTCCTAAACATCCGCGATCGTCATATACATTAATCGTATAACTTCCGCCCGATTCATCTGTAGAGGTATAACTAAAACTTGAACTGTCTTGAAGTACTGCTGCTGTTCCATTATCGATAAAGACAACTCGTACATAAGTTCCTGTACCTCCTGCAATGCTTGTTGGATCAACTGTTATTGTTGCATTGTTTGTTGCATTTGCTGTAGTACATCCAAACTCTGCTATTGTTATTGCTCCTGAAACATCGACAACTGCATTGTCTGAGATTGATACTACTACATCGGTTGTACAACTATTACTTCCTGTTCCTCTTATCGTATAAACTGCTTCTGATAAGTTTTCATACGTTTGACTTGCTGCATTAAAAGTTGCCGCTATCGCTGCTGCAATTGGTACTGAGGTTATGCTATATGTAATTGGTAAAATACCATTATCAGTCGCTGTTAACTGAATTACTCCAGTTGCAGCTCCATTACAAATATCATCAGTAGTTGCTACTGCTGTAAAAATTGGTAACAACTCTGGTTGAATTATTATTGTTTTGCTTATTGAACAGTTCGGTGTTGCTCCTACATCATAAATCGTTACTGTATAAGTATCGGCTACCGTTGGGTTAAATACCAATGGATTGGTTCCCATAGCTATTTGAGCTACTAAACTTCCACTTACTAATCCTACAACTTCATACTCATATGTTCCTGATCCTGATATAACTTCTAAACTTACCGCTGCCGCTGGCGTAACTGAACAATCTAACTTCTTAGTTTCTGTAATTGAGAAATCTAAGTTTGGTGAAATTGTAATGTTTGTTGGCGTTCCTGCATCACATCCGTTTGAATCTACAACATTTACTACATATAACGCTGCTCCTAAATTTGTGAAAGTATGCGTTGCTGCTGTTAAGGTTTGGGTCGCTACAACGGTTCCGCCTACAGTTAAACTGTAAACATATGTTCCGGTTCCGCCTAAAGCATTTATTGTAATGCTTCCTCCTGTACTGGCATCACATACATTATCGTCCTCTATTACTGTAAAGGTTACAGCATCTGGAATTACTACATTTACTGTAGTTTCTTCTGTACATCCATTTCCATCTCTTACTCTAATTCTATAATCTCCTGGTGCGATACCTGTAAAGACATTGTTGCTACTATAAGTATAAGTTCCTACTATTCCTCCTGCTAAAAATTCTAACTGGTATTCATAACTTCCCCAACCATCAACTCCGGTGGCTGTTATGGTTCCATCTGAACCGCCATTACAACTTACTGGTGGATTTACTAAACCACTTACTCCTAATGCTGCTACAGGTCCTTCTATTGTAAAATTAGATGATTGTACTGGACAGAATGGACTATCTGTCATTGTTACTGATACATAGTAATCTCCTGCAACTAATCCGGTTAATGATTCTATTACATTTCCTACTCCGTTTCCTGTTATTGTCGTCGTTACTCCTCCTACATTGAAAATCTCATACGTGTAATTTCCAGTATACGGTGTACTTGTACTAAAGATTAACTCTGAACTTCCTGATGCATCTCCGAAACATGATACATTTTGAATATTATCTATATCTAATGTAAACGTTGGCGCTGCTTCAACTATATGCGAGGTTGATAAAATACAGCCCGTTATTGGGTGCGTTA
>CBDTZS010000057.1:0-20864 GCA_965364955.1 uncultured Tenacibaculum sp. | reverse complement strand
GTTTGCTGGAATTTAAACGGAGCAATTACGCATACAGGTATTGTTGTTAATAAAAAATCAAAAGACAACAAACGTTATATGATTGTTCATAATATTGGTGATGGTCAAGTACTTGAAGACTGCCTTTTTAATTTTAAAATTATAGGTCATTACAGTTATAAAAATTAAATTTCTTTTACATTTTACAGTTTATTATTTTTGCAGTCTATGAACAAAAATTATTCTTTAAACGAATTAACCCAAATAGCTGAAAGCATTATAAAAAATGCTCAGAATAAAGTATTACTTTTTTATGGTGATATGGGTGTTGGTAAAACTACTTTAATAAAAGAAATCTGTAACGTTTTGGGTGTTGAAGATGTTGCACACTCTCCTACTTTCTCTATAGTAAACGAGTATAAAACATCATCTAATGATATTGTTTATCATTTTGATTTTTATCGTATCGAAAATGAAGAAGAAGCCTACGACATGGGAGTTGAAGATTATCTTTATAGCGATAATTGGTGTTTAATTGAATGGCCTGAAAACGTTAAAAATTTATTACCTTTAGATGCTGTTGCTATAGAAATTAATATTCTAGAAAACGGACAACGTAATATCCAACTCAAAACCAACTAATTAAATGGGGTATATCTCACCTTTCACCAAAGAACAGTTAATGACTCAACCCGAAATGCTTGAAATAAAAAGGCAAAAAGGTGAATTATTTATAGGCTTACCCAAAGAAACTCATTTTGAAGAAAAACGTATTAGTTTATCTCCCGATGCTGTTTCTGCTTTAGTTGCTCATGGTCATAGAATTGTTATTGAAACTAGCGCTGGAGATGGCGCTAATTATAGCGATAAAGAATATTCGGATGCTGGCGCAAAAATATCATATGATATTAAAGAAGCTTTTGCCTGTAATATTGTTTTAAAAGTAGCTCCACCATCTTTAGATGAGATTAAAATGTTAAATCCACAAACAGTTTTAATCTCTGCTTTACAACTTAAAACACAAGATAAAAAGTATTTTGAAGCATTGGCTAAAAAACGGGTTACTGCGGTTGCCTTTGATTATATAAAAGACGAACATGGTGTTTATCCAATTGTAAAATCATTAAGTGAAATTGCTGGTATTGCATCTATGCATATTGCTGCTGACTTAATGACTACTTCAAATGGAGGTAACGGACTATTACTAGGTAATATTGGTGGTGTTCCGCCAAGTGATATCGTTATACTAGGTGCTGGTACTGTTGGTGAATTTGCCGCTCGTTCTGCCATTGGTTTAGGTGCTAGAGTTAAAGTTTTTGATAACTCTATAACTAAACTCCGAAAATTACAGCATTGTGTGCAATCACCTGTTTACACATCTACTGTTCAACCTAAGACCTTAGCAAAAGCGTTAATGCGCTGTGATGTGGTTATTGGTGCTATTAGAGGTAGAGATCGTTCTCCTGTAATTGTTACAGAAAGCATGATAGAACAAATGAAAGACGGAGCCGTTATTGTTGATGTTAGTATTGATCGTGGTGGATGTTTTGAAACTTCAAGAGTTACAACACATAGTAAACCAACTTTTACACAACATGGTGTAATTCATTACTGTGTACCAAATATACCATCGAGGTATGCACGTACAGCATCGGTTTCTATTAGTAATATCTTTACTCCATATTTATTAAATATTGCTGAAGGAGGTGGATTTGAAAATGCTGCTCGATTTGATAAAAGCTTACGAAATGGTATGTATTTTTACCACGGTATTTTAACAAATAGAACTGTAGCCGATTGGTTTGACTTACCTTATAGAGATATTAATTTATTGATATTATAAGGTGTTTTTTACTTACTTTTGCCATCACAAAAATTTACTATGCAATTATTAAAACGTTTTGGATATTACTCAATTGGATTAGCTTTTGGCTCTTTAATTGTATTGTTTATTTGGAAAGGTAAAGATGTTTCTTTTGATTATGGGATGGATGCTCGTACGTTAAAAACTATTAGAATTAAAAAACGTTTGTTTTCTGAGAATGCAAAACAAGTTTTAGCTAATTCTGATATTGATACGACTACTGTATCTGCAATTTTAAAACATGGTGATGTAGATTTTGGGAAAAGCAAATCGCGTATAAAACCTTGTCCTGAATATTTTATTACTGGTAAAGACAGCTTAAAACACATCGATTTATATGTCATAAGATGTGATTCTACCACTACTATTGATAAAATAACAATAAACTAGCAATTTTTATATTTATCGCGAAGACCTATTCCGTTTATAATCATCGGAATAATTTATCTAACCCATTTTACGCTTAATTTTTTTTGTTAAATGTAAATTCGATGAAATTTTCTCTTATTTCTTTTTGATTTTCATCTAACTCTAGTTGTAGCTCAATTGGAATTATTAAATATTTCGTATTTCTTGTTTGTTTTAACTCTTTCCCTTCTTCTGAGTTCTTTAGATCTTCAAAAGTGTATGTTCTTACCAAATCTAGATTAATCTCATCATATTTTATAAAACCTCTATTGACGCATTACTAGGGTTTTATCCTCTTGAGCATATGTTGTTACGTTCGTATTCATTATGAATTATTACCTTCTAAAGATAGCATCCATCTAATACCGAATTTATCTTGTAACATTCCGAATTTCCCTCCCCAAAAAGCATCACCAAATGGCATCATTATAAATCCACCTTCAGCTAATCCGTTAAAAATGGTTATGGCTTCATTTTCGTCTTCAGAGTTTAAACTGACTGCAAAATTATTACCTGCATTAAACTCTTCTTTGTCATTAAAAAAATCTGAGGCTTGAATTGCCATATCACCAATTTCCAAAGTACAATGCATCGTTAAATCTAATATTTCTTTTGGGAAATTTTTGCACATTTCTTCTGGAGCTTCTTTAAACTGCATTGATACTGTAATATCTCCTCCTAAAACGTCTGCATAATAGGTCATTGCTTCATTACAATTTCCGTTAAAATGCAAATAAGTATTTATTTTCATATGACTAGGTTTTAATTAGCTATTTCACTGGTGAATTTAATACGCATTAAACGTAATTCATCTTCATCGTAATCACCATCAAATTCATCCAACGCTTCTTGAATTTTATCTGTTTCTGCTTCCATGAAATAATCATGAATTTCCTCTTGTTGATCATCATCTAGTAAATCTTCAACCGCATAGTCAATATTCAGCTTTGTTCCAGAAAACACAATAGCTTCCATTTCTTTAATTAGTTCTGACATGCTCAATCCTTTAGATTTAGAGATATCTTCTAATGGTAATTTTCTATCAGTATTTTGAATAATAAATAGCT
This sequence comes from uncultured Tenacibaculum sp., assembly GCA_965364955.1. Lineage (GTDB taxonomy): Bacteria > Bacteroidota > Bacteroidia > Flavobacteriales > Flavobacteriaceae > Polaribacter. Next base: position 17,546 of record CBDTZS010000057.1, on the reverse strand, counting down.
TTAACCCTGAATTTACGCCAATACTTTTTACTATTAAATCATCAGGACGTATTACATCGTTTTCTTCAACATAACTGGTTACCAGCTTTACAAATTCTTTTCCGAATTTTTTAGCTTTACCTTCTCCAACTCCATGAACTTTAGACAACTCATCTAAGGTTATTGGAAATTTTAACGCCATATCTTCTAATGAAGGATCTTGAAATACTGCAAATGGAGGAACACCTAAGCGTTTACCTACATTTTTACGCAAGTCTTTCAACATTCCTACCAATTTATCATCTACTCCTCCTGTTGATTTAGCATTTGGTATTATTGTTCCGTCATCATTTGTAGCATATACATGATTTTCGGTCATCATAAATGATGTTGGATTCTCTATAAACTTCCTACCTCTGGCAGTTAACTTTAAAACTCCGTATTGCTCAATTTCTTTTTTAATAAAATCTACCACTAATATTTGACGAATTAACGCTATCCAATAATGATTATTTTTTTCTTTCCCTATTCCGAAAAAAGGTTGCTCAGTTGTTTTATGAGATTTCAACAATGCATTCCCTGATCCTATTATTGTATTTACAACTTCTTTAGGCTTATACATTTCATTAGTATCCCTAATTACAGATAATAATGTTTTTACTTCGTCTTGTGCCTCATGTTGTTTTTTAGGGTTTCGCATATTGTCGTCTAACTCAGCTCCTTCTCCCGTTATTGCATCAAACTCTTCACCAAAATAATGAAGTATATATTTACGCCTATTCATCGACGTTTCTGCATAACCAACAACTTCTTGTAAAAGTGCATGACCTACCTCTTGTTCTGCAACAGGTTTATTTGCCATGAATTTCTCAAGCTTTTCAATATCTTTATATGAATAGAATGTTAAACAATATCCTTCTCCTCCATCACGTCCTGCCCTACCAGTTTCTTGATAATAACTTTCTAAACTCTTAGGAATATCATGGTGAATTACAAAACGAACATCGGGCTTATCAATACCCATTCCAAAAGCTATAGTTGCAACGATAACATCACAATCTTCCATCAAAAACATATCTTGATGTCTTGCTCTTTTCTTTGCATCTAATCCTGCATGATAAGGGAGTGCATTAATACCATTAACCTGTAAAACTTGAGCGATCTCTTCTACTTTTTTACGACTTAAACAGTATATAATCCCTGTTTTCCCCATTCGCTGTTTTATAAAACGAATGATATCTTTTTCTATATCTATTGTTTTAGGACGAACTTCATAAAACAAGTTAGGCCTATTAAACGATGCTTTAAAAATATTTGCATCACTCATTCCTAAAGTTTTAAGAATATCTTCTTGTACCTTTTCTGTAGCTGTTGCCGTTAACCCAATTATTGGCACATTATCAATCTGTTTGATAATTGTACGTAAATTCCTATATTCTGGTCTAAAATCATGTCCCCATTCAGAAATACAATGAGCTTCATCAATTGCTACGAAAGATATAGTTTGTCTTCTTAAAAACTCTGCATATTCTTCTTTAACTAATGACTCTGGAGCAACATATAATAACTTTGTTATTCCTGATTCAATATCTTCTTTTACCTGAGCTATCTCAGATTTATTTAAGGAAGAGTTTAATACATGTGCAATTCCGTGGTGCTCAGAAATACCCCTAATCGCATCTACTTGATTTTTCATCAATGCTATTAACGGCGAAACAACAATAGCTGTTCCTTCTTTCATTAATGCTGGTAACTGGTAACAAAGAGATTTACCTCCACCAGTTGGCATTATTACAAATGTGTTTTCGTTGTTTAAAATACTTTTTACAACTTCTTCCTGTAGACCTTTAAATTGGTTAAAACCAAATATTTTTTTTAATGATCCATATAACTCCGACTGCTCTATATTCATCTCCTAATATCAAAAATTAAAAACGAGAACTAATTTACTATAAAAAAATACACAAACTGAGGTAAACTTTCTTTTTATTAAAAAGTTTTTCTTCTTAAATATTCCTACTTTTACACTTTAAACTTACTTAAAACTTTTTTAACTTGAAAGACGCAAATGCTATCCTCTCAACAGCAAAAGAAACCATACTTTTAGAAAGTAATGCTATCGCTAATTTAGCAAATTTATTAGACAGTTCGTTTGTTGATGCCGTAAATTTCATCTTTAATTCAAAAGGTCGCGTAATTGTTACCGGAATTGGTAAAAGTGCCAATATTGCAGCTAAAATGGTTGCTACTTTTAATTCTACTGGTACTCCTGCTGTTTTCATGCATGCTGCTGATGCTATTCATGGTGATTTAGGAAATGTACAAAGAAATGATGTGGTAATTTGCATTTCGAAAAGTGGAAACACTCCTGAAATTAAAGTGTTAGTTCCTTTAATAAAAAAATCTAATAATAAAGTAATAGCTATTACCGGTAATCCTGATTCTTTTTTAGGAACAAATGCCAATTTTTTATTAAACTCTTACGTTGAAAAAGAAGCCTGTCCTAATAATTTAGCCCCTACTACAAGTACCACAGCTCAATTAGTATTAGGTGATGCCTTAGCTGTTTGTTTATTAGATCTTCGTGGGTTTACAAGTAGTGATTTTGCTAAATATCACCCAGGTGGCGCTTTAGGAAAACGTTTATATTTACGAGTTTCTGACTTAATAAAAAACAACCAACTGCCGAAAGTAGAAAGTACTGATAAAGTAACAAAAGTAATTGTTGAAATATCAGAAAAAAGATTAGGGGTAACGGCCGTAGTTGGTGAAAATAATAAAATATTAGGGATTATTACTGATGGTGATATTCGCAGAATGCTTAGTAAAACAACTAAAATTGATGAGCTAACCGCTAACGATATTATGAGTAAAAACCCTAAAACAATAAATGTTGATGCTATGGCAGTAGAAGCTTTAGAAGCTCTTGAAAACAGCAGTATTACACAAATTTTAGTTACTAATGATAACAACGAATATGTCGGTGTTGTTCATTTACATGATTTAATTAAAGAAGGTATATTTTAATATGGCTGTAAAAGAAATGTCTTTTTTAGATCATCTTGAGGAATTAAGATGGCACTTAGTTAGAAGTTTTGTTGCTGTTTTTGTTGTCGCAATTCTCGTTTTCGTAAATATTAATTTTGTTTTTAACGAAATTTTATTAGCGCATTTAAAACCTGATTTCACTACCTATCAATTTTTTTGTAAAGTATTTACTTACATAGGTATTGATAGTAATTTTTGTACAATAACTTTTAAGCAAACGCTACAAGCACTAAATCCTACTCAACAATTAATGACTGGTATTTGGTCTTCTTTAATTCTTGGATTTGTAGTTTCTTTCCCTTATATATTGTGGGAATTCTGGCGTTTTATAGCTCCAGGATTGCATAGTTCTGAAAGAAAAAAATCAAGAGGATTTATTTTCATTTCGTCTCTCCTTTTCTTTTTAGGAATACTTTTTAGCTATTATGTTATTTTACCAATGTCGGTTTATTTCTTTTATAATTTTGAAATTTCTGATGTTATTGAAAATAATTTTAAGCTCGAAGCTTATATCAGTTTAATTACAAATACATTAATTGGTGTTGCTTTACTTTTCGAACTACCTGTGGTTATCTTTTTTTTCACTAAAATAGGATTAATAACTCCTGAATTTTTACGAAAATATCGTAAGCACTCACTGGTAGTTGTTTTGGTATTATCAGCAATTATAACACCACCAGATGTAGCGAGTCAAGTAATCGTTTCTGTACCAATTATGATACTGTACGAAATAAGTATTTATGTATCACAATATGTCTTAAAAAAACAAAACAAAAATGTCTCAAAAAGTCCAAGAGTTTAACGACTACCGAGCTAAAATGAATGATAAAATTTTAGCCGGTGATAATAAAATTATCAAACGTATTTTTAATTTAGATACTAATACTTTTAAAGAAGGTCATTTACCTGTAAAAACTAAAGAATTACTTGGTTTAGTAGCATCGGCCGTTTTACGCTGTGATGATTGTATTGCTTATCATTTAGAAACTGCCCATAAAAATGGTGTGACTAGAGAAGAAATGATGGAAACGATGAGTATTGCTACTTTGGTAGGCGGAACTATCTTAATTCCGCACCTACGTCGTGCTGTTGAGTTTTGGGAAGAGTTAGATGAAAACAGTTAACAGGTCATTAAGTTCTCAATTCATAGTTTTTCAGTATTTTCGTATCGCTATTCATCAAAAAAGAAGTAACCAATATCAATGAAATTAAGAGCAGAAAACATACAAAAAGTTTACGGTAGTAGAAAAGTTGTAAACGGAATTTCGTTAGAAGTAGAACAAGGAGAAATCATTGGTTTACTAGGTCCAAATGGAGCAGGAAAAACAACTTCTTTTTATATGATTGTTGGAATGATAAAACCCAATGATGGTAAGATTTTTTTAGATGATGAAGAAATCACTACAGATGCTATGTATAAGCGTGCTCAAAAAGGAATTGGTTATTTAGCTCAAGAAGCTTCAGTATTCAGAAAACTATCTGTTGAAGATAATATTAAGTCTGTTTTAGAATTTACTGATAGATCTAAAACTGAAATAAAACAACGTTTAGAAGAACTAATTGATGAGTTTAGTTTAGGACATGTACGTAAAAATCGGGGAGATTTACTTTCAGGAGGTGAACGTCGTAGAACAGAAATTGCGCGTTGCCTAGCTTCAGATCCTAAATTTATTTTATTAGATGAACCTTTTGCAGGAGTAGATCCTATTGCTGTTGAAGACATTCAAACAATTGTAGCCAAACTTAAAACTAAAAATATTGGTATTTTAATTACCGATCATGACGTACAAGCGACACTTGCCATTACAGATAGAACTTATTTAATGTACAACGGAGGAATTTTAAAAGAAGGAACTCCAGAAGAGTTAGCTGAAGACGAAACTGTGCGTCGTGTATATCTAGGTAAAGATTTTGAACTTAAAAAGAAGAAATTTTAATATTACTTAAAAAATTGAATATATAATATTAAAACTTATAAACAATACCTATTTGAAAAGGTCTAGAATAAAACTCTAGTCCTACGCCATTCTTTACAAAATTAGACAAAACATGGTTGTATCTAGTTTTAAAAAAACAACCCATTATTCATTTCATATCTCAAATCTACATTACACCTAAACTGAGAGTTTTCATTGAATCAGTACCAGTTCCTGCATCTACAATAAAACCTACTTGAGGCCCCTCTTGGATATTTAAAATTATTACAATAAAACACTTAAATATTAAAGGGACAATAACAAAACTTAACTCATAACCTTTAGCTCCTCCAGAAGAAAATAAAATTTATGGTTGTAAGTGAAATTTTTTACTCAATTTAAAACTTACTAATCCACCAATATAAAATGAAGTTATTTCATCTGTATATCCCGGTATTGAAGCTGAGTTCACTTTAATTTTAGATATATTTAAACCTGCTTTGATACCAAATTTCTGTGCTTAAGCTGTAAATTAAATTACTACCACAGCAACTAATACTAATAATTTTTTCACGAATTTTATTGTTTTTTTTTAAAAGTGCTAAAGTATATTTTTTACATTAATTATTTTAAAATCAAGATAAAAAACAATAACACAAATTGGAATTGTTGCAACCATGAATATCCTCGAATCTATTTTTGTTCCTGATTTGTTACTTTGGGGAAAAGTAAACTTACTCTTTGCTCTTCTATTTATTGGTGTTGTTTATTACAATCACTTTTATTTGACTAAAGAAATAGTATTATTTCTTTCTTACGCCCCTTTTTTCCGTAGAAACTCATTTTGAAAGATTATTAACGAACAAGCATTCCTATTTGCATCTATAGATTCCCAAACTAAATCAAGATTTTAGTGATATTAAATTCCTTTTTCACAACTGAATAAAATGAATATAAAAATTAAATTATAAATTACTCTCTTTGAGCCATTTGCATATTACTATCAACGTCAAGTATATAAGATGTAAATAAACGCTAACTTTTCGAATTAAACACGGGCATAATTTTTGACTTTTCTTTTGCATTAACTTTTCTAAAACCCAAATTTAAAAATTTGGAGGTGTTTCCAAATACACAAAAACCTTTCGTAAAGCCTATAATAGCCATATTTTATATACATTGTTGTAAAATGTATTTAATCCATTTCCATTGTTCGGAAAAGTCCGTTTAAATATTCTTGGTTTTTCGAGTATTCATAATAATTCTTTTCCTTTAATATTGAACTCAAGACGAGATTTCCGGCTTCTTTCCTTGTTCTTCTTTTGTTATTTAAACATTGATGATGATAAATCAATGTCATGTAAAATCGATTGATGAAATAATTTTTATAACTTTCAATTTCTTTATCTTTCTCTATTTGCATTTTAAAATCCGAAAATCCGAAACTTAAATATTTATAATATTCTTGTCCGTTGAATTTAGGGTATTTATCTATACTCTCCTTTGCTTTTTTATAATTTGGTGGTTTAACAACATTTATAAAACCCCAAATTTGGTAGTAACATAAATTCATTGCTGTTAAAAAAAATATTCCCTTTTCGGTATCATCTGCAAGATTGTAATTATCAATTATAAAATCTGTATTTGATAAGTCAAATGGTTGGTTTTTATTCCCGATTCCTGTAAAAACCATACGATAATAATTATCAACTAATTCGTAGCGATGAACATTTTTACTTTTCCATTCCGTTATTAGCCCTATATTATCTTTAGGTTCTTTTTTACGAACATTTGCATTAACTTTCATTATTAAGTAAAGGTTCAATAAAGTCTGTTCGTCTGGTAATTTGAGAAACTTCACTGAGGTCAGTTTGTTTTTAGCACTTATACATTCTTTTATAAATAGTTTTGTTATTTCAAGCTCTGAAGAGTTTATTTGGTCAATTTTATTGAAGGTTAATTCATTTGGATTATTTTGAAAAACGTAATTTCTATATATTTTTCCAAGCTCAATTATTCCGTCATCTATTTCCGATGCGAATGAAGTTTGAATACTAAATATCAATAAAAGAAGTAATGTTATTTTTTTGTTCATAGGTCTCTTTATATGTTTTCTCCTGAAATACGGCTACAAGCTAAAATTGATTTACGCTGATAGCTTATATACTATATTAAGTGTTTAATATATGTAATCTTACTTCGTTCTAAAATTATCAATATTAGTATCTCTTTCACAACTTTTAAAACATACTAACCCGATAATAATAGCAATAAAAGGTATTAATAGTTTTATTCTTAAATGTTTCATTTTAATAGAATTTAATTTTTGCGGGTTCAATTTTTATAAAAGTGTTCAACACTTGCAATTTTGCCTTCTTTTTCTTCCAAGCAGAGTTTGTTCTTGGATAAGGTTGAACGTCAGTTTAAATTACCCATAAAAATTTGGCTGACTTGGTTTTAAGTACTTAACTTTGGGTTAAGCATCAAAACCCTGTATTAACTATACTTATTATTATTGTTATGTTTTTTTACTTCCATTTTCATAAAGGATGACATTAGCAAAAGACAATGATGTTTTATTCGTCCTAATAAATAGCTAAAACGAGCCATTTTAGTGCATTTAGTTTTAGTTTTAGCTTCAATAAAAATATCTTTATTTTATGTCGGGTCAAAGAAGTAATGGGCATACTGTTTTAAGGCTGTCTGCTCATCTAGATTGGAGTGTTAAATATCGTTATTCTATTTTGATTGATAATACACAAATTCATTTTCGAACACTTTTGATACAGACACACAAAGCCGGTGATGTACTCATTTTGAAAGGAGTTGTATCCAAAAATCACGCAAATACGCATATAAAACATCTCATATTGACTTGATTATAAGCTATTAGTCAAGAAACTAAACGGTAGAAGTTTACGAAAAAATTAACAAAATTTTTCTTTACTCAAGTCTAAATATTGAAATCGAAATTTTTCGTCAATAGGTTATAGATGCTACAGTACGGGGAATATAACTGATGAAATGGTGAATGGATATTTGGAGAATCACAGAAAACTAGGTGATGATGAAAACACAGGCTTAATATTAGGGAAATAATCATTGGGTGACTTTAAGTCTCCTGCCAACCTCTGCAGACTTTCAGTCCATAGAGGTTCATTTGAATCTTATATTTTACTTGTAATTTTATACTGGAAAAATGTAAAGACTGATTTTAATAGCAGGCATAGTAAAATGAAATTTTGATTATTCCTTTTTTAATTCTTTTAATGATTAACTGTTGCGACTTTCATTGACTACTTGACCATCAAAAAGATTGATAAGTTTGTGTGCATAATGAGAATCTCTGTCGGAATGCGTAACCATTACAATTGTACTTCCTTGTTTGTTCAATTCTGTGAGTAGGTTCATCACTTGAATTCCGTTTTTAGAATCCAAATTACCTGTAGGTTCATCTGCTAAGATTAGTTTTGGCCTTGTTACTACAGCTCTAGAAATGGCAACACGCTGTTGTTGTCCACCAGAGAGTTGTTGTGGGAAATGATTTTCACGATGCGCGATTTTCATTCTTTCCATAGTTTCAGTTACCCTTTGTCTACGTTCTGCCTTATTGATATCAAGATAGATTAATGGAAGTTCTATATTTTCAAAAACTGTCAATTCGTCGATGAGATTAAATTTCTGAAAAACAAAACCAATATTTCCTTTTCTAAGATTTGTACGCTCTTGTTCACTAAGACTACTTACTTCAATACCGTCAAATAAATAATTTCCGTCTGTCGGACTGTCTAGCATTCCCAGAATATTTAATAAGGTTGATTTTCCACATCCAGAAGGCCCCATTATTGCTGCAAATTCGCCTGTATTTACTTCTATATTTACATTATTTAGTGCTAAAGTCTCTACATCTTCAGTTCTAAAACCTTTTTTTAAATTTTTTGTTTTTATCATTGATTACTTAATTTATAATTTAATTAACTATTATCTTTTCACTATCCATAAAACCTTCATACCCTGAAACGATTACTTTTTCGCCTCCTAAAAGCCCGTCTAATATTTCGTAATATTTAGAGTTTTGTTTTCCTATTTTTATAAACCTTCTAACTGCTTCACTTTGATCTTCATTCATTACAAATATCCATTGCCCACCTGTTTTTTGGAAAAATTTTCCTTTAGGAATCAATACTGCATCATTAGATGCTCCTAATTGCAATTTAATATTGTAACTCTGCCCAGAACGAATAGTTTCTGGTTTTTTTGAAGTAAAAATCAAATCAATTTTAAATTTACCATTTCTCACTTCAGGATATACTTTTCTTACTTTTAGTTTGTATTCAGTATTGTTACGTTCCAATGTAGCAGAGAGATCACGTTTAATACGATCAATGTAATGCTCATCAATCAATGCTTCTATCTTGTAGTTTGTCAAAATATTCACTTGCCCAATTCTGTCACCTTTACTAATATTTTGACCAATTTCGGCATCTAAAAACCCAAGCTGACCATCTACAGGGGCTCTAACGTTTAGATGATCTAAGCGTTCGTATACCATTTTTAGTGTTTTCTGCATCCTATTTAAATCTGCATCCAGCTCTTTAAAAGAAGTGTTTTTCATTTTTTCATCACTACTTGTTTGCAGCTGTGCTATGCCATTTTGTTTTTGAGCAAGTTCAAATTTTTCTTTTGATATTAAGTATTCCTCTTTAGAAATCAATTCATCTGCATACAATTCTTTGTTTTGCGTGTAATTCCTTTTGAGCATTCCTAATTCATATTCCGAAGTTGCTAATGCTTTTAAACCTGATATTTGTCTGGAATCAAATGTAAGTTTTGTAGAGCGTAAATCATTTTGCTTTAGTGCCAAGTTACTTTCACTGGCTAAAATTTGCTCATATAAATTTACATTTTCTAGTTTTAAAATAATATCTCCTTTTTTTACTGTTGCCCCTTCTTCTATCAGTTTTTCAGCAACTCTACCACCTTCATAGGCATCCATATACACGGTAGTTATTGGCGCTACAGTTCCATTAATAGTTATATAATCATCAAATTTCCCTTGTTTTACATCTGCAATGTATAACGTACTTCTGTCAATTTTAGAGGATGACATTATGGAACTCCCAAAATATAATTTACACCCCATAAAAAGCACCAATGCTCCTAAAATGATATAAGCTATATGTTTACGTGTTAATCCTTTTTTCTTTTCTATCTTAACATCCATTATTAGTTCTTTATTATGTTATTAAATATTGGCAATCCATTATAAAAGTCTAGTGTTTTTTTATTTACTTTTAAACGTATTTTTACTTGTAAATTTTCACTTTGAGCATTCGTGAAAAAAACTTTTGCTTGGTATAATTCGAGAGTATTTACCATTCCTTTTCTATATTTTTTTTGTGCGATTTCAAAGATTAATTCTTGTGCTTTTACTTTTTTGTTAGTGAGTTTTAACTCATTTTCTAATATTTTTTGATTTAGCACTAATTCTTGAATTAGTTTGTATAGTTCTTGTTTTTGCCTGTTGAGGTTATTGGTAGATCTTTCAAATTCAATTTTCTTTTGTTTAACTTCAGATCGTACGGACCAACCATTAAAGATTGGAATGGTAAGATTAAAACCTATACGCCCTGTAGCATTGTCATTAATTTGTGTCCACAAAGGTACTGTTTCGCCATTTGTACGCAGTGTTTCAAAAAATCCTGAACCATATCCTGCAATGAAAGTTAAGGAAGGGTACATACTCCCTTTTGCTATGGAAATCTCTTTTTCGGCAGCGTCAAGCCGTAATTCTCTCGATTTTATGATAGGTATAAAGCCAAGTGCATTTGAATAAATAACATCTTGAGTAACGTCATATAATTCTTCCTTATAAGCTACAACCGGTTCTTGTAATATTATTTCCATCGTATTATCCAAGTTCATTTCCTGAATAAGTTGCAATTGTACTTCTTTCAATTGATTTTCACTTTGTGCCAACGCTAATTTATCTGAGGCCACCATACCGTCAGCTTCATACAAATCTGATCCTGCTAGCAATCCTAGTTCTAATTTCTTTTTTACAAAAGTATAATTTGTTTCAGAAATATGCATTTGTTCTTTTGATAGCTCTACCAATTCCTCATAAAAAAGTATGTCATAATAGACCGACATTATTCGGAACGCCAACATATGTTTTTCTTGTTGAATATCTTCTTTAGCTGCTTTTCGAATAAAATTTGATGCTTTTATCATATTTGTTTTTTGAAACCCTTTGAAAATTTCTACCGAAGAGCTTAAAATATATGTGCTTGTAAAGAAACTTGTATTTACATAATTATTGGTTATTGGGTCCAATGAACGCCCATAATTTTGATTGTAATCTGATGTTATTTGAATTATTGGTAATAAGTTTCGAAACGATTGTTTGTGTATTTCACTTTCGGAAGCCTCATTATATTTTAAATTATTCAATTCTAAATTATTCTCTATTGCAAATGAAATACATTCATGCAAAGACCATTTTTTTTGCGAATGAACTGATAGTGTGACGAAAACTATTATTAATACTATTTTGAGTTTCATTATTTTTACTATTTGATATGAACAAGCCAAAGATTAAGCCACAACATAAGTAACTAACAACCAGTTGTTTGTTTTTTAATTATTTTTTGAGTGCATAATATTTACACAGTTATTGTCAATTTTTTTGACACTTATTATTTTTTACGTTATTTTAGCTTACAAGTTTTTTAAACAATTTGTTTGTAAGCATACATGCTTTACAAATTAAAAATGGCTAGTCTTTAGATGAACGAAGGAAATATTTTAATCATTGATGATAATACGAGTGTTTTAAGTGCTATGGAAATTTTATTCCAATTCAAATACACTACGGTAGAAACCATTTCAAACCCTAACGTAATTACTTCTTTTCCCAATTTGCTAGACTTTGATATTATTTTACTTGATATGAATTTTTCTGCAGGTGTTAATACAGGAAACGAAGGCTTATTTTGGTTAAAGGAATTAAAAAAAAGAGCGCCTAATGCTTCTGTGATTATGATGACAGCTTACGGCTCTATTGACTTGGCTGTAGAAGCGTTAAAAAACGGTGCTTCTGATTTTATTTTAAAACCATGGAATAACGATAAATTATTAGCTATAGTAAAATCGGCTTTACTGCTGAGTAAATCTCAAAAGGAGGTTCAGCAATTGAAAAAAAATACGTCTAGGTTAAAAAGTATCATTAATCAAGATTTAAAAAATGATATTATTGGTACCTCTAAAGCAATTACTTCTGTGATTCATTTAGTACATAAGGTGGCAAAAACTAATATCAATGTTTTAATTACTGGCGAAAATGGTACTGGAAAAGAACTGTTTGCCAAAGAACTTCATCGCTTGTCTAATAGAAAAGATGAAATTTTCATTGCTATTGACATGGGTTCTATTTCTGAATCATTGTTTGAAAGTGAACTGTTTGGTCATGTAAAAGGTGCTTTTACAGATGCTAAAGAGCACCGAATTGGAAAAATTGAAGCAGCTCATAAAGGCACTTTGTTTTTAGATGAAATTGGTAATATTTCGCTTCAATCTCAAGCAAAACTTTTATCCGCTTTACAAAACAGAGTTATATACCGCGTAGGTTCTAACAATCCTATTCCTATTGATATTCGTTTGATTTGTGCTACTAATTGTAATCTTTCAGAGATGATTACCAAAACACTTTTCAGAGAAGATTTACTGTACCGCATTAATACAATTAATGTGGAAGTACCTCCATTACGAAAACGTGCAAATGATGTATTGGTATTGGCAGAATATTACTTGACAAAAATTGCTGCTAAATATGGAAAAACGAATCTCAAGATGAATCAAAGTGCTAAAAACAGCCTTACTGAATATCACTGGCCTGGAAATATCCGTGAACTCAAACATACAATTGAACGTGCAGTAGTCTTATGTGAAACTGATGAGATAATGCCTACTGATTTTCTACTTTCTTATACATATGAGCCAATTGATGAAAGTTTGTCGCATACGTTAGATGAGATGGAGCAGGTTATGATTAATAATGCATTAAAAAAAAATAACGGTAATTACTCTGCTACGGCAAATCAACTTGGCATTACAAGGCAAACATTGTATAATAAAATTAAAAAAAAAAATAATTTATGATTAGCTCGAATTTTTATTTTCAAGTAATCCTTCGAGTATTACTAATAACCCTTTCGGCTATTGTATTGGCTTTCTTTTTTGAAAGAGAATTCTACATAATAGCTAGTATATTTTTTCTTATTATCTGTTTTCAAGTTGTTTTTTTTGTTAGGTATGTTAATCAGATCAATACCAAGATTGCTTATTTTTTTAATGCTATTGAAAATGAAGATTTCAATTTACATATTCCTGAAGAGAAAAATCTAAAATCTTTTAAGCATCTGCATCATAGTCTTAATAAGATTAATAAACTTATTCAAGAAATCTATCTAAAAAAGCAGGCTCAAGAGTTATTTTATCAAGAGATTTTGAAACAAGTTAATATTGGTATTATAACTTTTAATGAAGACGGGCATATTTCTTTTTCAAACTCTACAGCAGAGCGTTTGTTAAATTATAGTCCGCTGAATCATATTAAACAGCTAGTTCAGGTAGATAAAAAGTTGTATGAATTTATTAGTAATTTAGAAACTTCTAGCCAACGTCTTTTTGAATTGACCAATGAGCGTGAACGAATTCAGTTATCTGTAAAATCAACTATTCTTCAAACTACAGAGCGAAAATTATATTTGGTTGTAATCCAAGATATTTATAAGGAATTGGAAGAGAAAGAAACGGATTCATGGATTAAATTAATTCGTGTCTTAACTCATGAAATCATGAATTCAATTGCTCCAATCAGCTCTATATCCGAGTCTATTTTAAAATACTACAAAAATGATTCCAATATTGTTTCCATAGATCAATTGAATGCAAAACACATAGAAAGTACAGTAAAAGGTCTTGAAGTTATTGGAGATCAAGTTGGAAATCTCACCAGTTTTGTAGATTCATACAGAACATTATTGAGTATTCCAGAACCGAATAAAGAGATTGTTTACATTAAGTTGTTATTCGATAATTTATTGTTATTAATCAATCCAAAAAAAACAGCTATACAAATAGAGATTACTGTAACTCCAGAAAATTTATCATTTTTCATTGATAAAAAACAAATGATTCAAGTTTTACTAAACCTTTCCAAAAATGCTATACAATCAGTTAAAAACAAAAAAAATGGTGTTATTAAAATTATAGCTGGCATTGAAGACCATGATAAAAAATTCATTAAAGTTACAGACAATGGTCCTGGAATTGAGTCTGAAATACTAGATAAAATTTTCGTTCCTTTTTTCACTACTAAAAATAACGGAACTGGTATTGGATTGAGTATTTCTAAACAAATTTTACGACTACACGATGGAACCATTAAAGTTAAATCAATACCAAATAAAGAAACTTCTTTTACATTGTACTTCTAAAAAATGGTATCAAACGAATATGCTATGACATCTACATGTGCCAATCTTGTCATTGATGCTATATGCATTTCGTATGCATCGTCAAAAGCTATATGTTTTAGATAATGTGGTTTGTCATCAATAATTACTTCAAGTTTCGTTACATCTATTTTATTTAAAGGTATTTGCATTCCTCTTCCATCTGCTTTTATTACCGCTTCTTTTCGTGTCCAATATGTATAGAATTGTTTCAAATTCACTAAAGACTTCTTTTCTTTTTCTGTCCAAACATTTTCAAATTCATTAAATGCAATCGGTTTTATTTTTTCCAAATCAATTCCTAAATTATTTTGTTCTTCTTTACTTGCTACACAAACTATATAATCTTCAGAGTGTGAGATATTAAAGCTAAAAAATTGATCTTTAAAATATGGTTTGCCATATTCTGAAATCATCAAATCTTTTAACGATTTTTTTATCCCTAAATGTTTAAGTCCTGCGACAAGTAGTAATTTACCATACAAATGAGCATGCGCATCTTGCCAGCGTTTATATTTTCCATTTTTTATTATCATCTCCTGTGATAATTCAGACAACTTTTCATTGTATACTGATCCTTCCATCTTTTTACAGCGAGTGTATAAAATAACTGTCATATATGTGTTTTTAGGAAATGGCTTCTCTGATTAAAGCTTTTGCCAATATTTCTGTTGAATCTATAATAGGAATTGTCAGATTTGAATCATTCAACATCGATAATTCGGTACAACCAAATATGATAAGCTCAGTATTTCTTTCTTGAAAGTAAGTAATGATTTTTTGAATGTACTGCTGTGCCATTTTCGTAATTTGATCCGTATTTGCTTTCAATCCAAAAATGGGATCGTATATGAGTTTATGAACAATTTCATATTGAAAGTCTGTATCAGGAATTAAAGGAGTAAATCCTGCATTTTCCAAATACACTTTATACATATCAGAATGATAGGTTCCATTTGTTGATAACACTCCTATTCTCTTATACTGTCGGCATTCATTTTTTAAATAGTTGATGACTTCTAAAGGCATGTTTAGCAAATTTGCTTTAAAATTTGCTTGCAAGTATTCTGCTTCAATTACATTGAATATTTTTTCTGTATGAGTAGTATTACACGGAATCCCGATAACTTCTGCTCCAGCTGAAGCTAATTTATTGATCAGTCTCCCTATTTCATAAGCTGGATTCTGTTGAATTTCTCCTTCTAAGAATGCTGTCCTATCTTCAATTTGTTTCGGAAATGACATTAAAATTACTGAAAGATGTTCTTGATCACAACTAGCAACTGTATGTTTCATAATATAATCAAAGAGCAATGATCCAGCCTTTGGTCCCATTCCTCCTACAATTCCTATGGTTTTTGATGTATGCATAGAGATATGTTTTTTTTAGTTCACTGTATATTTTGATACACTTTGATTGATGATATTTGTAACAGCATCCACTTCTTTTGACAAAAAAAAGTGTCCTCCATTAATAAAATGCACCGAACATGTTTTAGAAGTGTGCATTCCCCATTCATTTGCTTCACTCTCTTCAATTTTTTCATCTTTTCCAACTAATATAGAAATATTGTAAGGTAATGTTGAAATTTGATCACGCTGAACAACCGTTTCTGATAATTTAAAATCACTTCGTAAAATGGGTACAAATATTTGCTTCAACTCTGGATATTTAAACAATTCTGGAGGTGTTCCACCAAGTAACATTATTTCTTTTTCAAATGCTTGGTCGCTCAATGAAGAATACACAACTTTTCTACTAATATGCGGAGGTTTTCTTCCTGAGAAGAACACATGTAGCGGTTGCTTGATGCCTGATATTTTAATTTTCTGCGCTAATTCGTACGTTATCAAAGCGCCCATACTATGCCCAAAAATAACATAATCCTGTGTAGATATTTTGGCTGAAATGGTAGCGAAAATATCTTCTACTGCTGCTTCTAAGTCTGTATAAAAAGGTTCCGTAATTCTAGTTCCTCTTCCAGCCAATTCAATTGGACATAACGTTATCTGACTTTCTAATTTGGATTTCCATTGATTGTATATTGTAGCTGACCCGCCTGCATAAGGAATACAAAAAGCAATTATTTTATTTGTCATACTATTCTGTCTGATTCTTTATTATTATTTAGTTTTGATTAAATTGTGATTTTTAAGACATACACCATTCTAACACTGCTTTAGCACTGTGCGCTTTGTTTTCGGCTTGCTGAAATATGATACTTTTTTCTCCATCAATTACAGAACTTTCAACTTCATCACCTCTATGCGCAGGAAGATCGTGCATGAAAATAGCTTTTGAATATTTTGTCATTACATGATCATTTACTGCAAATGGTTCAAAAATGGTTCTCCAGTTTGGATCACTTTTAGTACTTCCTGTTGTTTGCCAACGTGTTGTGTATACAATATCTGCATTTGTTGGCAATGATTTTATGTCATGAAATTCTTCAATGACCGTATTGTTCTTTTTAGCTTCTTCTTGTGCATATTTCAAAATTTGCGCATCAACATGGTAGTTTGGTGGCGTAAAGAAACTAATTTTCATGTTTTTAAATTTAGCTATTGCCATGGCTAACGCAGTTGCAGTATTGTTTCCTTCTCCCATATAAATGATATGCAATCCAGATAATTCGCCAAAGTGTTGTTTTATCGTCGTAAGATCTGCTAAGGCTTGTGTTGGGTGTTCGTCTGCTGTCATTGCATTTACAATAGACATTCTATTTTGATTTGCGAATGCTCTCAATACTTTAGGGTCACCAGCTGTTCTAATTACTAAACCATCGAGCATACGTGATAATACTTCCATTGTATCTTCAATAGTTTCTCCTGTGTTTATTTGCAAATCGTTAGGTCCGTATGCTAATATTTTCGCTCCAAGCCTAAGTCCAGCCGTTGAGAACGAGGTGCGTGTTCTTGTGGAAGTTTTTGTAAAGTAAATTCCAATGACTTTATTTTTTAATTGATGCCCCATTTCTACAGTGTTATTAGAATACGCTATTCCTCTGTTAATAATATCTAAGGTTACTTGGGCAGATAAATCTTTTAAAGAGATAATATGCTTTTTATTGTTTATAACTGTTAT
>CBDTZS010000056.1:0-21060 GCA_965364955.1 uncultured Tenacibaculum sp. | reverse complement strand
AGGAATTTGATCTTGCCATAAATAATATGCATTCAACCCTTTCCAAACAAAATCTTGAACTTGAATATCACTTGGTGTATCTTCTTTTTCACTACAAGACACTGTTGATATTAATAAAAAGGCAATAAGGGATGCTTTAAGTAATTTCATAAGGAATATATTAGCTGTAATATTAACGTAATTTAATCAATAATATTATTTTTAATATAAGTTGCTGTAACAAACTTTAAACTGCGTCGTCGTAGTTATGTAGAGCAGATAATTAAGATGTCATTTTAATTTAAGATTTACAAAATTAATCAACTAAGCAATGAACCAATCAGACTTTCTAAAAGTTGTATTACCATTTAAAGACAAAGTCTTTCGTTTAGCAAAAAGACTTTTAGTTTCTAGAGAAGAGGCTGAAGATGCTACGCAAGAGTTAATCTTTAAATTATGGAAAAACAAAGAAAAATTGTCGGACTATAAAAATATTGAAGCATTTGCGATGACCATGACAAAGAACTATTGTTACGATCGTTTAAAATCGAAACAAGCGAGTAACTTAACATTGGTTCATAGTAATTATAAAGAAAAAGATACATCGTTAGATAAAAAAGTAGAATATAAAGACAGTGTAAGTTTAGTACACGAGCTCATTGAAAAATTACCGGAACAACAAAAAACTATTATTCAATTAAGAGATGTTGAACAATATGATTTCGATGAGATATGTAAAATGGTGGACATGAAACCAACCGCTGTTAGAGTCGCTTTATCAAGAGCAAGGAAAACAATAAGAGAAGAACTAATTAAAAAACATAACTATGGAGTTAGCTAACATAGAAAAACTAGTAGAGAAATACCTAGACGCAGAAACAAACTTACAAGAAGATCAAGTACTACAGCAGTATTTTACTTCCACTAATGTGGCACCGCACTTGCAAGAATACAGTATGATGTTTAGTTATTTTAAACAAAGTAAAGACGAAACCTTTACCAAAACCATTCAGTTAAAACCTGAGAAACCTAAGAAGAACTGGAAATGGTTATCGGTAGCAGCGTCAGTAGTCTTACTATTTAGTGTATTTATGGGTAATGAAGAGTACCAAAAGTATCAACAAAGAAAACAATTTGCGCAAATAACAGCAGCGTTACAAATGGTTTCACTCAACTTAAACAAAGGAAACGACGCATTATATGCCGTTTCAAACAACTTAAACAAAGGAAATGATGCTTTAGCACACTTAAACACTTATGAAGAAACAGTAAATAAAGTAATAAAGACAGTAAATTAATAACCAAAAAAGTAAAACCAAGTACTTAATAAATAAGAAAATCATGAAAAAAATAATAATAATATTCGCATTTGTATTCACAGCAAACCTAAGTTTCGGACAATCAATGTTTGATAAATTAGAAGATATAGACGAAGTATCATCAGTAGTTGTAAATAAAGACGCTTTTGAAATTTTATCAAAATTTAATGTAGGTTCAGATGATAATGAAGCCATGGAAGTTTTTAACATGGTAAAAGAATTAAAAGAATTAAAAGTGTTTTCAACTGAAAGCTCAAGTGTTTCTGCTCAAATGGAAAAGATGGTAAAGTCTGCAGTAAGCAAAAACAGTCTAATAGAATTAATGCGTGTAAAAGATAAAGGATCACGAGTTAAAATTTATGTAAAGACTACAAAAAACAAAGATTTCGTTAGTGAAGTTTTAATGTTTGTAAAAGACAAGGGATCTAAAAAAGGTGGGGCAGAATCGGTAATCGTATCTTTAACTGGAACTATTGATATTAATAAAATGTCAAAATTAGCAGAGACATTTTCAAAAGATAAAAATGTAAAAGTTAGTAATAAGTAAGACTACTTTTAAAACAGGGTTAAGAAGTATAAAATCTTAATCCTGTTTTTTAATCAATTAATTAAAAACACATCACAATGAAAAAACTATTTATATACTCATTACTATTAGTAGCTTTCGTTACAGTTTCGTGTAAAAATGAAGCATCGTTACAAAGTTATTTAGTAGATAGTCAAGACAAAAAAGGATTTATAACGTTAGATGTTCCTGCGAGTGTACTTCAATTAAGTATGGATAAAGCATCAGAAGAAGATAAAAAGGCGTTTGAAAGTATTCGTAAAGTGAATATAGCAGGTTTACCTTATAAAGATACAGATGAAACAACTTATGAACTTGAGAAAGATAAGTTAAAAACAATCTTAAAAGGATCAGATTATAAAAAACTAATAAATTTTAAGAAAGACGGAATGCATGCTGCTATCTATTATTCAGGAAAAGCAGATGCTATCGATGAAATTATTGCTTTTGGTTACGGTAAAAAAATGGGAGTTGGTATCGCTCGTATTATAGGAGATAATATGAATCCTGGTAAGATTATGGAGATGATGAATAAAGCAAAAGTTGATGGAGGTAATTTAGATTTGGGTCAGTTTAAATCTCTTTTAGGAGGAAATAACCAGGTGATAGAAGAGTTAAAAAAGGCCAATAAAGAACATAAAGAAGAAGCAGTAGAGTAATTTTTTTAATAAAAGCAAAAAGAAAGAGCCATCAATATATTGATGGCTCTTTCTTTTTAACGCCTCATTAACAAGCCTCCCGATAGATTTCCCTATTTTTGATGCTCAAACGAAAAAACTTTATGAAGTTTCAAAATGCCCTTACACTTATAATTACTCTTTTTACTCTTACATTATTTTCACAATCTGATAATGTTTATAGAGGAGAAAAAGATAAGGTTCATGACTTAATTCATACCAAATTAAAAGTTGACTTTAACTTTAAAGAGAAGCAATTAAATGGAGAAGAATGGTTAACCATAAAACCGCATTTTTATGAAACGGATAAAGTAACTTTAGATGCTAAAGCAATGATTATTCATGAAATTACTATGAATAATCAATCATTAGATTATAATTATGATGATTTTCAGTTAATTATCGATTTGCCTCGTATCTATAAACGAAACGAAGAATTTACAATTTATATTAAATACACAGCGCGTCCTGAAAAAGTAAAACAAAAAGGAAGTGCAGCTATAACATCAGCCAAAGGATTGTATTTTATCAACCCAACTGGGTTAGATAAAAATAAACCTACACAAATTTGGACTCAAGGTGAAACAGAAGCTAGTAGTTGTTGGTTTCCAACGATCGATTCTCCAAATCAAAAAACTTCGCAAGAACTCTATATAACTGTCCCAAATAAATATGTAACACTTTCTAATGGAAAATTAGAAAAGCAAACTAATAACTCAAACGGAACCAGAACTGATTATTGGAATTTTGCTCAAAAACACGCTCCGTATTTATTTTTTATGGGAGTAGGAGAGTATGAGATTGTTAAAGACAACTATAAGAATATTCCGGTAGATTATTATGTAGAGAAGAAATATGCTCCGTACGCAAAAGATATTTTTGGAAAAACTCCAGAAATGCTAGAATTCTTCTCTAAAATTACGGGTATAGAGTATCCTTGGAACAAGTATGCGCAAATTGTAGGTCGTGATTATGTAAGTGGAGCGATGGAAAATACAACGGCAGTAATTCATGGAGAAAAAGCCTACCAAATGCCTGGGCAATTAATTGATGATAATATACAAGAGAACACGATTGCTCACGAAGCTTTTCATCATTGGTTTGGAGATTTGGTAACTGCAGAAAGTTGGAGTAATTTAACTGTAAATGAAAGTTTTGCTAATTATAGTGAGTATTTATGGAGAGAATATAAATACGGAAAAGACGATGCTGATGCTCATTTGTTAGAGGATATTGAAGGGTATAAAAATGGACAAAATTTTGAGAAACATTTAGTCCGATTTAAATATCATGATAAAGAGGATATGTTTGATGGCGTTAGCTATAATAAAGGAGGAGCAATCTTACATATGTTACGTAACTATTTAGGAGATGAAGCATTTTATGCGGGATTAAATAAGTATTTAACGTCGAATAAATATGGTACGGGTGAAGCACATCAATTACGATTAGCTTTTGAAGATGTAAGCGGAAAAGATCTGAATTGGTTTTTTAATCAATGGTATTTTAATAGCGGGCATCCGATGTTAGAAATTTCTTATGACTTTAACAAGCTAAGAAAAACAGTTACGGTAAACATTATCCAAAATCAAGCAAACGAGTTTAAGTTTCCTTTTGCTATTGATATTTTTGAAGGAAGTAAACGCACGCGTCATACTATTTTTGTTGAAGGTAAAGACGCTTCATTTACATTTCCTTTTATAAATCAACCAGATTTAATTCAGGTAAATGCCGATGGCGTTTTATTATGTGACGTAAAAGAAAACAAAGTATTGAGTGATTATATTCAGCAACTAAAATATGCGGATAATTACATGCATAAAAAAGAAGCTTTAGTTGAGGTAGCTAAAAAACAAGAGGATAAAAAAGCGTTTAATGCCATTGCAAATGCAATGAGCGATGACTATTATAAGATCAGGATTTTGGCTTTAGAAAATATCAATTTAGTCTATAAAAATACTAAAAAAAGAGTCATTGATAAAATTAAACAAATAGCAATAAACGACACTAAAACATTGGTACAAGCAGCAGCTATTGAAACGTTAGGGAAATTGACTGATACTGAATTAAAAGGGGTATTTGAAAAAGGACTGCAAAGTAAATCGTATGCTGTTTTAGGAAAGTCGTTAGTAGGCATGTATTACGTAGATAAAGCATTAGCGATTCAAAAGTCGAAAACATTACCTGTTGATGTAAAAAAAATAATAGCAACACCTTTAACACGTATTTATTTAGAAGAAAACGATGATGAAGAGTTAACTTTTATTGCAAGTAACGTAATGTCGGGCATGTATTTAAGTCAGAATAAAAAAATACAAACATTATATAAAAAGGCGTATGACAAAATTGCAAAGAGTAATAATACTGAAGCAATTCAAAATTTGGCAGATGATATTGTTTCTAAAGGAATTCAATATAAGCACTATAATTTTGATAAAGTAGGAGTAAACCTATTGCGCCAACTAGTACAGAAACAAAAAAAAGTAAACCTCTCTAACAAAATAAGTAATATTGAAATTGTTAAAACTGCAATGGCAAAATTGCTAGAGTAAATAGAGAGATAAATAGAAATTAGATTAATAAAAATCCTTAGTTTTGGCACAGTAATTGTCTTTCCTAACAAAACCTAAGTTTCATGAAAAAAACTACTTTACTATTAGTATTTGTAACACTTATACTATTTTCTTGTAATAGCATTAAAACTACTGAAAAAGCAATTAATTCTGGAGATTATGATAAGGCAATTTCTTTGTCTGTGAAAAATTTAGCAAAAAATAAGTATAAAGAAAAAAATCAACCATATGTTGTAATGCTTTCTAATGCATTTAAAAAAGCAACTGATAGAGATTTATCTAGAGTTTCGTTTTTAGAAAAAGAAAACAATCCTGAGAATCTTAAAACTATTTATAATTTATATCAGCGATTAAATAATAGGCAAGAGAGAATAAAACCATTGTTACCATTAAAAATTGCGTCATCAGGTAGAAATGCTAATTTCGATTTGGTTAATTATAATAACAATATTATTGAGTCTAAAGAAAACTATTCTAATTATTTATATGAAAGTGGTGTAGGGTTATTAAAAACAGGAAGCCGAAATAAGATGAATTATAGAAGAGCTTTTGATGAGTTGAAATATTTAGATAAGGTTAACCCGAATTATAAAAATACAAGAAGTTTACTAGAAGAAGCTCATGTTAAAGGTACAGATTATGTTTTTTTATCAGTTAGTAATGAAACAAATCAAATAATACCGAGAAGGTTAGAAGATGATTTATTAGCTATGGATACTTATGGCTTAAATGATTTATGGACAGTATATCATTCAAGAAAAAACGAACAAATTAAATATGATTTTGATTTAGAGTTAAATCTTAGAAGAATCGATATTTCTCCAGAGCAAATTCATGAAAAAGAAATCATTAAGGAAAAACAAATTAAAGACGGGTTTAAATACCTGAAAAACAATAATGGAGGTTTTGTAAAAGATAGTTTAGGGAATAAAATTAAAGTAGATAATTTTAGAAAAATTAGATGTCAACTATATCGTTTCACGCAATTTAAGAGCAGTAAAGTTGTTGGAGTTGTAAAGTATTATAATAATTCATCAGATCAATTATTAGAAAGTTTTCCTATTCAAAGTGAATTTGTTTTCGAACATAGTTATGCTAATTATGACGGAGATAGAAGGGCTTTAGATAAATCGTTTTTTAATTTAACAAAGTTAAAATCGGTACGTTTTCCATCGAACGAACAAATGGTATACGACACTGGTAGAGATTTAAAAGAACGACTTAAAAATATTATAACAAGAAATAAGTTTAGAAATTAAATAGTCTAAATATATTAAGTAAAACTCCTGTTTATAACAGGAGTTTTCTATTTTTATAACTTATGGATTTATTCTCGCAATTTGATGATTTACCGAAAAACCTATTAACCAAAGATGGTACGGTAAATTATTATGGAATTGTTTTATCAAAAACAGCAGCAGATAGCTATTACGACGTTTTATTAAATTCTATTGAATGGAAAAATGATGAAGCTATTATTTTCGGAAAATTGATAATTACCAAACGAAAAGTAGCTTGGTATGCAAACGAATCATTCGAATATTCTTATTCTAACAGCACAAAAACTGCATTAGTTTTTACCAAAGAATTGTTAGCCTTAAAAGCGTTAGTTGAAAAAGAAACCAATGAAACATATAACTCATGTTTACTAAATTTATATCATGATGGCTCAGAAGGAATGGCGTGGCATTCAGACGGAGAAAAAGATTTAAAGAAAAACGGAGCAATCGCTTCTTTAAGCTTGGGATCTGAACGTAAATTTGGCTTTAAACATAAGGAAAATAAGGAAACGGTTTATAAAGTATTAGAACATGGTTCTTTACTAGTAATGAAAGATGAAACTCAAACTCATTGGTTACATCGTTTACCTCCTACAAAAAAAATACATCGACCAAGAATTAATTTAACTTTTCGAACTATTGAAAAATAAGTTTCGCTGACGTGTTAGCATTTTAGTTTTACATAAAATGAATTATGTTTTTCTGTCATAATTTACTATATACATTGTCGTAGAAGGTTCTTATTCACAGAAAAGATTATAATCTTCTACAATTTGTGCTATATCAAAATCTTCATATATTCCATCCTCAATATAAGTCACAATTTCGGGACAATCAGAGAAGTATCTTCTCATATCATTTTTAAATGATTTAAGGTTCCATTTATATACTATCGAAACTTCGTTTGATTCCTGGGAAACACGAGTTGCAATTTTTTCATTTTCTCGAATAATAAAATATTCTTTTCTTTTTAGAATTTTTTTTTGATTTTGAAAACCTGTATTTACTCTAATTTTTATTGTTCTCGTATAAAGTTTTACTTTTCCGTTTCTGATTAACTTAACGAGCGCCATTTTCTTAATTAGAATAGAATTAGGAATAGGAGCATATTCATAATAACCAATGTTTGAATTCGATGTTCCAAAAAACACTTTGTTAACTTGTGTCTTGTCAAATTTCTTTTTCTTCCCTTTTACATCTTTTTTATATTCAAGTTTATATTTTGGAATTGAAAGTAAGCCACGAGTAACTCTTGGAATTTTTAACAACCCTTTTAGAGTGTCTCCATTTTTTAAAACTACTTTTCCAGACCTCCAATCATATTGTCCGTAGCTTAATGAAAATGTAAAGAGTAAAATAAATAGAAGGTTTCTTTTTGTCATTTTTAAGTTGAATTATTCAAGCCTGTATATCTGTTTTAAAGAAGTATATTGGATTTTTTTTAACCAAATTTATTTCATCTTTTCAAAGAAAGTCAATTCGTAGTTTGGTAATAATTCGGGGTGTGTAATTTTAATAATATCTTTTAAAACCAAGTCTGGTCGAGTAGGCGCTAATTCAAAATATAATACACCCCCAGTTTTCCCTTTTTTCAATGCAGGAGAATAAATAGTATTGTTTTTAAAAGCTTTAAATTCAGTATAATGCTTATTGCTATTTAACATTTGTTCTTTTGAAGAGAAATAACCAGGAGCAATCCAAAAGTCAGCATCTTTTCCTTTATCTAAAATAGATTCAAAACTTAAAGATAAACTTCCTTTTCCTTTGGTATGCTTCCATAAATAATTAAGATTAGCATCTTTTAAATACTGCGCAACAAAACTCTCACCAGCAGGTAAATTCCATATATCTTTACTCATAATAGCGCCAGAAAGTATTGTAGGTTTTGTGGTCGCTTTTTGTGCTATTTTAATCGCTTCTAAATAATTGTTTTTTATAACATTAAAGATACTATCAGCTTTTTCATTTTCGTTATATAAAACTCCAAAAACTTTAATCCATTCAGCTCTACCAAGAGGTGTTTCTTCTAACCAATCGCCATTAATAACTACTGGTATTCCAGCATTTTGAACTGTATTTAATGTTTTGTTGGTTTTTCCCATCGAAAAGCCAACGACCAAATTGGGTTTGATATCTAATAAAACTTCCGTATTTAAAGATTGTTCTTTACCTAATTCTCTTACGAAACCACTATCTATTAAAGCCCTTGTTTTTTCTGAAGAAACATATTTAGTATGAGGAAAACCAATTAATGTTTTTTCTTTTCCTAATAATTCTAATACGGGAATATGAGTAGTTGAAGTAACTACAATTTTATGAATAGGTGTTTTAATATCTACATTTCCAACACCTAAACGATACGTGAAAGTTTCTTTTGAATTCGGATACGGAGTTTTAATGACCAGTTTAGTTTGATTATTCTCTTTTATAATATCAAAACCAGTAGCGTGTGTTATCTTAAAAGAAGTACTGGTTTTATTTACAGGAATAGCTTTCTTTTCTGTTTTACAACAAGAAAAAAATAAGGTAATAAATGTTACTATTAATGCTCTAAAAAGAGAAGTAGTCATAGTTGTTGTTTTTATGCAGCAAGATTACAAAACTATTTTGTAATACCAATTTTTAGATTACATTTGCGCCGATTTTGGTTTTCTTTAGCTTTTCTAGTTAAAGAAATTAAAAGGGAATTTGGTTAAAATCCAAGACTGTTCCCGCAACTGTAAGCTATAAAGCTTGTAACTAAAACTTTTACCACTGTTTGTATAAAACGGGAAGGTAAGTTACAAGACGTAAGTCAGGAGACCTGCCAATATCACAAAAGAAGTAAAAACTTTCGGGAGAAAAGGTTGCTGTACTTATAACTATTCTGTACAAAAATTTTACCTGATTAATTGTAAAAATTAAATCATTAAAAATGAACAAACAATTATTAATTGTAAGTGCTGTTGCATTGTTATTTGCTAGCACAAAAATTACTGCACAAGAGCAGGAGAAAATCGAAGAATTAGATGAAGTTATTGTAACTGCAACTAAAATCAAGATGAGTAAGAAGAATATTGGAAAAATAGTTTACAAACTAACTTCAAAAGAAATTGAAGAAAGACAAGGAAAGTCTTTGGTGCAATTATTAAACGAAGTTCCAGGTATTGAAATTAATGGAGCTCAAAGTAGCAGAGGTCAGAATTTAGGAATTTATATTAGAGGGGGAAGAAATAAACAAACAGCTGTTTTAATTGATGGGGTGAATGTTAATGACCCTTCATCTGTTGCAGGTGATTTTGACTTAAGACAATTAGATTTAAATCAAATTGAATCTATTGAAGTTTTAAAAGGAGCATCTTCAGTGTTATATGGTTCTGGTGCAGCAGCAGGAGTAATTAATATTATTTTAAAGAAAGATTCTAAAAAAGAATTTGCG
This sequence comes from uncultured Tenacibaculum sp., assembly GCA_965364955.1. Lineage (GTDB taxonomy): Bacteria > Bacteroidota > Bacteroidia > Flavobacteriales > Flavobacteriaceae > Polaribacter. The sequence goes on along the minus strand of CBDTZS010000056.1, from coordinate 11,249 downwards.
GGTAGTTTTACTACATCATTAGGTAGTAATAGATCTGCAGAGCATACAACATTCGCAGGAGATGAATTACAAGCTAATTTTAATTTTAACGGTACAATAGATAAGGTAAGTTATTTGATAGGTTTAAATTCAAATAGCTCATCAGGTCTATCTGCAATTGAAAGTTTAGATAAAAACAAAGCTAACAAAGAAGATAAGTTTTACCGCCAAAATGCTTTAGTTAAGATAGGTTATAAGATTAATAACAAAGTTAAAATAGGTATTGAAGGAAGTTTTAATAAGTTTTTTACTGAATTTGATGGTTTTGATTTCAATACAACAACATTTGAACTTACACCAGTAGATAAAGATGATTTTGGATTAACGTCTCAAAAAAGAGCTGTATTTAGTACAGAGTTTAAATATACAAAAGGTGAGTTAAAAGCTAAAGCTTTTTATACAGAAATAGATAGAGAATTTAGTGCTTTTGGAGGAAGTGTTTTTCAAGGAGAAGTAAAAGGTTTTGATGTGTTTAATAGCTATAGAGTTTCTAATCAGTTTTCTTTTTTAACTGGAATTACAGCTCAGTACCAAGATATGTTGCGAGAAGGAAGCATTGCTAAAGGTACAGTAAATCAAAATTTCTATGATCCTTATGTCTCTTTAAACTACAACTCTGACTTTGGATTTAATGTAAATGGAGGTGTTCGTATGAATGTTCATAATGAATATGGAAATCATTTTGTTTATAATATTAATCCTTCTTATAATTTTGAAGTTTTAGAAGATAAAAATTTAAAAGTATTTGCTTCTTATGGTACAGCATTTATTGCGCCAACATTATCTGAAATTTTTAATAAATCAGCTACTGTAGAGGAGTTAACTCCTGAAAAAGATTTTACAGTTGAAGGTGGTTTCGAATTTGATGTTTTAGATAATTTAGTTGTAAACGGAACTTACTTCTATAGAGAAGAAACTGATAAAGTTATTTATAACGCAGGAAAGTATTTAAATAATATAGGTACTTTTAATTTAAAAGGTATTGAAGCAGGTATTGTTTTTAAACCTTTAAAAAAATTATCAATATTAGCAGATTATACTTTTGTTAACATTAATGGTGGAGTAAGTTTAGTTAGTTTACCGAAGCAAAAATTTGGAGCAACTGTTAATTATCAATTAGCTTCAAAAACTTTTGTGAATGCTACTTATAGGTTTACAGGTGAAAGAGAAACTTTTGGAGATTTATTAGATTCTTATAATGTAGTTGACTTTTTTGTAAATCATAAAATATTAAAAGATAAAGTAACCTTTTTTGGAAGTGTAACTAATTTATTAAATGAAAACTTTCAGGATGTAAGTGCGTATACAGCCAGAGGAAGAAATTATAATTTAGGATTAAAAGTTCAATTTTAATATTCCTTAGTTATTAAATGAAAAAGCTCACTTTTAAGTGGGCTTTTTTTATGATAAAAATTTCGCTCGTATTTCCTTTGAAGGAATTATACACTCTTCTTTCTTCCCAAACCAGTTATACCTGTTTTTGGCAATAAAATCATAAATATAATTACGAACTGGCTTAGGGATTACTAAAAACAATTGAGTTGTTTTCCAAAGACCACCAAAAGCATTCATTATTTTTAATGCTGCTGAAGATTTTATATAATAAGCAACCTCTGGTTCATAAAGAATAATGGAATCAATTTTAGAAATATCAATAGCTAGATGATTAGTTATTTTTTTTCCAATATCAGATTGTAAAGAAGCAAAAATAAACTGATTCTTAGTATCGTATTTTATAATTTTCAGCACAGAATTATTGCAAAAATTACAAATGCCATCAAATAAAATTATTTTTTTATCAGTAGGTAAATCAATCATTTATTGCAGTTTATATAGAATTATCTTAAAAACACATTAATATCTTGTAACATAAATCAAAATTAAGCGTCTTGTAAGAAAGTAAATAGTGATTTAACATATAATTGGTAACCAAATTATGTTTCAGTATTTATTTTAGTATAAAAATTAACAAACGCAATGATTCGAATAGAAAACTTACACAAATCTTATCCAATAGGAAAAGACTCACTTCATGTTTTAAAAGGACTAGATTTACATATTAAGGAAGGTGAATTTGTCTCTATTATGGGGTCTTCTGGATCAGGAAAATCTACTTTATTAAATATAGTTGGTTTGTTAGACTCTCATGATGAAGGAAATTATTTTTTAAATGGAGAATTAATTGAAAATTTAAATGAGAAAAAAGCTGCGATTTTACGTAATAAATTTTTGGGTTTCGTTTTTCAATCATTCAATTTAATATCTTACAAAACTGCGCTAGAAAATGTAGCACTTCCTTTATATTATAAAGGAGTTGGAAGAAAAGAAAGAGCAGAAATTGCTTTAAGTTATTTAGAAAAAGTAGGATTAAAAGATTGGGCACATCATTTGCCAAGTGAACTTTCTGGAGGACAAAAACAACGTGTAGCAATAGCAAGAGCTTTAGTTACAAAACCCAAAGTTGTATTAGCAGATGAACCAACGGGAGCGTTAGATTCTACTACAACGGATTCGGTTATGGATTTGTTAAAAGAAATTAATGATGAAGGTATGACGGTTTTTGTAATTACTCACGAAGAAGAAGTGGCAGAACAAACCAATAGAATTGTTCGTTTAAAAGATGGGGTCATTATTAGTGATGAGTATACTTTAAAGGCTAAAGCAGTATAATTATGTTTGATTTAGATCGTTGGAGAGAAATATTCCAAAGTATTAGCAAAAACAAATTACGTTCTGCATTGTCTGGTTTTACGGTGGCTTTTGCTATTTTACTATTTACCTTACTTTTTGGTATCGGTAACGGACTTCAGAATACCTTTAAAAATGAGTTTGCTAAAGATGCAATTAACTCAATTTATATTTTTGCAAATAGAACCACAAAAGCTTATAAAGGAAATCAAATTGGACGTAGAATCCAATTTAAAAATGATGATTTTGAGTTTATAAAAGAAAAATATTCTGATAAAATTCAAATGATTAGCCCGCGTTTGCAAAGAGGAGCAACGGTAGTGTATAAAACAGAAGAAGATAACTATACCATAAGAGGAGTTTATCCAAGATATGATTTATTAGAATCTGCTGAAGTAACAGAAGGGCGTTTTTTAAATATTAGAGATATTAATAAAAAGTCTAAAGTTGTTGTTATTGGGCGCATGGTTGAAAAAGACTTATTTGGTCAAATAAGTGCGTACGGAAAGCTGTTAAATATTGGCGGAATTATGTATAAAGTTATCGGTGTTTTTTCTGATCCTGGAGGAGATAGCGATGAGCGTTTTATTTATACGCCGTTTACAACAATGCAACAAATTTATGGTAATAATGATCATATAGATGAGTTTGGGATGACTTATGACCCCAAATTAAGTGTAGATGAAGCGATTACGTTTAGTAATCAAATGCATCGAGCTTTAAAAAAGAAACATGAGGTAGATCCTAATGATCAAAGAGGAATTAGAGTAAATAATTATGCCGAAGGAAATAAGAATGTCTCAAGTATGATGGTTGTTTTAGGTATTCTAATTTTAATTATTGGTTCAGGTACATTAATCGCAGGTGTGGTGGGTATTAGTAATATTATGGTTTACATTGTTAAAGAACGAACAAAAGAATTAGGAATTAGAAAAGCTGTAGGAGCGACACCAAAATCTATTATATCAATGATTATGTTGGAAGCTGTTTTTATAACTGCATTATCGGGATATTTTGGTTTAATGCTGGGTGTTGGAATTTTAGAATTAGCAGGGCCTACTTTAAAAAAATATTTTATACTTAACCCGGGAGTTTCAACACCAGTTGTTGTTGGTGCAACCATCACGTTAATTTTAGCAGGTGTTATAGCAGGTTATTTACCTGCAAAAAAAGCAGCGAATATTAAACCAATAGTAGCCTTAAGAGCAGATTAATTATGAGATTTTTATTCGATAAAGATAGTTGGCAAGAAATTTACGAAAGCATTCGTAAAAATAAAACAAGAACAGCCATTACTATATTTGGTGCTTTCTGGGGAATATTATTATTAGTTGGTTTATTAGGAGCCGCTAAAGGAATTGAGAATGGTTTTAATAGCATGTTTGGTGATTTTGCAACCAATAGTGTTTTTATGACTGGAGGTAGAACATCAAAAGCATTTAAAGGTTTTCAAAAAGGAAGACAAATCACGCTAACAACAAATGATGTAGAAAAAATTAGAAATGAAGTTGACGGAGTTGAATTTGTTGTGCCTAGAAATGTAACTGGTGGATTAGTTGTTTATGGTTTAAAAACTGCAAATATTACTGTTTTTGGTGATTATCCAATGCTTGATAAAATTCAAAAGAAAAACTTAACAGAAGGGCGTTTCATTAACCAAAATGATATTAATGAAAATAAAAAAGTTTGTGTTATTAGTACAGAAGTATACAAACAATTTTATGATAAAGACGAAGAAGCATTAGGTACTTATTTAAAAGTAAATAATATAGGTTATAAAGTTATAGGTATTTATACGGCAAGTAGATTTGAAGGGAAAAATAATGTACATATTCCTTTCAGTACATTTCGACTAGTATATAATAAGGGAAACAAGTTTGAATGGATGGTTGTTACTGGTAAGCCAGAACATGATATTGAGCAAGTTGAATCTGATGTAAAAGTGTTATTAAGAAATTTACATAAAATTCATCCAGATGACAACAGAGCTTTTAACGGATTCAATTTAGGAAAAGAGATAGCGAAAGTAACAGGGTTCTTAACAGGTATGCAATTTTTAACATGGTTTGTAGGGATTGCAACTTTAATAGCTGGGGTTTTTGCTATTGGAAACATCTTATTAATTACGGTAAAAGAACGAACAAAAGAGATCGGTATTCGTAGAGCTTTAGGTGCTACACCAATAAAAATAAGGCAACAAATTGTTTTAGAATCAGTGTTTTTAACCTTATTAGCTGGTTCTTTAGGAATTATTGCAGGAGGAGGGATTTTAATGATTATTGATGGTCTAGAATTATTAACCAATCCAACTGTAGATATTCCAATCGTTTTAATAGCATATATAACATTAATAGTATTAGGTACTTTAATTGGATTTATACCTGCCTATATGGCAACAATAATTCAACCAATTGAAGCACTAAGAGAAGAGTAATAAAAATCAATTAACAAGAATATAAATAAATACAAATGAAAAAAATAATCATTTTTGGCGGAATAGCTTTAGCATTGGTAGTAGTGCTAATATGGTTTGGTAAAAAAAATAGCGCTTCTCCAATTGAATATGAAACAGAAAAAGCTTTTAAAGCAACAATTATTAAAAAGAGCGTTGCTACGGGTAAAGTTATACCTTTAGAAGAAGTAGAAATTAAACCTCAAATAGCAGGTATTGTTGATAAGATTTTAGTTGAAGAAGGAGAAATTGTTAAAGCAGGAGATTTAATAGCGACAGTAAGAGTTGTGCCAAATGTAGCTTCTTTAAATAGAGCGAATGGTAGTGTGAAAAACGCAAGATTATCATTTAATAATGCAAAAGTTCAATTTGATAGAAATAAAAAGTTATTTGATAGAGGCGTAATTTCTCGTCAAGCATTTGAAAATTCTGAATTGAATTATAACAATTCAAAATTATCTTTATCGAATGCTCAATCAGATATGGATATCATTAAAAAGGGAACAACATCTGGCTTAGGTAGTGCTGCAAATACGAGTATTAGAGCGACTACGTCGGGTATGATTGTTGAAATCCCTGTTAAAAGAGGTTATCAAGTTACTCAAACGAACGATTTTAATGCTGGTACTACGATTGCTCGTATTGCTGATATGACAAAGATGATTTTTGAAGGTAAAGTTGATGAGTCTGAAGTAGGTAAATTGGTAAAAGGAACAAAAATTGATGTTGCTATTGGTGCAATAGAAGATAAAAAATTTCCTGCAGTACTAAATTTTATAGCACCAAAAGGAACAGATGAAGGTGGAGCTGTGCAGTTTAAAATTAAAGCGGATGTATCTTTAGATGATGAGCATTTTATTAGAGCTGGTTATAGCGCCAATGCAGAAATTGTATTAGCGAGAAAAGATAGTGTTTTATCTATTAAAGAAGCATTATTACAATTTGATAGAAAAACTGAAAAGCCTTATGTTGAAATTAAAACAGGTGACCAGAAGTTTGAAAAGAAAGATGTAAAATTAGGATTATCTGACGGAGTAAATGTTGAAATATTAGAAGGTGTAACTGCTGAAGATGAAATAAAAATTTGGAACAAAGTTTCAAAGAAAGATAAGGATACTGATTTAGGTGATGATGATTAATAATCTATTACTTTTGATCTAAATATTAAAAAGAAGAAATTCATTGTTGAATTTCTTCTTTTTTTTTGATATTTAAAAGCTAATCAATTAGGTGTTTTGTTAAATAGTACTTCTATAATTAGAGCAACGAATGATAAAAAAAAATGCGAAAATGATTTTAGGATGTTTCTTACTTCTCGTTTTTATTCAAAAATGTACTACAATAAATATTACTTCAGCATCGCTATTTATGAAGAAGGAATATGAAAGTTATAATTATTTAAAGGAGGGGATAAATAGTGAGAATTCTCAAATACTAAAAATATCAGACAGCCCATATAATTCAATTGCATATGATGAAATAGGAAATTTTTTTATTATTTACGGAGATGAAAGAATACGAAAAATTAATAGTTTCGGAGAAGAAGAGTTTAGTGTAAATAAGTCTGATAGTATTAGCTATGCTAATTTAGGGTCTTATGTTTTTACAGAATCAGAAGTATATGATTTGACTCAGAAAAAAGTGAAAGGAGAAGAGATAAAACAAGTAATAGATTTCACTAAAAAAAAATTATCAATAGATGGTTTTTTTAAGTTAATGCAAACGTATTACAATAAAGCCAGTGTTGTGATTTATGCTAATGTAGAAACATTTGGAGCTAAAAATTATAAAGTCTATTTAAAAATAGAAAATGATTGGTTAGGTATTTATATCTCACAAAATAAATCTCATGGAATAAATTTTTATCCTTCAGGAGAAATAGTAAAAAGGTATCCAGAAAAATTAAAGAAATTAATTTTTCTTAAAAACCCTGTAAATAATAGATATTCAACTCGATCATCGGGTAATGAAAGTTTTTCTTCTGTACCAGATCGTGTTGTACTTACAATGGAAAATAAATTAGAATATCCAAAGTATGGAGCGATAAAAACCTCTTTTTATCAAAAGGAAAATACTTACGGAACAATTGCCTATACAAGTATACCAATGTCATTTATAGGAACATCATACCTTAGGTTAAAAATAGATAAAGAAGTGTTTAAATTTAAAGAAAAAGGGATTAAAAGTATCGGTTTTATATCAAAGGCAAAACATTATTTATCATATTATGTTTTGTCAAAGGCTTATACAGAAAAATCTGAAGTAAGTTTTTTAAAACTCTTTTACCCTACTAATAGTTACGAAAGTGGTAGTAAAGGATTATACATTATAAAGCCAAATAATAAGTAGCCAATAGTTTGTTTGTTTGTAAAGTAAAAAAGCAACTCATATGAGTTGCTTTTTTTATGCTGCAAAGTTTAAAACTTATCCTTTGTAAAAAGGTAATTTAACCACCTTCGCAGGTATTTGTTTTTTACGTACTTGAATGAAAATTTCAGAATCTACTTTAGATAGTTCTTTAGGCACATAACCTAAACCAATCCCTTTTCCTAAAGAAGGACTCATAGTTCCAGAAGTAACTCTTCCTATTTTGTTTCCTTCGGCATCAACAATATCATAATCATGACGAGGAATACCACGTTCAGTTAATTCAAAAGCTACTAACTTTTTAGTAACACCAGCTTCTTTTTGAGCTTTTAAAGCTTCAGCATTTACAAAATCCTTTGTAAACTTGGTAATCCAACCTAAACCAGCCTCTAAAGGAGAAGTAGTGTCATCAATATCGTTACCATATAAACAATATCCCATTTCTAAACGAAGTGTATCACGAGCAGCTAAACCAATAGGTTTAATTCCCCAATCAGCACCTGCTTCAAAAACTCTTTTCCAAAGTTGTTCAACATCTTTATTTTTTACGTAGATTTCAAATCCACCAGAACCAGTATAACCAGTAGCAGAAACAACCACATCTGGTATTCCAGCAAAATCAGTAATTTCAAAAGTATAAAACTTAATTGCAGATAAATCTACTGAAGTTAACGATTGCATTGCTTCAATAGCTTTCGGGCCTTGAATTGCTAATAAAGACCAATCATCTGAACGATCTTCCATTTCAACTTTTAAATCGTTATGTTTAGAAATCCAATTCCAGTCTTTTTCTATGTTAGAAGCATTTACAACTAACATATATTCATTTTCAGAAATCATGTAAATGATTAAATCATCAACAATACCACCTTCAGTATTTGGCATACAGCTATATTGCGCTTTACCAGGTACTAATTTAGAAGCGTCATTAGATGATATTTTTTGAATTAGAGCTAAGGCGTTTTCTCCTTTTAAGAAAAACTCACCCATATGACTTACATCAAAAACACCAACTCCTTTTCTAATAGTTTCGTGTTCTATATTTATACCTTCATATTGTACAGGCATGTTATAACCAGCAAATGGAACTATTTTAGCGCCTAGAGCTTCATGAATATGAGTTAATGCAGTATTTTTCATTCTATGTTGTTTGTTTAATAATATTTCAAAAGTATTGCTAAAATATTTAAAAAACGACTAGAATTGGCTTCATTTCGTTTAATATTTCAATGAATTATTACCTAAAAGTTTGTTAATGTTTTCTAGTTGTACTTGAAGAATGGTACATTTGAGTACTTATAAAATTAAAAAATGTTTAAAAAAATACTACTCGTTTCTTTATTTGGAGTACTGAATTCAATTACAGCACAAACGCCAACTGATTATTTATCTGCAGATTTTCATAAAAATAGAAGAGAGGTCTTACGTTCTAAAATGCCTAAGAATTCAGTAGTAGTGGTATTTGCTAACCCTATAAGAAATAGAGCAAACGATGTAGATTATGTTTTTCATCAAGACCCTAGCTTTTATTATTTAACAGGATATCGTGAACCGAATGCAGTTTTAATATTGTTTTCAGAAAATCAAACAACTAGTTCTGGGAATTCATATAATGAAGTTTTATATGTTCAAAAAAATGATCCTAGAGCTGAAATGTGGAACGGTAAACGTTTAGGTATTGAAGGAGCAAAAACCATACTTGGATTTAAGGTTGCTAAAAATGCAGAAGACTTTATTTCGGATAAATTAAACTTCAAAAATTTTGATAAAGTTTATATAGAGAAAATTAAAGATGATTATCGAAATTCAGAAAGAGATAAAGCAGAAGTTTATGATTTGGTAAAAGGTTTTAAAAGTCAATCAGGATACACCCCAGCATTATTTTTATCAAAAGAGAAAAAGTATGTATATGAGTTGTTAAAATCTACACCCATAGAAAACAGTGCAAACGTAGCTCAGGTTATCGGGAAAGCTGTTACATATTATCCAAGTTTAAAAGAAGATAAATTGTTAATGGATTATAAGAACGCAACTAATCATACTCTTAAAAAAGAATTACAACAAAAAATAGTATTAAAGTTAACTGGTAAATCGAATATTGATACTCAATTTTTGTCAACTCGTTTAGCTGAAATGCGTGAAGTTAAAACTGCTGAAGAACTAAAATTGTTAACCAAGGCAATTCGTATTTCTGCTATTGGGCAAATAGAAATGATGAAAGCAATGAAATCTGAAATGTCAGAAACTGAAATTCAAGGAATTCATGAGTTTGTATATAAAAAATATGGCGCTGAATATGAAGGATATCCATCAATAGTAGGAGCAGGAAATAATGGATGTATTTTACATTATATAGAAAATAATAAAACGAAAGTTGATAATGAATTGGTGTTAATGGATTTGGGTGCTGAATATCGTGGATATACTGCTGATGTAACACGTACAATTCCTGCAAATGGTAAATTCTCTCCAGAACAGAAAGCAATTTATGAAATTGTATTAAAAGCCCAAGATGAAGGAATAAAAGTATGTACAACTGAAAATATGTTTTGGGCACCAGGACAGGCTACTATAAAGGTTGTTAATCAAGGATTGTTCGATTTAGGAATTATTAAATCATTAGATGAAAAGCATAAATATTTTCCTCACGGTACCTCGCATCATATAGGTTTAGACGTGCACGATCCAGGAACGTATGGTAAGTTTAAAAAAGATATGGTGATTACTGTTGAACCTGGTATTTATATTCCTGAAGGAAGTAACTGTGATAAAAAATGGTGGGGGATTGCAGTTCGTATAGAAGATGATATTTTAATTACAGATGCCGCTCCAGTAAATTTATCAAACGAAGCACCAAGAACTGTAGAGGCTATTGAAAAAATGATGGCAAAAAAAAGTGTATTAGATGATTTTATATTACCTAGCTTAGATTAATGAAGTTTACAAAAAATACGATATCAAATATTGTATTCGTAGTTATAATAGGTTTGCTAATATACAAACCGACAAAGGTTTACTTTATACGATTAATTTCTTTTTCACCAAGTACAATTAATATTGAAGAAAGGGAACAATTAAAAAGTTATAACTGGAATTTAAAAGGGTTAAATACTCCAAATATTGATTTCAACGAAACAAAGGGAAAAGTAGTTTTTGTGAATTTTTGGGCAACATGGTGTCCGCCCTGTAGAGCAGAGATGCCTAGTATTCAAAAATTATATAACGATTATAAAGATAAGATTGAGTTTGTTTTTATAAGTAGTGAAAATGGGAATGTTATTTCTGATTTCTATAAAAAAAATATTTACAAACTACCAACCTATAATCCTCTAAGTAAAAGACCTGAGCAATTTAATAGCGAAACAATACCTGCAACGTTTATTCTAGATAAGGAAGGTGCTATTGTTATGGGAAAAAAAGGGCCTGCGGATTGGAATAGTTCTAAAGTAAGAGAATTATTAGATGAATTAATCAAGTAGAACCTTTATTTTTGCCTTTTTAAATAAAATATGATCGAAGAACAACCAAATAACCCGCTTCACGGAATAAAATTAGCAACCATGCTAGAAGAATTGTATTTAGAATATGGTTGGGAAGAATTAGGTGAAATTTTAAAAATTAATGCTTTTAAAAATAACCCTACATATAAATCGAGTTTAAAGTTTTTAAGAACAACTTCTTGGGCTAGAACTAAAGTAGAAGC
>CBDTZS010000055.1:0-21103 GCA_965364955.1 uncultured Tenacibaculum sp. | reverse complement strand
TTAATTGCTTTTGCGAGTTTTCGCCAACTATTTGAGTAACTTCATTGATAGTTTCTCTGGTAATTAAATTTTCACTGCTATAAATAGCATCATCAAAAGCATGCAATATATAAAACCTACAAAATTCATCTTTAAATAATGCTAAAGCATAATTTATAGCATTCATTGCGTTTTCAGAAAAATATGTAGGAATTAATATTTTTTTCATTGTAATTTTATTTTAACAATGCTTAAAATCACGTGTAAACTCAACAAAAAACAATGATATATATCAGACTACAAAAAGCCTATTAAAATCAGATAACTATTCACCTTTTATAAATAAGGTTTTATAACTCCTTTTCTCTTTTTCAATTGCTTTTCTAAATCACTTATAGTATTTTTAACAGCAAGCTCATAATTTTTTTCATTTGAAGAGGCAAACAACCTCGGGCCAGAAAGACTTAATTCAATTTCACAAATTCTACCATTTCCTTTAGGATCATTTTCTTTTTTAAAAAACACATTAGAGCGTATTATTGCATCATATTTTTTGGCAAATGTGTCTATTTTTTTTATTGTGTATGCCTCCATTGCTTCACTTGTAGGCATATTAACGAACTGAATATTTATTTTCATTACTCTTATTTTTAGTAGTTGTATCAAATATATATATTCAAAGAACAGTAATAAATGATAATTATCATTGCACTTATTAATTTAAGGAAATACTTTTACGACCGTTTAATAAAATTGAAATTTTTATTTCCTAATTTGTATTAAAATAACATGCTCAATAGTCAATTTAAAGATCAAAAGACTACTATAAAAGTTCTTATTTAGTAACTTAACTATATTATGCTAGAATTTACCTCACTTAATAGTTTATCCGTTTATTTAGATCGTCTCGTAAAAGGGCGCTTATGGCTTAAAGTAATTATTGGATTAATTTTAGGTTCAGGAATGGGATTTATATTAAATCCATCTATGGGCTTGGTATCAGAAAGCCTTAGTTTACCATTAGCTAATTGGCTTGACTTACCTGGCCAAATATTTATGAGATTAGTACAAATGATTATGATTCCATTAATATTTGCATCAATTATTTCAGGAATTGTAAGTAATACTTCAGAAAACCTTAAAACTTTTGGACTAAAACTATTGCTATATTTTGTTTTTACAACAGCCATTGCCATCATTATTGGTCTAACAATAACACTAGTTATGAAACCAGGACGCTATATATTTATGCAAGGAGGTTTTCCCAATAGTGGACAGAAACAAATAATACCGAATGAACACACTAACTTAATAGAGAATATTCCAAGCGCAATTTCTAACCTTATTCCTAATAATCCATTAGAATCTATACTTACTGGTGAAATGTTAGCTGTTGTAATTTTTACCATAATAATAGGCGTAGCAATTACCCAATTACGAAAAGAAACAGCGATGCCTATTATTCGTTTTACAGAAGCAATTCAGAAAATATGTATGATTGTGGTATCATGGGCTATGATGCTTGTTCCGTATGCTGTATTTGGTTTGATGGCGGCTTTATTATCAAGAACAGGAGTTAAAATATTCTTAGGTTTGGGGTATTATATGTTAGTCGTTGTATTAGGATTGTTTATATTATTGATATTCTACTTAGTTTTGATTTTTTTAGTAACAAAGACAAGTCCACTAAAATTTTTGCGTGCCATACGAGAGCCTCAATTATTAGCCTTTTCTACTGCTAGTTCTGCAGCTGTGATGCCTTTATCTATGAAAACAGCAGACGATAAACTAGGAGTCTCTTCTAATATTAGTGATTTCGTTATTCCTATTGGAGCAACAATTAATATGGATGGAACTGCGCTATTTCAATGTGTAACAACTTTATTTATGGCACAAGCCTACGGCATTGAATTATCTGTTATAAGTTTAGTCTTAATTACGATTACTGTAGTCGCCGCTTCTATAGGAACACCTGCGATACCTGGAGGTGGTGTTATTATACTTGCTTCTGTATTACAGAGTGCCGGAATTCCTGTAGAAGGTTTAATCGTTATTATTGGTATAGATCGTATTTTAGGAATGTTTAGAACCGCCGTTAATGTAACAGGAGATCTTACAGCTTGCTTAATTTTTAATACCTTTTATGGAAATTCAAATAGAAAATGAAATACTTTTTAAATATTGATTCTATAAATTACTAAATGATAAATTGAAGATTTATATAACGATTATAAAACAAAATGTTATTTAAGCTTTCCGTTGCAAAATAGTTTTGAAAATTTTTGAGAACAATAGTTTAAATATAAAACCTCCTTAATTACCATATAGATAATTAAGGAGGTTTTATATTTACAGTTTATAACAGATGCTGAAATAATGTCTATATCCTATTTTTAAAAAACATTTATATAGGTATAATTCCATAACTAATATTAATTAGATAAAGACCTATTAGAAAAAGTAACGTATACGTTACTTGAACAAATTTTATATTCATAAACTCCAACCAGTTTACAGTACGTTTTGGAAAAATAAATAATAGCAAACCTATCGATAAAGAAATCCACCCAATTACTGTAATAATGAGCTTCCAATTAGATTCCCAAACATTATGAAATAAAATATTCAACAATCCTATAACAATCGAAATAAAAGCCAAGACAATTAGAAATTTCTCATCTTTTAAATCATTAAATAATTGTTTTATCCTCTTTGGATTAAAGCTTAATATAATAAAGAAAATAAGTAAATACCATCCCCAGAACTTTGCTAAAAAAATTGAAACATCCATAATTTAAAGTTTTTATTCATGTAATACTAAAAAAGGAACATTGGTATGATAACTAATTTTTTCAACTTTAGAATGAAATAGTATTTGCTGAAAATAATTTAAATTTTTAGCAACCATTACTATCATATTTATCCCCCTACTTTCTACAAAACACTGCACAGCATCTTCAACTTTTCTATTGTGTAAACTATGAAAACTGTGACTGTAATTGCTAAATAAATCTTCTAATAAATCCTTATTATTCTGTTGATCGATATTTAAAAGAGTTCCCTGTTTACTTATATGAACAATTCGTAAAGAGGAGCTTTCTTTTTCTAATACTTCACAAATAGATTGTAGTATTTGAGTATCATAAGACAATACAAAATCTGTTGGAAAAGCAACTTCTTTAAGTTTTGTGTATTTTGCATTCTCTGGCACGACTAAAGTAGTACAAGATACTTTTGTAAGAACATCTCCAGCATTACTTCCAATAATAAATTGCTGTAATCCCGAGGCTCCTTTAGTTCCCATAACAATTATATCAATCTCTTTTTCTTTTACATGCTTTCTAATAGAATCTACAAATAAGTTATAATCTACTAATGTATAAAATTTATGATTTTTATTTTCTGGGAATTCATTAATTATTCTCGTTGTTAATTCTCTTAATCTTTCTCTAGAAGGTTTTAAAAACATTTTTTCTATCACTTCTTCACCAGGAACATACGGAGTATCATTCGTGTTAAAATTTGTAATTCTATCAATATGTATTAGATAAAAATTACAAACGGTATTTTGATAAAAACGAAGTGCATACTCAATGGCATTCCATGAGTTTTTAGAAAAATCTGTTGGTAGTAAAATATTTTTCATTACTGTCTTTTTACAAAACAAATTTAAAGAAAAGGTCTTTTCTAAAATATGATATTGGTCATATCTAGATGTTACTTTTTTTTTAATAAATACTCTGTAATTTTTTAAGATCTATAATTTTAATAGATCTACCTTCTATATCTATAAGGCCTTGTTTTTTAAAACTAGAGATTGTTCTAATTAAGGTTTCAGTAGCAATGCCTGCAACACTAGCTAAATCACTACGAGAAATTACGATAGGGTCTTCAGGTTTTCGATTCATTTTTTCTGCAAATTTAAGAATCGTAATCGCTGTTTTCTTATGTACAGAACTATATGCCATTTGTAGTAATTGATCTTTAATTCCAAAAATATTATCTGTTAATAATTCAATAAGCGCTAAAGTTACTTTATGATTGTTGCTCAATATTTTTTTAAGCTCGCTTTTATGAATCCCCATCAATTCTACGTCTTTTAGAGCAGTCGCTGCTTCTTGATAAGGTATATTTTGGGTAAAAGAGGTATAACCAAATAAGTCATCTTCCTTATATAATGAAGTTATTAGTTCTTTTCCCTTCTCATCAAGTTTATAGCATTTTACAACTCCTTTTGTGAGTAAATATATAAAGTTAGAATTATCTCCTTCTCTGTAAATAGTCGTGTCTTTATTATGAATAAAAACTTCTCCATTATCTTCAAAAAAATTCTTTAGATCGTTCAATGACCTTATTTCATCTTCTTGATTAATTTCTACATTAGGTTGATTATTCCTTTCCTCATTTAAAATAGCTGCCTTTGCTAAACGGCTTTCAATAGCACTAACAAGTTCATCTTCACTAAAAGGTTTTGCGATATAATCATCTGCCCCTAAATCCATTCCTTTCCTTATATCTTTACGCTCAGTTTTAGCCGATAAAAAAATAAAAGGAACATACTTTGTCTTTTTATTTTTTGATAAAGCTTCTAAAACTCCATATCCATCTAATTCGGGCATCATAATATCACAAATCACAATATCTGGCGAACTTTCTATTGCTAGTTTTACACCTTTTTTACCATCAGATGCCGTAATAACATTATAATTTGAAAGTTCTAATAATTCAGCTGTATTTTCTCTTAAAACAGTATCATCTTCTATGAGTAGTATTTTTTTCATGATGTTGCTTTGTTAGGAATTGTAATTGTAAATGTAGTTCCTGTATTTTCTTTACTTGTAAAAAAAATACCCCCTTGTAGGTTTTCAATATGGTTTTTCACAATATTAAGTCCAATTCCTGTACCTTGAAAAAGCAACGCATTTTCTGCCCTAAAATAACGATTAAAAATATTTTTTTGATCTTTCTCTGGAATTCCAATTCCATTATCTTTTACCTCAAATGTAGTTTCCAAATCATTTTGAGTAACTTTAATATCTATAAGAGTATTTTCAGAAGAATACTTTATAGCATTATGGACTAGATTAGACAAAGCTAATTCTATAATTTTTTCATCTTGGTATAGTGTAAAATCATTAATTTCTTCTGGATAATTAATTTTTTGACCATCCTTTAATAAAATATTAGCATTGTAAACTATTTCATCTAACACTTTACTCAGTTTAAAAGCTCCTGGAGTATATCTTATTTCTCCTTTTTCTAATTTTTCTACAGACAAGAAATCATTCAAAATATTATTAAGGTAATGTACTTTGTCTGTAATCGTTTTAATGTGTTTATCTCTTTTTTCTTGTTGCGCTGTTAATTTATACTTACCTAATAACATTGTAGAGGTTAAAATACCGCTTAAAGGAGTTTTAAACTCGTGAGAAACCAAAGATAAGAATCTAGTTTTAAGCTCATTAAGATCTTGTTCTTTTTTTAGTGATATTTTAGTTTCTACTTCAGCTTCTATTCTTTTTTTATTCTCAATATCTAACTCAATATTTAAAACTTTAAGTTCTTCGATCGCTATTTTTAATTCTTCTGTTCTTTGCTCAACCTTTTGTTCTAATTTGCTATTTAATTCTTGTATTTTTTGCTCTTGTTCTTTACGCACCGTAATATCTATAACAAGGGCCATTACATAATTTTTACCGTAAATACTAAATGGATTTAAACCTGCTTCTAACGGAAAGACACTACCGTCTTTTCGAAGACCAAAAAGATCACGACCATGCCCCATTTCTCGGCGTTTATTCTCTTTCATAAAACCTTTAAAATGATTTCCATGGCCAGCATGATAATTTTTAGGAATTAGGGTATTTAAAGGTTGTTTTATTAGTTGGGCGTCTTTGTAACCAAACATACGCTTTGCAGATTCATTTGCTTCAACAATTATTTGATACTCGTCTACAACAACAACTCCCTCAGAAACAGCTCCTAAAAGAACATTAAAAATATCTTTATCTTGTTTAAACATTGTCTTTTTGGCTAGCAATATTAAAATCTATTATTTTAAATATACAAAAAAAACATCTCTCAAATTAGAAACACTGATATATATCATTTTTATAATAGATTAATAATAATAATTTTACTTGAATAAAACTAAAAGAGATGTACAAAAAACTAAATGTTGGATTTTATCAAAACGTAGCCAAACTCTTTTATGCTATTGCGGCAGTAGATAAGGTAATAAAAGAAGAAGAATTTCATGCTTTAAAAAAATTAGTAAAGAAAGAATGGCTAGCTGTTGATGAAAGTGAAGATAAATATGAAACAGATGCTGCATATCAAATTGAATTTATTTTTGAATGGTTACAGTTTAAAGAGTTAGATGCTTATGTATGTTTTAATGAGTTTATTGAGTATAAAAACGAACATCCTTATTTTTTTACAGATCAACTTAATAACCTAATCATGAAAACAGCAGACATAATTGCTGCTTCTTTTGCTGCAAGAAACAAATCGGAATTAATTATGCTTGCCAAATTAAGTATTCAATTAAAAAACACAACTTCATCATGAATTATTATTTTACTACTATTATCAAAGGAAATTTTAAAACTATCGTAGATAGCATAATAGTAGCATTAAAAAATGAAGGCTTTGGTGTATTAACAGAAATTGATATACAACAAACATTAAAAAATAAACTGAACGTAGATTTTAAAAAATATCTAATTTTAGGAGCTTGTAACCCTTCTTTTGCTTATAAAGCATTACTTACTGAAAATAAGATAGGAACCATGCTACCTTGCAATGTTATAATACAAGAACTTTCTACTAATGTTTTTGAAGTATCAACTATAAATCCTTTAGTGTCTATGCAAGCTGTAAAAAATGACGAGTTAAAGGACATCTCCAAAGAAATTACTACTAAACTTGAAAATGTTATCAAAAACATAAGCAAATAAAAATAATTTCAATAATATTTTCAATTCAAATTCCTTTGTTGCAGTTGTTTTTTTTACTGAATGCTGTGGTTCATATAAAAATTTTAGATTAAAGATTAAAAGAAATTAAAAGGAATTATTAATAGCGATAAAATCAGCCATTAGTAACAAAACATCAAGTACATATTAACATTCCATCCTTTTTTTACGCAAAATTATTCTACTAAAATACTCCAATTATTATGTAAGAATACCGGGTAAACTTAGTGCTTCAGACGAAGTATTTGGGACTCAAAATTTAATCTAAACCTAAGTTATCTAAGATTTTCATGTAGTTATTTCGATTCTCAGTAGCATAAGGAATTCTGTGAACATCTATAATTAGTAGTTAAAAATGAAATCATCAGTTTAGAAGCCATAAAACTATTATTTCTAACAAATTCTATCGAAGAATTAACTACTCATCCTAAATAAAAATCTATCAAAAAAATAAAACCAAAATGGTCGCTTGGTAAAAAAGTATATGAAGACTAATAATAACATAAAGTTCTATTTATTAATAGTAACATACCATGAGTTTTTTATAATAAAAGCGGACATAATTATTCAAATAAATAATAGTGAAATTTTCTTTAAATTTTGCTATTTATGACATTCATCATTTCAGGTAACTTAATTTCTAATTATTTTTAACTTCTAAAACTATTGTTGTGAATACTTATAGAAATAGACCCAAAGGAAATTACATTCAAAAAGCCACATGGAAAGAACTGTATTTACTAACGGAAAGTTGGAAGAACGTTTTAGAATTTTATGCTCTTGAAATAGAATTTTTAGAGAGTTTGATTGAAACTTATTTTGTTAAGCTTTTAGTGCAAGAAAATTTTGATGTCTTGCGAGAATTACAAAGAGATTTACTTGAAGCAAAAAAACAGCGCAAAAGTATGCAACAACGCATTCAAATACATTCAACCAAAATTATAGATCTTATCGATGAACCTTTTAATCTTCATGCATCAAATTTCAGAAATACGCATGAGCAATTTGAAGATGAAATTTCAGAATTTAAAGCGGTATTAGAAATACTTATATATACTATTTTTAAGGTTACTAAAGATGTTTTAGAAAGCGAGAAGCCAAAATTCATTTGGAAATATAACTAGCGATATACTATGAGAACACTTGAAGGTATTAAAACCCAAACAGCAATATTCACAACCAATAAGAAAGCATAATGGCATTTATAGATTATTATAAAATATTAGGACTATCTAAAAATGCTACTGAAAAAGATATAAAAAAAGCATACCGAAAATTTGCGCGTAAATATCACCCAGATTTGAATCCGAATGACAAAGCTGCTGAAAAAAAATTCAAAGAAGTTAATGAAGCCAATGAAGTATTGAGCAATACCGCTAATCGTAAAAAATATGATCAACATGGCGAAAACTGGGAGCATGCTGAAGCATATAAAAAAGCAAAAAAACAAGGACAACACTCAAGGAGTTCAGGTGAATCTGCACAATATTCAGAAGAAGATTACGCTAGTTTTTTTGAAAACATGTTTGGAGAAAACTCTTCTAGAGGGCAAAGAAAACAAGCAAAATTTAGAGGTCAGGATTTTAACACCGAATTGCAACTCAATCTTAAAGATGTATACACTACACACAAACGTACGTTAACAATCAATAATAAAAAAATACGAATTACTATCCCTGCAGGTATAGAGAATGGCCAAATAATAAAAATAAATGGGTATGGTGGAAAAGGAATGAATGAAGGACCAAATGGTAACTTATACATTCAGTTTTCAATTATAAACGATACTACATTCAAAAGAGATGGTGATAACTTATATACTTCAGTAGATATTGATTTATATAAGTCGCTTTTAGGGTCCGAAATCATGGTCGACACATTTAATGGAAAAGTAAAACTAATCGTAAAACCAGAAACTCAAAACGGAACAAAAGTAAAGTTGAAAGGAAAAGGCTTTCCGAGGTATAAAAAGGAAATGCAGTTTGGTGATTTATATATCACGTATAATTTAAAAACGCCAACGGATCTTTCTATCAAAGAAAAAGAGCTTTTTAAAGAACTCGCAAAATTAAGATAATATGAAAACCACAAATCTAATCTCAATACAGCAGTTTTGTGTATACTACAAAGTTCCTGAAAAATTTATTAATGAATTACAAGAGTATGAATTAATTGAAGTTATTGTAACTGAAAATGAAAGTTATTTAAAAATAACACAACTCCATAAAGTTGAAAAAATGATACGTTTACATTACGATTTGGAGATTAATTTTGAAGGAATAGATGCCATTTACAATTTGTTACAGCAAATAGAAATACTGCAAAAACAAATTGTAGTACTCAATAACAAATTAACTAATTAAAAAACTAAAATGTATTATGTTCACTTTTAAAAACTTCAATATTGCAGATTGGTTTTCATTTTACCGTATTTTTGCTGCCCCCTTTTTATTAGGTTTAATTTGGTTTGATGAACAGTTAATTTTCACATGCTTCTTATTAATAAGTTATTTAACCGATGCTATTGATGGCTATTTAGCAAGAAAATTAAAAATAACAAGTCCTCGAGGTTCCCAATTAGATTCAATCGGCGATCAAATAACACTGGCTGTTGGTTTAGTAGGGTTGTTTTATTTTGAAAATGAATTTATTAAAAAAAATATCGTTTTAATTTTTGTTGTGTTTATCCCTTATTTAATACAGATGGTAATAGCTTATGTGAGGTATGGAAAGGCAACTGCTTTTCATACTTATTTAGCAAAAATTTCTGCAGTATTACAAAGTGCTTTTATTTTATGGGCATTATTTTTCTCTCCCGAATACTCCTTATTTTACACGATGATTATTATAGGTTTATTAGAAACTTTTGAAGAAATAACACTCATTTTTATGTACGAGAATTGGGTTTCGGATGTAAAAAGTATTTACTGGGCTTATAAAGATGAAAGAAGATTAAAGAAAAAACATCAATGAAAACGTATTCTTTAGTTACAATTATCATTGGCTGTCTTGCTATATTACTGGTAGATATATTTGCTTTTTATTGGTTGCAATCTATTACAGAAGTAATTGCCTCTACTTTAATTAGAACAAGTATTCTTATTTTGTTCTGGACTTTTACATTTGGATTAATTACCTCCATTATTATATTAAAAATACGGTTAGATGCTATAAATCCGATAAGAAAATATTGGTTAGTCTCTTCATTTTTTGGACTTACAGTTTCTTCTTTTATTCCTAAACTTATTTTCGTAATCATCATTACAATACTTTATTTAACAAATGCTGTTTTATCGGAAACAGCTTCTTTATTTGTTGTGCCTCTTGCCGGTTTACTATCTGGATTTTTACCTTTTTTTATAATTATTAATGGTGTTTTTAAATCTCTTTATCAATTTAAAATTTATTCTCATGCACTCAATTTTGATAATTTACCTATATCATTTAATGGATTGAGAATTGTTCAAATATCTGACATTCATTTAGGAAGCTTTAATTACCGTTATCATATTCTTGAACGTGCTGTAAAAAAAATAAATGATTTGCAACCTGATTATATTTTTATAACGGGAGATTTAGTAAACAACTATGCCTGGGAACTTCGTGGATGGGATAAAATTTTCAATACTCTAGAGGCAAAAAAAGGTAAATATTCAATTTTAGGGAATCATGATTATGGAGATTATAGTACATGGAATTCCCCTAAAGAAAAGCAAGATAATTTTGAAACAATTAAAGACTTTTACCATAAAATTGGATTTAAACTATTATTAAATGAAGCAGATACTATTATTTCTGAAATGAATGAGAAAATTTCTATTATCGGAGTAGAAAATTGGGGAAAAGCACCTTTTAAACAATACGGAAATCTAGAAAAAGCGATTGAAAAAATAAAAACAATTCCGTTTAAAATACTATTATCTCATGATCCAACTCATTGGGTAGAAGAAATTATTCCTAAAACTGAGATTGATCTAACTCTTTCCGGGCATACACATGGAATGCAGGCTGGTTTTAGGTATAGAAATTTACAATGGAGTCCCATTAAATTTAAATACAAACATTGGGCAGGTTTGTATAGAAAAGGAAAACAAAACTTATATGTAAATAGAGGATTGGGTTGGTTAAGTTTCCCTGGAAGGTTAGGAATGCGACCAGAAATAACGCTATTAGAACTTCGAAACTGACCAATATCATTTTTTTCTGTTTTTATTTTAATAGTTTCGTTTTCATTAGAATAATAAAATCAAGAATTATAATAAAAAGTGTTTCGTTTATAAATAGGTATACCTAAATAAGTGTCAATAAATGCGATAAAAGTCATATTTATATAGGATTCATAATCTTATATTTGTTAAAAACAGATAAATAGTTATGACTGTAATCAAAATATTAGGAACAGGATGTCCAAAATGTAAAAGAATGACAAGTGTTGTTCAAGGTGTTATTTCAGAAAACAACATTGATGCAACAATTGAAAAAATTGAGGATATCATGGAAATTATGAAGTTCAATATAATGATCACACCAGCATTAGTCATAGATGGCGTTATCACAATAAAAGGTAGAGTCCCTTCAAAAGATGAAGTATTGGCACTTCTAAACTAATAGAAACAAATTCTATGAATTATCACATCAAGGCTTCGTCTACTTCAAATCAGGATGCGGTTATACATATTAAGCAATCGAATATAGATTTTGAAACGACTTTAAAAACTGCTAAAATCTTGCCAAATCCTGCAGAATTATTCTTGAGTTCATTTGCTGCATGTATGCTAAAAAATGTTGAACGTTTTTCAGAGATGATGAAATTCAACTATACAAAAGCAAGCCTTGATGTCAATGCAAAACGTCTAGATAATCCACCAAGAATGGATAGCATTATTTATAATTTAACTATTTATAGCAGCGATAACAAATTGAATACAGTCTTGTTAAAAAAGAACATTGAAAAATTTGGGACTATTTACAACACGGTAAAACTATCCTGTGCTATTTCTGGCACCATAAATAAGGTTAATAATGTTTGATTGGGCACAAAATATTGCAGATTGGTTGGTCTATAACGTTTTCAATTTAAACGAAGAGCAACATTTAGCAGAAGCCCTAAACTTCTTTATTTATGACACTACAAAGATTTTAATACTTCTTTTTATTGTTATATTTTTTATGGGAATCGTCAACAGTTACTTTCCTATAGATAAGGTGAAAAATTATCTATCAAGAAATAAGTTATACGGTTTAGAATACCTAATGGCAAGCCTATTTGGTGTGGTAACACCTTTCTGTTCCTGTTCTTCAGTTCCATTATTTATAGGTTTTGTGAGAGGTGGAATTCCTTTAGGTGTAACTTTTTCATTTTTGATTACTTCTCCATTGGTTAATGAAGTTGCCATCGGTCTTTTTGTTGGGTTATTCGGAATTGAAACGACCATTATTTATGTAATTAATGGTGTTTTATTAGGAACTATTTCTGGCGTAATCCTTCAAAAATTAAAATTAGAATCCTATTTAACACCTTGGGTAAAAGAAGTATTAGCTACAGCACAAAGAGAACAAGAATTTTTTATTGCCGAAAAGCAAAACTTAAAACAACGCTTACCAGTTATTTGGACTGAAGTTCTAACCATATTAAAGGGCATTATTCCTTATGTATTAGTAGGAATTGCTGTTGGTGGATTAATGCACGGTTATATTCCCGAAGGTTTTTTTGAACAGTATATGGATAAGGACAATCTGTTAGCGGTTCCCATTGCAACCATTTTTGCAATACCAATGTACTCAAATGCGTCAGGTATACTTCCAGTAGTTCAAGTATTAGTTGCTAAAGGCATTCCATTAGGAACTGCAATTGCATTTATGATGGGAGTTGTTGGTTTATCTTTACCAGAAGCAATGCTCTTAAAAAAAGTAATGACGTTAAAACTTATTGCTATCTTTTTTGGAGTAGTAACACTCTGTATTATAATTTCTGGATATTTATTTAATATAATTTTATAAAAAGCATATGATGGAGAAATCAGAAGATTTAGAGGACTATTTAGAGAATCATTACATACATCGAAGTAATTGGTTAAGAGCTGCTGTTTTGGGGGCTAACGACGGAATTTTGTCAACCGCTAGTATTGCTATTGGGGTTTCTGCTGCAAGTGGAATGCGCGAACCAATTATTTTGGCAACATTAGCAGGTCTTGTTGCTGGTGCTTTATCGATGGCAGCAGGAGAATATGTTTCGGTAAGTTCACAAACAGATATTGAAGAAGCTGACATTGAAAGGGAAAGAGAAGAGTTGAAAGAAATGCCACTAATTGAATTACAAAGACTAGCAGACATTTACGAAAATAGAGGCCTAAAAAAAGAAACCGCTTTAAAAGTAGCTAAAGAACTAACAGAGCACGATGCATTAGGAGCCCATGTTAGAGACGAATTAGGGATTAATACAATCAACCAAGCGAAACCTATGCAAGCGGCATTAACTTCTGGTGCTGCTTTTACAGTAGGAGGCTTACTTCCTTTTTTAGTAACGCTTTTTTCACCTTTAAAGAGTATGGAATATTCACTTTACGGGTTTGCTTTATTCTTTCTAATAACTTTAGGAGCAGTATCTGCTAAAACAGGTGGTTCTAACATTAGTAAAGCAATTATTCGAATTACTTTCTGGGGAACAGTTGCTATGGGATTAACGGCTTTTGTTGGTTATTTATTCAATGTCAACATCGGATAAAAACACTATAAGTAACAAAACACTGAGCAAAAAAACAACTCCTTTATTTGCGTTTTTTACATATTCTTGTTCTAAACTTAAACAACGTAAATAATCCTATACCAAATATTATGTAACAAATGCCTTTGATAATTTTCTGGAGAAAAAATTTAAAATAACAAATTAAAGCTAGAAATAACGCCCATAGAATTGCATAACTGACCAATATCATTGTTTTTCCTATTCATTTCAAATAGTTTAGCGACTCCTTCTAATAATTAAAATAAATAGTTATGATACGAACTTTAAAGGAAAAAGAGTGTACTGCGTTTTTAGCCAACAATTATATTGGTCATTTAGCCTACATTTATAGAGATACACCTTTTATTGTGCCAACTACCTATTTTTTTGACACAAAAGAAACCATTATTAGTTATTCTAATGAAGGGCATAAAATAATGGCAATGCGCAAAAATAATAAGGTATCACTTGAAATTTCTAAAATAAACAATGTCAATAATTGGACTACCGTTTTAGCACACGGAACTTTTAAAGAACTTTCTGGGAGTGATGCGAAAGGAAAATTACATCAATTTTCAACAGGAATTAAAGATCTTATACTCAGAAAAGAAGAAAGGAGCCTCTACTCTATTGGTGATTTTTCTAGTAAAATATATGATGATAATCTCCCTATAATTTTCAAAATTACCCTTAATAAAATAACAGGAAAAAGTAGAGGTTACTAAAACTGTGTTGTAAAATATTTTTTATAGTTCTTGTTCATGGTTTTATTCATCTAATCGGTTTTGTAAAAGCATACTTTTCAATCAAAATATATAAGCCTTTTTTAATTATACTGGCATGGAAAGAAATAATGTTTTGAACTATTGTAAACCGAATCATATCGATAATGACTCTTTTGTATTTTATTAAAGAGATATTTTATAAAGTAGCTTACATAAACCATTAATTATCTTTACGTTGAAAACCTAATTGAGATCTATATAAAGGAACTTCCCACTTAATCATTTCTTTTAAAAATTCATCTACTTTTTCAACTATAAGTTTTACTGTGATTTCTGTTGGATTATAGAACCCTAATTCTATACTGTTGTTTTCTGTTTGCAACTGCTCTACAAAAGGAAATAATATTAAGATATATACATCACCGCTGTAAGACTGTGTAAAAACCAATGCCCCTCCTTGAAGGAATTGATAGGTCGGTATTTTGTTTGTACAGTCAATAAGTTCTGAAGGAAAAGAATCAAACATAATATTTACAGCTTCGTTGTTCGAAATCCAATTAAGTTCTTGAACTCTCCAACCAATGTTATAGTGTTTAGAAGTCTCTTTTAATGTATTTATTATTAAATTTCTAGTCTCAGTATCCCAAAGTATTTTCTTATCTACAACTGTCTTTATAGATTCTTTATAATCATTTATTCGCTCTTCTAAATGCTCAATTTTCATATCTTTATAATTCAAGTTATATCACTAATTTTTATCTTTATTTATTTTTTTCTCTTCTCTTTCTAATTTTCTAAAATAACCTCTTGTAAAAAAATTATGCTTTAAGGCTTCCATATTCTGATTGAATTTATAAGTACCTTCATTAATGTTTTTTAGTGTAGATTTTAAACCATTAACTAAAGATGTGTCTTTTACAATATAATTAATAGTACCATCGCTTGAATTAAAATCATCAACGACCATATTAATATTACTAACAACATTTTCAATCTTTATAGTTGATGATTCAAGGTTATGAACAATATTTTTTAATTTATTTCCAGAAATGGAATCGTTGATTAGCATACCTAAAATAGTCGTGTCATTTGTTTTTAATGATACGACCATTTTATTCAATTCTCTTATAGATTTTGAAGCACCTATGCTTACCGTTTTAAGATTACTAACCGATTCTTTTAAATCGTTAGCCATAATTGTATCATTAAGTAATATGCCTAGAGTCCCTTTTCCTTCGATCATTGCGTGCGCTATTTTCAATAAATCTGCTGTAAGTATTGCTGCGTTTTCAGAACTTACACTCAATGTACTTAAAATATCATCTGCTCCAATCTTACTGTATGATTTAATAATATCGCCATTGCTAATTACTTGATCTATTCCTTTTCCAGGTACAATGTTTACAATCATATTACCCACCAAGCCATCTGAACCAATTGTTGCAATGGCATTTTTTTTTATATGCGAAATTATTTTTTCTTTGATATTCATTTCTACTTTTATGGTAGAATCATTAATCATCTCGATTGCTTTTACGGTTCCTATATTTATTCCAGAGTAACGAATATTATTTCCTTTTTGTAAACCATTTACATTTTGAAAATACGCATTTATAGTAAATGTTTTTTTGAACATATTTTTACGTTGACCAATAAAATAAACTCCAGCTATAAATAAAATAGTCCCTATTATTACAAAGAGCCCTAATCGAAGTTTTTGTGAGATTGTATTTTTCATAATTATCTACTATTTAAAAAAGGCTTTAATTTTTGGGTCGCTTGAAGATGATAATTCTTGATATGTTCCAACTGCATAATCGATACCATCAATAAGTAAAATCATTCTATCTGAAATCACACGTGCGCAATCTAAATCGTGAGTAATAATCAGTGATGAAGTGCCATATTTGTTCTGAACATTTTGTATTAAAAGAATAATTTCTTTTGCTGTTATTGGGTCTAATCCACTGGTAGGCTCGTCATATAAAATAATTTTTGGCTGTAAAATTAATGTTCGAGCCAGCGCAACACGACGTTTCATTCCTCCAGACAATTCAGAAGGCATTAAATCTATTGAATCTGACAATCCAACATTTTCTAAAGCTTCAATAACCAACTTTTCTGTATCAATATCTTTACCTATTTTTTTAGTATGACGACGTAACGGAAATTCTAAATTTTCTCTTACAGTCATAGAATCATACAATGCACTACCCTGAAATAAAAACCCGATATCTGCTCGTAAAATATCTAAAGCTTTTTGGTCTAACTTGGTAATGTTTTTATGCATTACACTAATAGAACCACTATCCGCTTCCATTAAACCGACTAAACATTTAATCATCACCGATTTCCCAGAGCCAGATTTCCCCATAATAACCAATTTCTCACCTTTATAAAGCTGCATATTAAATCCGTTAAGCACCTGATTATCTCCAAATTTCTTATACAAGTCTTTAATTTCTAAAACAATATCCTTCTTATATATGTTTGTATTTCCCATCATGCATCAAAGAAAATTTCGGTTACAAAAACGGCAATAAAGTCAATAATAAATAATAACAAGGAAGTAAATACTACTGCAGAATTAGCAGCTCGACCAACACCTGCAGTTCCTTTTTCGCAATAATACCCTTTAAAACAACCTACAAGCCCAATAGCTAAACCGAAAAAAAAAGTTTTAATAGTAGCAGGAATTATATCTCCAAACTCAAGAGAATCAAAAACTTGATTAAAATAGAGAATAAAAGACACATTTCCTTTTATATTTTCGACCAAAAAAGAACCAAATAATGCTACAGCATCACCAATTACAACTAACAATGGTAACGTAAGTGTAACAGCTAATACTCGAGTAACTGCAAGGTATTTAAAAGGGTTTGTACCTGAAACTTCCATCGCATCAATTTGCTCTGTAACTCGCATAGAACCCAATTCTGCTCCAATACCAGAACCAATTCTTCCAGCACAAACTAAAGCCGTTATAATTGGTCCTATTTCTCTTACAATCGAAATACTTACCATAGATGGCATCCAAGAAACGGCTCCAAACTCCATTAGTGTTGGTCGCGTTTGCAAAGTTAAAACCAAACCAATTATAAAACCTGTGGTAATTACTAAAAATAGAGAAAGGTTTCCCATGTTATAGCATTGGCGTATTAACTCCTTTAATTCAAAAGGACGTTTAAATACTTCCTTAAAAAAACGTAAAGTAAAGAAAGATAATTCGCCTATTTCAATTAAGAAATATTTTAGTTTTGTTTTTAAATGATATAATCCTGTCATACTTATTTGATGGATTCCTTCCAAATTTAAAAGAAAATAGTGATAAAAAAAATGATAATAATCATATTAATAAAACTGATGAATGTCATTTCTATTCTCTCATTCTATGTATAACTTTACCTAATAAAATCGTTTCACTTATCAAAATCACTTTACAAAACTTAAAATGTAAAAGTTGGTTTTTCTATTGGAAACCTTTAACTAAAGAAAAAAAATTAAGGGAGGTTTTAAAAAAATAAAAATAAATGCTTAAAATAGGATGGAAAATCATAGTAGTAATCACCTTATTAATAACATTGAAGTTTTGTTCTTCGAGAGATAAAAAGGTGTTTGTATCTTCAAACCTATTTGATAATAAAACGTTACTTGATTCAACAGTATCAATTATTACTGTTACTGAAAATATTACAGTAGAAAACTACTTTACTTTTATAGATTCTATTGTTAATAAATATGATACAACAACAAAATACTCTTTAACAGAACACCTTTTGGTGAGAGCTAATTCTTGGATAATCGATACGCTTCAAAACACCGATTATTACAGAATGAAAGCTAAAGATTCTTTTGTCTATAATCAAAAAAAAATGATTGTATTACCTAAAGGTGCTTCTATTATTCTTCCCGATTCGGTACTGGTTCAAAAAATACTTAATTCGTTTAAAAATACATTTATTGATGTAAACATACCAGAATTTAAACTTCGTATTTATAAAAACTCAACAAAACTGTACGAGTTTCCTGTTAGAGTTGGTAGAAATGAAGAGAAATATTTAGAAATGTCTGGAAGAATACAAGATTTAAAAACCAAAACAGGAGAAGGTTGTATTGTGGCTTATGTTCGCAATCCCAGATATGTAAACCCTGTAAACAATCATGAATATTTTGTAACTAAAAGAGATGATAATCGAATTACCAAATTGCCCCAAATTCCTTTTATAGAAACCGAAATAAATGGATTTAGATATGGACAATTAATTCACCCGACAACAAATCAAAGAACATTAGGGAAAGCGTATTCAAACGGGTGTATTGGCACCAAGGAAGCTGATGCTTGGGTTATTTATTATTACGCACCAATTGGTACTACTGTTAAAATACGGTATGATCTAAATATAATTGACGAAAAAAGTATTCCCTTAACTTTAAAAGATATCTACAATCGAAACAAATAACTTACACCATTTTGTTAGCTCCTTTTCAGTTTCTTCATCTTACCTCAACAATATAAATTTCAGATAATAGTCTCTGCTATACTTGTTAAAAATTCTTCCGCTAAAAAAAAATGATGCCCTGTTATTATATTTTGGGAATGATCTTTTAACGAAAGTTCTTTTAGTCCAAAAAAATTATAAGAATTGTATATTTGATACGACTAATTAAACTGAATACATAACTAAAACTCATGAAGAATTCATTACTATTTTTACCAGACATTTCTGGTTTCACTGAATTTGTTCACAATACTGAGGTCGGACATAGTCAACAAATAATTGCAGAGCTACTTGAAGTATTAATAAAGGCAAATACGCTAGATTTAAAACTTGCTGAA
The DNA here is from genome assembly GCA_965364955.1 of uncultured Tenacibaculum sp. GTDB lineage: Bacteria > Bacteroidota > Bacteroidia > Flavobacteriales > Flavobacteriaceae > Polaribacter. The sequence continues at coordinate 1,861 of CBDTZS010000055.1, read as the reverse complement.
GTTGAAGGAGATGCTTTGTTTTTGTATAAAGACAGCGAAATACCTTCTTTAGAAATGCTACTAGCTCAAGTAGAAACGATGTATTCCGCTTTTTATAGTCATTTAAAATTATTAGAGAAGAATAGAGTATGTCCATGTAACGCCTGTTCTTCGGCACATAAACTAGAACTTAAAATTATAGCTCATTCTGGTGAATTACAATACATAAGTGTTCAAGGAAAAACAAAACCTTTTGGCATAGAAGTTATCCAAGCTCATCGCTTAATGAAAAACAGTATAAATAGCAGCAATTATATTTTACTGAGTAGTCATTTAGCTAATTTAATTAAGTTACCTAATGATTACAGGAGTCATTTATTTCACTTCAATGAAGGTACAGATACTTACGATGGTACAAATATTAACTATTATTTTTCTAATATTGAGGTAAAAAAATTACAATTGAAACCTTATTCTTGGGCAAAAAAGGTAACCTTTAACAAACCTCCTGCAATACATTTAAAATTAGATTTCCCCATCGATGCTAAACTGTTACTAGAATACATTACCAACTACACCTATAGAAATAATTGGATTGAAGGGGTCGATAGAATAGATTTTTCTGAAACTGAAGTTACTAGAGTCGGTTCTGAACATATTTGTGTTGTGAATGGAAAATATTTAAACTTTGTAACGGTGACTAAAGATGGTAAACCTGATCAATTAGTATATGGCGAATTAACGACAAGTCCAATAATTGTAGATGAACTATATCAATTCTACTTAATCAGTCCGATAAATAATAACTCCTGTAAACTAGAAATAGAGATTTATTGGAATGCTAAGTCACCATTAAAAAAATTAATACTTGCATTATTTGTGAAAAATAAATTCAAAAAAAATACCGAAACTAATATTAATAGTTTACTTAATTTCATAACAAAAAAAGTATTATAAAAAACTTTTTCTTCCATATGGTTTTATCAATTCATCAAGTCTATAGAATTTATTTTTTATAGAATTTCAACACCGATACAAACATTCAATATTAAACTCTTCCTTATTCATTGACCGTATTAGCCGATTATTTAGATAAAAAGGATTTTGCTTTTATAATAAACTCTCCTTTAGTTTCACCTTCATGAGCCCCGTGTGCAACATTTGGTAATATCCAAAGATCAGAATTTGGTAATTTCGTCTTAACTCTTGCTACTTCATGTAAATCCATTCCTTCATCATCATCACCTATTATAATTAATACCTCAGGTTTTATAGACTCTAGTTCTTCATCAGTAACCTTCACTGTATAGTTCTTAAATTGATTCATTAAAGCCTTTATTTTATCTTCTGAATCATGACTAGTTAATAGCCATGGGAAATTAGCTCTATTTTCAAATGTAAACGCTTCTTGGTACTCTGAAAAGTCATTAATCGTCCAGGTTCCAACTGCTCCTATGGTAATCATTGACTCTATTAAAGTTGGATTTATTAAAGCTAATTGATAAAGAACATCACCACCAAAACTAAATCCAATCGCCTTAATTTTCTCTAATCTCAAATATTTGGCTAAGGAATTAAGGTCCTCTCCTACCGACTTTATAGACAATTTTTCTTTAAATGTTTCAGATTTTCCATGTCCAGTTAAATCAATTAAATACACTTCATATTCCTTCTCAAAGTCTTTAACATAAGATAGCCATGATTTAGAAGAAAGAGTATAGCCATGTAAAAGGAATAAAGGCTCACCTTTACCATAAACCTCATAATAGATATTTTTACCATTAACCGAAACTGTTTCTGTTTTTTTAGGTGTTTGAGATAAAATTTTAGTCGACATTAAAATGAGGATTATTAAAATTGAATATTTTTTCATTATTTTTTT
>CBDTZS010000054.1:0-21619 GCA_965364955.1 uncultured Tenacibaculum sp. | reverse complement strand
TTAGTTGAAGCAGGAAGTATTTCTAAATGGGTAGGAACTGGAATTAGTTTTACCATGATTTTAGGTGCTATTGCAGGAGGCTTTTTTGTAGTAGATTTATTAAAGGGAATCATTAAATCGTAAGTTATTATGGCAAGAAGAGAAAATCCAGAAATTAATGCAGGTTCGATGGCAGATATTGCATTCTTGCTACTTATCTTTTTCCTTGTAACAACAACAATGGATGTTGATTCAGGTATTCCTAAGAAGTTAGCTGAAAGAACAGACGTTAAGCCTCCAATTGTAAAAGAGAGAAACATTTTTCAAGTTGCTATTAACAGAAATAACCAATTACTCGTTGAGGGTGAAGGTATGGAGTTAAAAGACTTAAAAGATGCAGCTGTTAAATTTATAGATAACGGTGGAGGTATTGGTAATCCAATGCCAGGGAAAGAAGCAGGAGAATCTTGTAACTATTGTAAAGGAGAAAAAGATCCTAGTTCATCAGATCATCCAAATAAAGCAATTATCTCTGTAGAAAGTGATAGAGCTACTGAGTTTGGAATTTATGTATCTGTTCAAAATGAATTGCTAAAAGCATATGCTGAATTACGTAATAAATTATGCCAAGAAAAATACGGTATGAGTTTTACTGAATTAGATAAAGCTTTTAGAGCAAGTGCAAGAAAAGATAAAGCATTAAGAAAAAAAGTTGAAGATATAAAGAGTAGTTATCCTCAAATTATATCAGATTCAGAACCTACTAATGTTCAATAGTATTAAAACAATTTAAGTATGTCTAAATTTAAAAAGAAGAAAAAAGAGATGCCAGCAGTGAATACTTCTTCACTTCCTGATATTGTTTTTATGTTATTATTCTTTTTCATGGTTACAACAGTAATGAGAGAAAGTGATTTAGCAATCGAAACCCCTCGTTTACCTAGTGCAAGTGAAGTAAAGAAGCTTGAGCGTAAAAGTTTAGTGAGTACAATTTATGTTGGGAAAGCAAAAGATGCTAAATATGGTACTGGTTATAATAGAATTCAGTTAAATGATAAGATTGCTACGCCAGAAGATGTACCTTCTTTTATTTTCTTAGAAAGAGGAAATGTGTCTGAAGCTGAAGTTCCATTTATGACTACTTCTTTAAAAATGGATAAAGAATCGAGTGTTGGTACTTTAGCCGATATTCGCGAGAAATTAAGAGATGTTAATGCTCTTAAATTAAGTTTATCTATTCACAAATCAAGTGAAATTAAAAAGTAATTACTTTTTTAATATAAATAGAAAAAAGAGCAATCGTATGATTGCTCTTTTTTTATATAATATAAACTATATTTAACGTTAGTTAAATAGTATGAAAAATATCACATTCTTATTTTTAGTTTTTTTATCAGTAAGTATCTATGCCCAGAAAGATTCTTTACAAGTAGGAGATCCATATTGGGAAGATCAATTATATATAAATGTTTCATATAATATACTGAATAATCAGCCGCAAGGAGTAAGTAAAAGTGGTTTTTCATTTGGTTTTTCAGGTGGGTATATTAAAGACATTTCGCTTATTAAAAGCGGGAAAATAGCTATTGGAATTGGCTTGGGATATGGATTTGATTCTTTTAATCACAGGTTAAAAGTGATGGAAGCTACTCCAAATAATTTTCAAATAGATAATACTATTACTGGGAACAAATTAATATTACATAACATAGAGATGCCAATCCAATTTAGATGGAGATCATCAACCGTAAACACTTATTCTTTTTGGCGATTTTATACAGGTATTAAATTGAGTTATAATCTGAGTAATAGTTTTTCTTATGTTGATTCTGGTACAAAAATTAATATATCAAATTTATCAGAATACAATAAATTTCAAACGGGTTTAATACTTTCTGTAGGCTATGGAACATTTAATTTTCATGTGTACTACGGACTAATACCGATATTAAAGGGTGCATCTTTAAATGGAAATGTAATTAATACTAATATTGCCCGATTTGGTTTGAGTTTTTATTTATTATAATAAATAAAAGGCAAGAAAAGGACTCATTAAGCCAATAAAAAAACCGAGATATACTTCTTTAGCAGAATGAGCTTTTAAATGGAGCCTAGAGCTAGCTAGAAGGCCTGAAAGAAAAATAAATGTTATTATTATTGGTAAAATGTATAGGTTATGTATTTGTTGGAAAAGCAAAAAATATCCTGTAGCTGCACCCATGGATAACAGGTGTAGACTAGCTTTAGTTTTTGTGACAAAAAGAATGTAAATAAATCCTAGGCCAAATACTACGCCAAAAAACAAAAAACTCAGATCTCTTATGTGAGTTATTCCTAAAAAAAACTTACCTAACATAAAGAGTAAAGTCATCATAAAAAATATAGGAATCTTACGTTCCTTTATTCCATGTACTTGATATGATTTTATGTAACCAATATATTTTAAAAGCACTAGTAAAAGTATGGGTATGATATAAGTAGCAACAAACACGACTGCCAATATAGTATATTGTTGTTGACGACTTAAATTAACAGGGGTTAAAATAAAGTATAGGATAATACCAATTGTAGGCATTACAATTGGGTGTAAAATGGTAGATATGAATTTGTGCCAACGCATTTTAAATTTCTTTTCGCAACCGTGCTACAGGTATATCTAATTGTTCACGATATTTTGCAACTGTTCTTCTGGCAATCGGATATCCTTTTTCTTTTAAAATCTTAGATAGTTTTTCATCAGTAAGTGGTTTACGTTTCTCTTCTTCCTGAATAACAGTTTCCAATATTTTTTTGATCTCTCGAGTAGAAACATCTTCACCTTGATCATTTTTCATCGATTCCGAGAAAAATACCTTAATTAACTTTGTTCCGTATGGAGTAGATACATACTTACTGTTAGCAACTCTAGAAACTGTTGAAACATCCATTTGTATTTCATCAGCAATATCTTTTAAAATCATCGGTTTTAACTTACGTTCATCACCTGTTAAAAAATAGGCCTCTTGACGATGCATGATTTCGCTCATCGTAATTAGTAATGTCTGTTGGCGTTGTTTAATTGCGTCAATAAACCATTTGGCAGCATCTAATTTCTGCTTGATAAACATTACAGCATCCTTCTGAGTTTTACTTTTCTTTTTAGAATCACTATACCCTTTTAACATGTTGTTATATTCGCGAGAAACATGTAATTCTGGGGCATTACGTGAGTTAAGAGTCAGTTCTAAATTACCATCAATAATTTGTATTGAAAAATCAGGAACTATCTGTTCTGCTATTTTGTTATTACCAGCATAAGAACTACCTGGTTTTGGATTTAATTTTCCAATCTCAGTAATTATCTCTTTTAATTGTTCTTCGTTAATATTAAACTTTTCAAGAAGCTTTTTGTAATGCTTTTTAACAAAGTGATCGAATGCATTTTCTAGAACATCAATTGCTAAAGTTCTTGTTTTTTTTTCGGATTTTGATTTTAATTGAATGATTAGACATTCTTTTAAATCTAAAGCACCAATCCCAACCGGATCAAGTCTCTGAACTACAGTTTTTAAAACCTCTTTTACTTTTTCTTCGGTTGTAAAAATGTTTTGGGTGAAAGCTAAATCATCAACTAAATCGATAATCTCTCTACGAATATATCCACTATCATCAATACTTCCAACTAAAAACTCAGCAATAGAACGTTCTTCTTCGTTAATTCTAAAGGTGTTTAATTGAGTTTGTAAAGACTGATGAAAAGTAGTTCCTGCTGCATATGGAATTTGTCTTTCTTCATCATCAGCAGAATAGTTATTCGCTTGTGTTTTATAACTGGGATATTCATCGTCGCTTAAATACTCATCAATATTTACATCTTCAGCATCAATATTTTCACTTCCTTCATCGTAATCATCTGCATTCGTTAAGGTGTCTTCAAAATTTTCAGGTTCTTCTTTACCTGTATCTAAAGCTGGGTTTTCTTCAATTTCTTGTTTTAAACGTTCCTCAAATGCTTGGGTAGGTAATTGAATTAACTTCATCAACTGAATTTGTTGAGGAGATAATTTTTGAAGTAACTTATAATGTAAACTTTGTTTTAGCATATTTACAAATATATGAAATAGGATAAAAAGAAATCGCCATTCTGGGAGGAATGACGATTGTTATATGCAAGTTTTATGTATTTTTTAAAACTCGGCGTTTTGTGGTGTTCTTGGAAAAGGAATAACATCGCGAATATTATTCATTCCTGTAGTAAATAAAACTAAACGTTCAAAACCTAAACCAAAACCAGAATGTACTGCTGTACCAAATTTACGGGTATCTAAATACCACCATAATTCCTCTTCGTCAATATTTAATTCGGCCATTTTAGATTTTAAAACATCTAAACGCTCTTCTCTTTGAGATCCACCAACCATTTCTCCAATCCCTGGGAATAAAACATCCATAGCTCTAACTGTTTTCCCATCGTCATTTAAACGCATGTAAAATGCTTTAATCGTAGCAGGGTAATCAAATAAAATCACAGGACATTTAAAGTGCTTTTCAACCAAGTAACGTTCGTGTTCCGATTGTAAGTCAACTCCCCATTCGTTAATAGGAAACTGAAATTTCTTCTTCTTATTTGGCTTACAATTACGTAAGATATCAAAAGCTTCAGTGTAGCTAACTCTTTTAAAGTTGTTTTCTGCTACGAAATTTAACTTTTCAATTAAACCCATATCGCTACGTTCTGCTTGAGGCTTTGTTTTTTCTTCTTGAGTTAAACGATTGTCTAAAAAAGCTAAATCGTCTTTACAGTTTTCTAACACATATGTTAAAACTGATTTGATAAAGTCTTCAGATAAATCCATATTAGCATCTAAATCGTTAAATGCAACCTCAGGTTCAATCATCCAAAATTCAGCAAGGTGACGTGTAGTATTTGAGTTTTCAGCTCTAAAAGTAGGTCCGAAAGTATATACTTTTCCTAATGCCATTGCATAAGTTTCAGCTTCTAACTGACCAGAAACGGTAAGGTTAGTTTCTTTACCAAAGAAATCTTGTGTATAGTCAACATTACCTTCTTCGTTAAGTGGAGCTTTATTGGCTTCAAAGTTTGTTACATGAAACATTTCACCAGCACCTTCAGCATCAGAACCCGTAACAATTGGTGTATTTACGTAGTTAAAACCGTTTTCTTGAAAATATTTATGTACAGCAAAAGATAATGTAGAACGAACTCTCATTACAGCACTAAATGTATTTGTTCTAATACGTAAATGTGCATTTTCACGTAAAAACTCTAAACTATGTTTTTTAGGCTGAATAGGATATTCATCAGGATTTGAATCTCCTAATATTTCTAATTTTGTAACCTTAATTTCTACAGATTGCCCTTTACCTTGACTTTCTATTAGAGTACCAGTAATGCTTACTGCAGCACTTGTCGTTATTCTTTTTAAAAGTTCTTCGTCTGTGTTTTCGAAATCTACAACACATTGAATATTATTAATGGTAGAACCATCATTTAAAGCAACAAAACGATTGCTTCTAAAAGTTCTAACCCATCCTTTTACATGTACTTCTTGTAAAAATTTATCAGAATGTAATAATTCTTTAACGCTACTTCTTTTCATCTTCTAAAAATTGAAAAGCAAAGATACTTTATTACTAAGAATTGAGCAATCTTGACATTTAAAATGCGAATAAACTTTTAGTTATCTTCTTTTGGAGGTAGTATTTTGAAATTAGTTTCTTTTAGAACTTTTTTATTTGCTATTTTCTTTTCAAAAGAAAGCAATAGAGAAGGTAATAATAGTAAGTTAGATACCATTGCTAATAATAAAGTCACGGAAACTAAACCACCTAAAGCAATAGTTCCTCCAAAACTAGAAAGAGTAAAAACTAAAAAACCAAAGAATAATACAATTGATGTATAAAACATACTTACTCCAGTTTCTTGAAGTGCTGAATATACGGCTGGTTTTACTTTCCAATTATTAGCAAGTAATTCTTGTCTATACTTTGCTAAAAAGTGAATGGTGTCGTCTACTGAGATACCAAAAGCGATACTAAATACTAAAATTGTAGATGGTTTTATGGGAATACTAAAGAACCCCATTAAGCCCGCAGTTATTAATAGTGGAAGCATGTTAGGTATTAATGATATAAAGATCATTTTATATGAACGGAACATCCACGCCATAAAAATGGAAATCAATAATATAGCAAGTGATAATGAAATTACTAAATTTTTAATTAGGTAATTGGTTCCTTTTAAGAAAACCAAGGCTTTCCCGGTCATAGAAACCGTAAATTTTTCTTCAGGAAATTGCTTTTTTATAACAGCATTTAATCGCTCTTGAATAATATCCATCTTATCTGTACCAATATCTTTCATAAAAGTAGTGATACGTGCATAGCGACCAGTACTATCTACAAAATTTTTCAACATACCCGAATTGGTATCTGAGTTTTTAGTGAAAGCAAAAATGTGAGCTTTCTCTTGACTCGTAGGGAGTTGATAATATTTTGGATTTCCTTTGTAATAGGCTTGCTTAGAATACTTAACTAAATTGGTGACAGAAATAGGTTTCGATAATTCTGGAAAAGTTTCAATAGTTTCATTCAACCTTTCCATCTTTTTCAATGTAGAAAGTCTCATTACACCTTTTTCTTTTTTGGTGTCTATCAAAATTTCTAAAGGCATAATTCCTCCAAACTCAGTTTCAAAAAACTTAATATCTTTATAAAACTGCATTCCTTTAGGCATGTCTTCAATTAAACTACCTGAAACACGAATTTGAAATAAGCCGATCATACTCAATATGATTACAATAACAGTTGTAATATAAATTGTAATTCGTCGTTGTTTTACCATTCGCTCCATCCAAGAAACTACATTCCCCATCCACCTTTTTTCTAAGTGATTTAAATGCTTTTTCTCTGGCAGCGGCATGAAACTATATAAAACAGGAATGATTAATAGGGCTAGTATAAAAATACTAATAATATTTACTGAAGCTAAAATTCCGAATTCTCTTAATAATTGACTTTTTACAAAAACAAAAGTAGCAAAACCAGATGCAGTTGTAATATTGGTCATTAAAGTAGCGTTACCAATCTTAGAAATTACACGTTGTAAAGACTTTGCTTGATTACCATGTTTTTTTATTTCTTGTTGATATTTGTTGATAAGAAAAACCGCATTTGGCACCCCAATTACAATAATTAATGGTGGAATTAAAGCAGATAGCACAGTTATCTCATACCTAAACAACCCTATAAAACCAAAAGCCCAAATAACACCAATACCAACAACTAGTAGTGTAATAAAAGTTGCTCTAAATGAACGGAAAAAGAAAAAGAATATAACAGCAGTAATGCCTAATGCACCCAATACGAAAAGGCTCATCTCATCGATGATGTTTTGAGAATTTATCGTTCGTATGTATGGCATTCCGGAAATACGTACATCTATTCGATGCTCTTTCTCAAATTGCTCAATAGTAGGAATTAATGTTTCTGTAATGAAATTTCTACGAGCAGGGGTGTTTACAATGTCTTTGTCTATATAAATAGCAGTTTGTAAAGTACCTTGGTCGTTGTATAGTAAGTTGTCGTAAAAAGGAAGGTTTTCAAATAATTGTTTCTTTATTCTATTTACCTCTTCATTTGTAGTCGGAGCCTTGTTGAACAGAGGTTCGAGAACAAATTTCCGTTGTTTTCTATCGGCCTTTAACTGTTTAACATCAGCAATAGAAACTGTAAAATCTACTTGTTTTACACTGTCTAAGTCTTTTACAAGCTTATTCCAAGCGTTGAATTTAGTAGGAGTAAAAATGGTTGAATCTTTGATACCTAAGATAACTAAGTTGCCCTCTTCACCAAAAATTTCTAAAAACTTATCGTATTGTATATTAGCTTCATGATCTTTAGGTAGCAAGTTGGCTTCTGTATACGAGAAGCGCATGTATTTCATTTGAGTGACTAAAAGCCCTGTAACAATCGCAATCGCAATTAAAACTAGATATCTGTTTCTTAATATAAATCCTGCGATTTTAGTCCAAAAAGTCATTCATTTTTTTTTAACAAAGTTATGATAAAGGAAACAATTAATCGATAAAAAAGAGTGTCTTGAAAACACTCTTTTTTATCGATTTTTTTAGGAGATTTAAACAGTCATTATCTCTTTTTCTTTTACTGCTGTTTTTTCATCAATATCTTTAATATAACTATCAGTTAATTTCTGAATACTATCTTCTGCACTTTTCTTTAAATCGTCAGAAATATCAGTCTTTTTAATATCGTTGTTAGCATCTTTACGAGCATTACGTATTCCAACTTTTGCATGTTCAGATTCTGCTTTAGATTGTTTCGCTAAATCTTTACGACGTTCTTCGGTTAATGCAGGGACATTAATAATAATAATATCACCGTTATTCATTGGGTTAAAACCTAAGTTAGCTACCATAATGGCTTTCTCAACTTCTTGTAACATATTTTTTTCCCAAGGCTGAATAGTAATTGTTCTTGCATCTGATGTGCTTACATTAGCTATCTGACTTAAAGGAGTCGCAGAGCCATAATAATTAACCTGTACGTTTGATAGCATTGAAGGAGAAGCCTTACCTGCTCTAATAGTACGTAGTTCTTTTATTAAGTGTTCTATAGCATTATTCATTGCCTCTTTGGCCGAATCTAAAATAAAATCTATTTCTTCGTTCATTTTACTCGTATTTATTGACCTCTAAAAAATGCAAGAGGTTATTTCGATTTATTTGTTATCAACTATTGTTCCAATTTTCACTCCAGAAACCAACTTTAGTAAGTTTCCTTTTTTGTTCATATCAAAAACAATAATTGGAAGATTGTTTTCTTCACTTAAAGTAAAGGCAGTCATGTCCATTACTTTTAATCCTTTTTTGATAACCTCTTTAAAGGTGATGCTATCATATTTTATGGCATTTTTATCCTTTTCTGGATCAACATTGTAAATACCATCTACTCTTGTTCCTTTTAAAATAGCATCTGCATTAACTTCTATAGCTCTTAATACGGCAGCTGTATCAGTTGTAAAGTAAGGATTTCCTGTTCCCCCACCAAAAATCACAACACGTCCTTTTTCTAAATGACGATTTGCACGACGTTTAATATAAGGTTCTGCTATTTCTTTAATTTCGATTGCAGTTTGTAATCGAGTATGAATTCCTTCATCTTCTAAAGCACTTTGCAAAGCTAAGCCATTAATACATGTAGCTAACATGCCCATATGGTCACCTTGTACGCGATCCATACCGTTACTGGCTCCAGCAACACCTCTAAAAATATTACCACCACCAATAACAATTGCGATTTCAATATTTTCATCAACTACTTGCTTAATTTCTTGGGCATACTCTTTAAGTCTTTTAGGATCAATACCATATTGACGGTCGCCCATTAATGATTCGCCGCTTAATTTTAATAGGATTCTTTTATATTGCATAGTCTTGTTGAAAGTTGTGCAAAACTACGTATTTTTTTTGAGTTTGAATTTTGATAAAATAAAAAACCATCCAAAAATTGGATGGTTTTTATTATAAATTTTATTGAGAATTATCCTAAAGTAACTCTTACGAAGTTTTTAACCTCTACGTCACCAAAAGAAGAAACATATTCTGCAACAGTTTTCTTTTCGTCTTTAATAAACTTTTGATCTAACAAACATTGTTCTTGATCTAAAGTTGTATTGTCAGAAATAAATCTTTCCATTTTACCTGGTAAGATTTTGTCCCAAATTTTCTCTGGTTTACCTTCTGATTTTAATTGCTCTTTAGCAGCTTCTTCAGCTTTAGCTAAAGCAGCATCAGTTAATTGTAATCTAGATACATATTGAGGAACGTTCTTTAAAGTTTTACCTAAACGAACTAATTCTTCATTGTCTTTTACGATAGCAGCAATTCTTGCTTCAGTTTCAGATTCTACATAAGCAGCTTCGAAACCTTTATAAGATAAAGAAATTGCTCCCATTGATGCAGCTTGCATTGCTAAGTCTTTAGTTAAAGTGTCAGCGTTATCTACAGAAGTAGATAAACCAACTAGAGCAGCAATTTTACCAACATGAGTATAAGAACCTACAAATGGTGCTTCAAGTGTCTCAAAAGAAGTAATATCGATTTTTTCACCGATAACTCCTGTTTGTTCGATTAACTTTTCAGCAACAGTTACTCCGCCAAAATCAGCAGCTAAAAATTCTTCTTTAGTTTTAGTATTAAAAGCAATATCAACAAATTCAGCAGCTAAATCTTTGAATGAATCATTCTTAGATACGAAATCTGTTTCACATGCTAATACAATAGCAACACCATAAGTATTGTCATCACTAATTTTAGTAATAGCAACACCTTCAGTAGACTCTCTATCTGCTCTTTTAGCAGCTATTTTTTGTCCTTTTTTACGTAAAATATCAATTGATTTTTCGAAATTTCCTTCAGCTTCTACTAATGCATTTTTACAATCCATCATACCGGCTCCGGTAGTTTCTCTTAATTTTTTTACGTCTGCAGCGCTAATTTTTACTGACATTTCTATTGGTATTTTTTAGTTGTAAATATTTTGTTGTAAAAAATTTAAAGGTTTCAAATAAATGAAACCTTTAAATTAAAATTATTTAGCCTCTTCTTCTTTAGCTGGTGCTTCAGTAGCAGCAGTTTCAGTAGTAGCTTTTTCTTCTTTAACTGGAGCTTCAGTAGTAACTGCTTCTGCTTTAGTTTCTTCCTTAGCAGGTGCTTTTTCTACTTTTACTTTTTCTTTGTCAGCTTTTCTTTCAGATAAGCCTTCATTGATAGCATCAGTAATGTAAGATAGTACTTTGTCAATAGATTTTGAAGCATCATCATTTGCAGGAATTACAAAATCAACTGGTCTTGGATCAGAGTTTGTATCAACTAATGCAAAAATTGGAATATTTAATTTTGTAGCTTCAGCAATTGCAATGTGTTCTTTCTTTACGTCAATTACAAATACAGCAGCAGGTAAACGAGTCATATCAGAAATAGAACCTAAATTCTTTTCTAATTTAGCTCTCTGGCGATTAATTTGTAATTTTTCTCTTTTTGATAATGCATCAAAAGAACCATCTAATTTCATTCTATCGATAGTCGCCATTTTTTTAACAGCTTTACGAATAGTAACAAAGTTAGTTAACATACCACCTGGCCAACGCTCAGTAATGTAAGGCATGTTAATGTTTTTTGCTCTTTCTGCAACGATATCTTTAGCTTGCTTTTTAGTTGCAACGAATAAGATTTTACGTCCAGAGTTTGCTATTTTTTGTAAAGCTAATGCAGCTTCATCTATCTTAGCTGATGTTTTATACAAATCGATGATGTGAACACCATTACGTTCTGTATAAATGTATGGAGCCATGTTTGGGTTCCATTTTCTAGTTAAGTGACCGAAGTGCACTCCGCTTTCTAATAATTCTTGAATGTTTGCCATTTTAATAAAATGTGTTTACGTTCTGTTTTCACAATATTTCAGTAGTTATAGTAAGTCTGAAATATTTAGATACTAAACTGTTAAAAATTAATTTATAAATAACAGTCTCTTTTTGAAAATAAATAACCAAAGCTTTCTGCAAAGCAATGATACTATTAACGTTTAGAGAACTGGAATTTCTTACGTGCTTTCTTCTGACCGAATTTCTTACGTTCAACCATTCTAGGGTCACGAGTTAATAAACCTTCTGGTTTTAATACTGCTCTGTGCTCTTCGTTAATAAAAACTAATGCTCTAGTAATTGCTAAACGAATTGCTTCTGCTTGACCAGTAATACCTCCACCAAATACATTTACTTTAATATCATAAGACTCTAAGTTCTCAGTTAACATTAAAGGTTGTTGTATTTTGTATTGTAAAGTACCGGTTGTAAAGTAGTTTTTATACTCCTTTTTGTTTACAGTAATGTTTCCTTTACCTTCTGAAAGATAAATACGTGCAACTGCAGTTTTTCTTCTACCTATTTTGTGTACAGTTTCCATTATTTAAGATCGTTAAGGTTAATAGCTTTTGGGTTTTGAGCAGTTTGTTGGTGCTCAGTACCTGCATATGCATACAAGTTTTTGTATAATGCACTACCTAATTTGTTTTTAGGTAACATTCCTTTTACTGCTTTTTCGATTAATCTTGTAGGATCTTTTTCGAACATTTCTGTAGCAGTTAATGATCTTTGACCTCCTGGATAACCTGTGTGACGGATGTAAGACTTATCAGTCCACTTTTTACCAGTTAGAACAATTTTTTCTGCGTTGATAACAACCACGTTATCTCCACAATCTACGTGAGGAGTATAATTAGGTTTGTACTTACCTCTAATTAGCATTGCTATTTTAGAAGCTAGACGACCCAACGTTTGCCCGTCCGCATCAACTAAAACCCACTCTTTGTTAACAGTGTTTTTGTTTGCTGATACTGTTTTGTAACTTAATGTGTTCATAATTACACGATTAGTTTTTGTTTATTAATATATGATTTTATCCTTAAAAAAGGACTGCAAATGTACGGCTAATTATTCGATTGACAAATAGCGTGTTAGTTTAATTTCTTGCTAATAAAAAAAACGTGCAAGAGCACGTTTTTTTATATCAAATAAACGCTGAAATTATTCAGCTTTTTGTTCTAGTAATTCAAAGAATTGATTTAAACGAGGAAGAATAATAATTTTAGTTCTTCTGTTTTTTGCTTTGTTTTCAGGAGTGTCGTTTGCTACTAGTGGAACATAGTTAGCTCTACCGGCAGCAATTAATCTGTTAGGAGCTACATTGTACTTGTTTTGTAGTTCACGAACAATAGATGTTGCACGTAAAACACTTAAACCCCAGTTATCTTTTATGCTAGATCCTTTTGCAACAGGTGTGTCATCTGTATGACCTTCAATCATTACATCCATTTCTGGTTGACCGTTTACAACAGTAGCTACTTTTCCTAAAACAATAGAAGCTTTTTCTGAAATAGTATAGCTTCCGCTTTTAAATAATAATTTATCAGAAATAGATATAAAGACAACAGTTTTTTCAACATTTACTTGAATATCTTCATCGTCAATACCTTGTTGTAACTCCTTTTTTAAATGAAAAGCAACAACTAAGTTAAGTGAGTCTTTTTTAGAGTTAGCAGCTCTAATTCTGTTTATATATTTATCTTTTTTACTTAATTGAGTTAATGTCTCTTTAATATTGTCATTAGCTCCTTTAGTTAAAACAGTTAAGTTCTCCACTTGTTGAAGCGTGTTTTGTTTATCAGCCTTTAAATCACCTACTGAAGCTTTTAATGAAGAAACCTTGTCTTCACAACCTTCTTTTTCAATCAAGCATTTAGTCAGATTTGTTTTTACAGCTAATAACTCTTCTTTTGTTTGTTCATGCTTTGTTTTTAAAGCTTCTAATTCTTTAGTAGAAGCACAAGATGCTAGTATAAGAGAAGCTGTAAGAAATAAAAATATTTTCTTCATTTTAGACTGTTTTTTTATATGTTATTAATGTAATAGTAAAGCAAATTTATAAAAAGCAAGCTATAAAAAAGAGAATTAACAATCTTTTATGAAGTAATAATGAATTATTTTTGTGAGCAAATTTAAAAGATGTTTAAAAAAATATTTTATTTGGCGAGTATAGTACTGCTTTTGCTAACTGCTTGTAAACAAGAAAAAAAGATAGATGAAACTAAATTAGAAGGTTTTGTTTTTGGAACAACGTATCATATTACTTATTTAAATGGGGTTGATTACCAGAAATCAGTAGATAGCTTATTTTTTTTGGTAAACAAATCATTGTCGACATATATTCCTGCTTCAGATATTTCTAAAATTAATAGAGGAGATTCAACTATTGTTATTGATGATCTATTTTTAGAGGTTTTCAATAAATCGAAGAGAATTTATAAGGAAACCAATGGTTATTTTGATCCAACGGTTTGTAGTTTGGTAAATGCTTGGGGATTTGGTTATAAGAAAGAGAAAAGAGATTTAGATAGTTTAGAGGTAAATAAACTAATGAAACAAGTAGGTTTAGATAAAGTAATTTTGGAAGGAAGAATAATCAAAAAGAAATTTACTGAAACTTGCTTAGATTTTAATTCTATAGCGAAAGGATATGGGATTGATGTTGTAGGGCGATTTTTAGAAAATAAAAAAATTAAGAACTATTTAGTGGAAATTGGAGGCGAAATTAGAGCAAGGGGGAAGAATGTTAGAGATAAATACTGGAAAGTAGCTATTGATGATCCAAATGTGGATGGAACAAGAAGTATGTCTAGGTTTATAACATTAAGCAATCAATCAATGGCGAGTTCTGGTAATTATCGCAAGTTTAGAATTGGTGCTAGCGGACAAAAATATGTGCATACGATAAATCCTAAAACAGGTTTTGCTACCGAAAGTAATTTATTAAGTGCAACGGTTTACGGAGCTGTTGATTGTGCTGATGTTGATGCGTATGCAACGGCGTTTATGGCAATGGGATTAGAGAAAACTAAAGCGTTTTTAAAGAAACATTCTGAAATAAAAGCAATTCTGTTATTTGCCAACGAAAATGGTGACATAGTAGAATTTGCTAATTAACCTTTAAAACACACAGGCAAAATTTCGCCTTTCATTAAAGCAAATCGTTCTAGTTTTTCTGGAATGATTTTTTTTGTAAAGTCAACTTCATCAACTTTAAAACCTATAGAGCGTAGTTTATCGAAATAATCACGTCCGTACACGCGTACATGATCATATTGGCCGAATATTCTTGCACGTTCTTTACGGTCGGTAATAGAATCATCTTCAAAAGTAGTTTCTCTTGATAAATCTTGCGGAATTTGAAAAATTCCAAATCCGCCACTATTCATTACACGATACAGTTCCTGCATTGCTTTTGTGTCGTCTGAAATATGTTCTAAAACGTGATTGCAGAAAACAACATCAAATTCATTGTCTTTAAAAGGTAAATCGCAAATATCTGCTTTTACATCAGCAATTGGCGATTCTAAATCTGAAGTAATATATTCTAAGTTTTTTTGTTTTCTGAAAATGTCTAGAAAACATTGTTCAGGAGCAATATGTAGTACTCTTAATTTTTTATCCGAAGAGAAAAAACCGGTTTCATTTTGTAAATATATCCACAATAAACGATGCCTTTCTAATGAGAGTGTAGAAGGAGAAAGTGCATTTTCTCGCTGTACACCATAACCATAAGGTAAAAACTTACGGAACGATTTTCCATCAATAGGGTCGGTTAATACATCACCTTTTAACCACCAAGAAATTACAGGGCGTGCCCAATAACTAGCTTTAATTAGTATGGGCCTGGGAATAGTATTTAATATGGATTTAAATAAAAACACTTTATTGTTCTAAAAGTTGTTGTCTAAATTCATCTTCTTCATTAGTTTCAATTCCTAAAGCTTCATGAACATACTTGAAAGTTGAAAGCAATTCAGGTTTACCATTAACAATAGCAACATCATGTTCGAAATGAGCAGAAGGTTTACCATCTAAAGTAGTAATCGTCCAACCATCATCGTGTTGTAATATTTTATGAGTTCCTAGGTTTGTCATTGGCTCAATGGCAACAACCATACCTTCAATAAATTTTTTACCACGACCTCTGCGTCCATAATTGGGCATTTCAGGATCTTCGTGCATTACGCGTCCTAAACCATGACCAACTAATTCTCTAACCACACCATAACCATGATTTTCAGTAAAATTTTGAATAGCAAAACCAACATCACCTACGCGATTTCCTACTTTCAATTCACGAATACCAACGTATAAACTTTCTCTCGTTATATCTAGTAATTTTTTTGTTTCTGAAGCGATTTCACCTACAGCAAAAGTATAGGCATGATCTCCGTAAAAATCATTTTTAATAGCACCACAATCAATAGAAATAATATCACCTTCTTGTAAAGGTGTTTTATTCGGGATTCCGTGAACTATCTGTGAGTTTGGACTCATGCAAAGTGTGTTTGGAAAATCATATAATCCTAAAAAACCAGGAATAGCTCCTTGCTCACGAATAAAATCTTCAGCAAGTTTATCAAGATATAAAGTAGTAACACCAGGCTTTACTTCTTTAGCTAGCATTCCTAAAGTTTTTGATACGACTAATGCACTTTCACGCATGATTTCTATTTCTTCTCTAGTTTTTGGTTTGATCATTTTAAAAAATATTGAGGCGCAAATTTACGGTTATTTTTGATACGGATGTGTGTATGGTTTGCCAGAAATTATTTTTAAAATATCTTCCTCTATCGAGCTTCCATCTATTGGATGTTCTACAAAACGACCAATTTCTTTTCCCTTTTTATAAAAGATAAAAGTTGGTACCCGAACGACATTGAATCCTTCTTCTAATCCGTTTGCTTTTTTTTCGTGATTTACCGTTACTAATTCAAGGTTTTTATAATTGAAACCTGATTGATCTAACAATTTATATAAATTAGGAATTTCACGTTGACTATCACCACACCATGTGCCCATAAAACCTTTAATTTTTACGTCTTTTAAATGTGGTTTTAATTTGTCTATGGTGTTTTTATCAGTTTCATAATAGCTATAAAAGTCATTAAACCATTCTGTGCCGTATGGTTCTTGTTGAAAATCCTTTTTAGTAGCAATACCTACTAAATCTCCATCTTTGTCTTTTGTTGCAGGGTTCTTAGGAACTGATGCACAAGAGATAATTAGTAAAGCAATTAGTGTATATGTTATTTTCTTCATCATTAATATTTTAAATAAGTGAATTTTGGGTCATTTCTTTAGGTTTTTTCACATTTATTAGCTGTAAAATTGTTGGAGCAATATCACCCAATACACCATTTTTTATAGATTTTAATTCTTTGTCTATCAAAATTATTGGCACAGGATTGGTTGTGTGTGCTGTATGCGGAGTTCCGTCGGGGTTCATCATTGTCTCACAATTCCCGTGATCGGCAATTAATATCGTAGTGTACTCATTTTCTAATGCGGCTGTAATTACATCGTTCACGCAAATATCTACTGTTTCACAAGCTTTAATGGCCGCTTCAAAAACACCAGTATGACCAACCATGTCTCCATTAGCGAAGTTTAAACATACAAAATCTACATCTCCTTTTTCTAACTCAGGAACAATTGCGTCGCGAATTTCATAGGCACTCATTTCTGGCTTTAAATCGTACGTAGCTACTTTTGGTGACGGACATAATAATCGGGTTTCACCTTTAAATTCTTTTTCTCTTCCTCCAGAAAAGAAAAACGTTACATGTGGGTATTTCTCAGTTTCAGCAATTCTAATCTGTTTTTTATTTGCTTTTTCTAAAACTTCTCCTAAAGTGTTTTTAATATTTTTACTAGTGTAAATGGTTTTAATATTATTGAACCTTTCATCATAATTTGTCATGGTAACAAAATATAAATGCAATTTTTTCATGTTAAGCTCTGGTATGTTTTTCTGACTTAAAACTTCAGTTAACTCACGGCCTCTATCTGTTCTGAAATTAAAAAAGATAACAACATCATCTTCTTTAATAGTAGCTTTTGGTTGCTTATTTTCATCAACTATGATAATAGGTTTGATGAATTCATCGGTAATACCTGAATTATAACTTTGTTGAATGCTTTCTGTAGCGTCGGTTGAATAGTTTCCTTTTCCATTCACTAAAGCATCATATGCTAGTTGAATTCTTTCCCAACGATTGTCTCGGTCCATTGCATAATAGCGACCTGTTACTGAGGCTAGCTCTCCGGTAGTTTTTTGCATGTGCCCCTGAATGTCGTTAATAAAATACTTCCCTGATTTCGGATCGCAATCACGACCATCAGTAAAAGCATGTAAAAAAACATCTTTCAAACCAAAATTATCAGCAGCTTCAAGCAGCCCTTTTAAGTGATTTATGTGTGAATGAATTCCTCCATTAGAAACTAGTCCTAAAAAATGAACATTTTTATGGTTCTTTTTGGCGTAATTGAAAGCATTTAATAATTCAGTTTCTTGTGCTAAAGTACCCTCATCAACAGCTTTGTTAATTTTAGCAAGATTCTGATATACAATTCTACCAGCACCTAAATTCATATGGCCAACTTCAGAATTTCCCATTTGCCCTTCAGGTAGCCCAACATGTTCGCCGTCAGTACGTAATTGTGCGTATGGAAATTTATCGTATAACGAATTTATAAAAGGTGTTTTGGCATTGTATATAGCAGATACTTTAGGGTCTTGAGTAATTCCCCAGCCATCCAATATCATTAAAATTACTTTCTTATTCATTGGTTGTGTCTTGAAAGACAAAAGTAAGAAAGATTTTAAATGATTTTTAAAAAATAACGAAACCGATTACGAAGTATAAAATAAGAAAGGCAAAAGTGAATAAAACAATGTTTTTAATTAAAGATATTTTATTTTCTTTTTTTATTCGAAGTTTAATTTCATTAAGTTTTTCTTTAGTAGTAGAATTAGTAAAAAGTAATGTATCATTATTTTCCTTTTGAAAACGTTCTAGTTTTTCAAAAGCACTCTTCCTAACTTCTTTTATTATTTTTTAAACTGGCAATCATATTTGCTGCTCCTCCAAAACTCATAGCTACTAATTTAGGTTCTAACTATTAGTAGCTATTTTCTTGAAAATGTTACGAAGCAATCTGTAGCTGTTAATTAAACGTAATGTTACTTAATTCTGTTGTAATGATGTATACTGTTATATGTCGTTTTATGAATTATTTTCGATACTTGCGAATAGCTTCTTTTATCTTTTGAATTCTGTTTTCAGGATCTGGGTGCGTGCTTTGAAATTCTGGAACTTTATTTGGTCCAGCAGCTTGTTTTAAAATTTCCATCACGCCAATTAAACTTTCAGGATTATAACCAGCATCTACCATTAATTTTACACCTAAATCATCACTTTCTAATTCGTCATCTCTACCAAATCTCATATTAATTACATTGGCAATTCCAGACATTCCTTGAGCAGTACTTGGGTCAAAACCAACTGAAGCACCCGAAAGTAAACCTTGAGTTAAATCTTGTTTTGCCATACGAGCAGCAGAATGCCGACCAATGACATGGCCAATTTCATGCCCTATAACCCCTGCTAATTGATCTTCGTTTTTTAATTTTGAAAATAAAGCAAAAGTGATAAATACTTGTCCGCCAGGTAATGCAAACGCATTAATGGCTCTGTCATCTTTTAATAGATGAAATTCGAAGGGGTAACCAGATTTTCTAGCAATACTGTTGTTTAGTAATTTTTCACCAACCTTATCTACTAAATCTTGGTATTTTTGGCTTGGATATAATCCACCATGTTGTTGTGCCATTTGAGGCGCACTGCTTAAACCAATTGCAATTTCTTGTTTTGGTGAAATAGAGATATGTTGTTTTTTACCTGTGTAAGGATTTGTTTCTGCGCTAGAACAGTATTTTACCAAAGCGAATAGTGCAATAGCTGCTCCAATTAAAAGTCTAATCTTTAAACTTCCGCGATTTCTCATAGTTTTTAAATTTGTAATAAAAGTAAATATACAAAATAGATAATTTAACGGATATCGATTTTTTGTGAACTATAAAAAACTTAAATTTACCCAGCAAAACAAACAACAATATGGAATCTCATTTTGAACTAAATGAAGTAACTAAAAAATTACCGAAACACTTACATAAATTTGTGGTTAAACAACCTTATGAAGAATATACCGCCCAGAACCAAGCAGTTTGGCGATATGTAATGCGTATGAATGTTGATTATTTGGGTAAAGTTGCCCATTCTTCTTATTTACACGGATTGGAAAAAACAGGTGTTTCTGTTGAAGACATTCCTTATATGGCAGGAATGAATCGTATATTAAAAGAAATTGGTTGGGCAGCGGTTTCAGTTGACGGATTTATTCCGCCAAATGCATTTATGGAGTTTCAGGCTTATAATGTTTTGGTTATCGCTTCAGATATGCGTACCATAAATCATATAGAATATACACCAGCACCAGATATTATTCACGAAGCTGCAGGTCATGCTCCAATTATTGCAAATCCTGAATATTCTGAATATTTACGTCGATTTGGAGAAATAGGATCGAAAGCAATTTCATCATCCAAAGATTATGAAATGTATGAAGCTATTCGACTATTATCTATTTTAAAAGAGGACCCAAATTCAAACCAAAAAGAAATAGATGAAGCTCAAGAAAAAGTAGAATGGCTTCAAGATAACATGGGTGAATTGTCTGAAATGGCGCAAATAAGAAATTTGCATTGGTGGACAGTTGAATATGGTATGATTGGTGCACTTGATGACCCTAAAATTTATGGAGCAGGCTTATTATCATCTATAGGTGAGAGTATGTGGTGTATGAAAGATGAGGTTAAAAAAGCGGCATATTCCATAGAAGCAGCAAATGTAAGTTTCGATATTACGAAACCGCAACCACAATTATTTGTAACGCCCAATTTTGCTTATTTAAGTTTGGTGTTAAATGAGTTTGCAAATACGATGGCACTTAGAACTGGAGGATTAAAAGGGGTTAAAAAACTAATTACTTCTAAAAATTTGGGAACTATAGAGTTGAGTACTGGGGTGCAAGTTTCGGGAATGTTTACCAATGTAATTGAAGATGAAAAAGGAAAAGTAGCCTATATACAAACTACGGGTCCAACAGCTTTAGCTAATAGAGATAAAGAATTGATAGGGCACGGAATTACATATCATGCAGAAGGTTTTGGGAGTCCGGTAGGAAAGTTAAAAGGTATCAATTTACATATTGAAGACATGAGTCCACGTGATTTAAAAGCGTACGGAATTTATGAAGGTGAAGAGATGCTATTAGAGTTTGAAAGCGGTGTGCTTGTTAAAGGAAAAGTAATTACAGGAACTCGTGATTTAAGAGGGAAAATTTTAATAGTATCCTTAAAAGATTGCACGGTAACATATAAAGATCAAGTATTGTTTAGACCAGAATGGGGAATTTACGATATGGCAATAGGGAAAGAATTAGTTTCAGCTTATTCAGGACCTGCGGATGTCGATTCTTTTGAAGATTTAGGGAAGGTTTCTGAAACGAAAACACATAAAATTGAATATTCATCTTCTGATAAAGAACTGTACACATTGTATGATGAAGTTAGAAAGATGCGAGAAGGAAATAAGATGTCAGAAGAAAAAATAAAAACTATTTTTTCTAGGTTGCAGCAAGAGTTTACTAGCGACTGGTTACTTCCGTTAGAATTATTAGAATTAGCGGTAGATAATAATTACACAGTTAAAAGGGAATTAAGAACATATATTGAAAACCTTAAAAGTAACAAGAGTTACAAATTGTTAATTGAAAACGGGTTAAATTTGTTGTCTCAATAAAAATAAAACAAATGGGATTTTTTAATTTATTTAGAAAAAAAAACATGACGAACGAAATACAAGAATATTTAAATAAAGGAGCAGTAGTTTTAGATGTAAGAACCTTGGCTGAATGGAATGAAGGTCATTCTGAAGGAGCAAAACATATTGTTTTAACCGTAGTACCTTTAAATGTAGAAGAGGTAAAATCTTGGGATAAACCAGTAATAGCAGTTTGTAAAAGTGGAGGAAGAAGCGGACAAGCAATGCAGTTTTTAGCAAATCAAGGTATTGATGTTATTAATGGAGGTCCTTGGCAAAATGTAGATCAATATTTGGTTAAATA